>CAZCXH010000140.1:0-13791 GCA_964502525.1 uncultured Chitinophagaceae bacterium
GGCATTTTTGAAAAAAACGATGCCGTGGCGTTGTTTTTCGGCATCCCAAGCTGGCTGTTCATGATGTTCGGCATTTTAGATGGCTGCGATTACAAGCTGTACATCGGCATAGGGATTCTGATTTACGGCATCTGCTACGTGCTGGTTCATGACGGGCTGGTTCACCGAAGGATAAAAGTGTTCAATAATCCTCAGAACTTTTATCTCCTGGGGCTGAAGTTGGGGCACCAGGCACACCACCGGCACGACAACAAGCCGGACTATAAAAAAGAAAACGACATCGTTTGGGGAATGCTTTGGGTTCCGCACCGCTACTTCCGGCAGGCAAAAGAAATTATCAGGCTAAGAAAGGCGGAACAGGCAAGGTAGCGCTGCCCCGGTCATCACTCAATGGCAATTTCGCTACCGGTAATTCTAAACCTTCTTGAGAATAGAAAAGTCAAATTTTAATTCGTGAAAATTCCATTGAAGTAAAATCCACTTCAAGAGAATCTTATGTTTCAATGACGCCTCACCAGGCTGAAACTGCCGTCACAGAATCTGATAATTATGCGCTGTGCGTTGTTCTTAAAAAAGGGGCAGTCAGCAAGGATAGTATCAGGGAGAACGCAAGGTTCGTAATTGACATCGGTAAAAAGCTGCACAAAAAAGTTGCAGAAGTAATTGGCTTTGAACATACATAGCAAAGCAAAGATTGCAAATACAAATGAGGACATTGACCTGTTTTATGAAAACGGCTTAGACTACAAATACAAAATCAGTAATAATATCTGGACAAAGGGAAAGGACTTTTCAGGTTTTATTAATGGGAGCAAGAAATAGTACATAATTCATTCCGCTTCAAGCCGCAAGCTACAAGCTGCAAGTTTTGGCCAGCTTGAGGCTTGAAGCCAGTGGCTTAAAGCTAATACCTGAAAGATATGCACTAAATGATGAACTTATTAATATAAGCTATATCAGCAAAAAATAAAAATTCATGATTGTAAACGGGAATTGAGTTAGTAAGCGCTGTGGCGTCCCCCTTTTTGAAATCTTATCTTTGACTAAATCTTTGAAAACATGGCTCCACTCACAACAGGGGGAAAAATAGGAAAACAAAGAAAGGATTTCCTGATTCAATTATTTAATTTAAGCATGAGCAATTAAAATTCAATCGGATTAGTTACATTACCATTACCAGTGAAGAAAAATCAAACATAAGAATGCTGGAAGTTCAAATGAAGAAGTTGTTTCACTGATTAAGACATGAATGAACATATAAACTATCTTGAGATTGCCAACTACAAATAAGTCAATAATATAAAACTGAATTGCAGGCGCATCAATGTATTGATCGGTCAACCCAATGTTGGGAATTCCAATATTCTTGAAGCGATCAACCTGATGTACTTTTCCTGGCTTTTTACTGAGAATGCGTAAAAATCGAAGGCGATTGAAAAAAAAATTATCGGGCGGACGATGTAAAGAGTCTTTTTCGAGGGTACGATGATAAAAAAATAATCGCTATAACGGGATATAAAAATGAATCCTTCAATCTTTCTATTAGAAAAAATAGAAACAATAACTATGATTACAGTTTAGCTGCATTTCCTTATGGGGAAATGGAACTGTCAAATGATTTCATTCGATTATCTCGGGTGGCGGTGTCACTACAAGTGGCGTGCAACCATATTATTATCGGACTGATGTTGATTTTAATAACGAAGGCAATTATACAAATTTAAAGCCACCATATGGCTCAAATCTCATTCATGTTTTAGAAAGTAATGAATATCTCCGATCGCAGTTTGATAAAATATTTTTAGAGTTCGGCTACAGAATCAAAATTGAAAGGCAAGACGAACGACTTTTAATAATCCAGCCCGACTGCAAAATACTTTTTCGAATTTGAAATAATTGCTTCGGAAAATAACCTCATACTGAAAAAGCATAAAGAGCGAAAACATTACCTGATTTTGATTTGTCCTGAAATAGAAAAGTGGTTAATGACAGACGCAGTTTGCGTTAACATTAAACTTTAAGATTATGGCTTGCCTGCCAGTTTGAAAGGCTTTAAGGAATTAACCAAAGCCCAGAGTATTGACATGAATAAGGACTTTTACAGGTTTATCAATGCTCTTCTGCAAGAAAAGGCGCCTTCAATAACTACTTTGAAAAAATGGATAGAATTATTCAGAGAAAATAGAATTGATGAACTGAATTAAACCATCAATAAAAATGAATGAACTCCTGACGAGCTACGCTGTCAGTACGAATTACCAAGGAAACGAGGTCAGTACGCGCCAACCTTCGCTAAAGCTTCGATGGGCGTGCAATCAATCGAAATGACTTTTGTCATTTCAGCCGCTGTTCCGGATTGTAAATTTGCGGAAACATTTAAAACCAAAAACCATGATTAAGAACACACTTGCAATTTTATTGATTGTCGCGCTGGGGGCATTTCGCTTTCCCGGAGCGCAGGAGACCACCGCCACCACGGCACCGGCTACATTGCCCAATATCGTGATTCTCGCCACGGGCGGCACGATTGCAGGCTCTGCGGCTACGGGAACGCAGGCAGGCTACACTTCGGGACAGACGAACATTGATGTGATGATTGAAGCCGTGCCGGGCATCGAAAAACTCGCCAACATCAAAGGTGAACAAATCAGCAATATTGGCTCGCAAGACATGTCTTTTGAAATCTGGATTAAGCTTTTGAAGCGCATCAACGAACTGCTTAAATCGAAAGATTGTGATGGCATCGTGATTACGCACGGCACCGACACGATGGAAGAAACGGCTTACTTCCTGAACCTGACGGTGAACAGCGACAAGCCGGTGGTGATGGTCGGCTCGATGCGCCCGTCAACGGCAGTGAGCGCTGACGGTCCGCTGAATCTGTACAATGGGGTGGCGCTGGCGGCAAACCCAGCAGCGAAAGGACGCGGTGTGCTGGTGACGCTCAACGATGACATTCATGGCGCGCAGGCGATAACGAAAACGAGCACCACCGATGTGCAGACATTCATGTCAATCGGGAAGGGGCTTGTCGGAACCATCAATTATGGTGTTGCGGAATTTTTCCGCGTTCCTGACAAGAAGCACACCACGGGCAGCGAATTTGCAGGGATTGAAATCACCGCGTTCCCGCGCGTTGACATCATCTACGGTTGCGCTGACATGCCGGCTGATTTGATTTCCGGCAGCAAAGCGAAAGGCATTGTGCTGGCAGGCATGGGCAACGGCAACGTGAATGCCGCCTCGCTCGAAGCCGCAAAAGGACTTGCCTCGAAGGGCGTGTTCGTGGTGCGCAGCTCGCGCGTTCCCACCGGCTCCACCGGCAGAAACGTGGAAGTGAGTGACGACAAGATGGGCTTTGTCGCCTCCACATCGCTTAACCCTCAGAAGTCGCGCATCCTGCTGATGCTCTGCATGCTGAAAGGAAAGTCGGTGGCGGATATACAGACGGCTTTTAATGAATATTAATGATTGCAGTTTACGGTTTACGTGTTTACGGTTTACTGTTTTCTACAACCGGAAACCGTAAACGTGTAAACATGTAAACCTTAATAATCTCACAAAAAAATCTTTACTTATGAAAACCCAAAAACTGCCTTTCATGAAAGGCAAATGGATTATTATGCTTTTGTTTTTTCCCGCTGCGCTTTTTGCCCAGGTGCAGGAACGCCAGGTGGGCGATACCACTTATTACAAAACACTGATTCCCGAAGACAAGCAGTGGCTGCTGAAAAATGTGAGCTTCATCGCCAACACGCGCTTTGCGCTGCGCAATGAATTCATGGACGGGACGTACACGGGCACACGCTTCAACATGGAGCAGTTCCGCGTGGAGTTCCGCGGACAGGTGCACAAGAAAGTGTATTTCCGCTTCCGCAACCGCTTCACCAGAACGCAGGACCCGCAATCGGTTGACAACCTCAGCCATTCCGTTGACCTCGCCATGGTGCGCGTGGACGCAACGGACAAGTGGAGCATTTCCGCAGGTAAACTGTGCGCTGACTGGGGCGGCTACGAATTTGACCTCAACCCGATTGACGTCTATCAGTATTCCGACATCATTGACTATGCGGATAACTTCCTTGCGGGTGTGGGCGTGAGCTACAAGCTGACACCCAACCACCAGTTCACGCTGCAGGTGCTGAACTCGAGGACAAAAACATTCAGCGAGCTTTACGGCAACGTACCCAACATCACCCCGTCAAAAGCGCCCCTGGCATACGTGGTGAACTGGCGCGGAAATTTTGGCAAGGGGAAGTACAAGCCGATTTGGTCTTATTCATTGTTCACGGAAGCGGAAGGCACGTTCATGCACTACGTCACGCTGGGCAACCAGTTTCAGTTTGGAAAGTTCACGCTGCAATATGACCTGAACCTCTACTTTGAGGACCTCGACCGCACGGGCATTGTGAGCGAAAATATTCCGGACACGCTGTACGGCTACCGTGTGCAGAACACGCGCTACATCGGCAACTGGCTGCACCTGTATTACCGCGTGAATGACCACATCAACATCGCGTTTGTAGGCATGGTGGAGTTGGAAGACTGGATGGACGCTCCGGGAACTGAGGACAGGCTGCGCGTTGCGTGGGGCTATATCCCGACATTTGAATATTATCCGTTCAAAGATTTCAACCTGCGTTTCTATGTGAACTGGGTGGGCAGGATTTACAACTACTCCGATGGCGCAGCGCAGAATCCCGCCCTGGGCGTGAGCGATTACACCACGGGAAGATTTGCAATCGGCATGGTGACACCGCTGGCGGTGTTCTGAGCGAGTAACTATTCATAAACAAACCGGATGAGAACAGTGAACTGCTGCTTTTGTCCGGTTTGTTTTTTTCTTATAAATAATGCTTGCCTTCTCATATATCTTTACCTCTCTGATAAATGCTTTATAGCTTGATAAGCCGGTTGACATCAGTCGCTTTATTACTCTCTTTTACCTTTTTCGCTTTCGCCCAGAAAACCGACCTGCTCGTGCTCAAAAACGGAAATCACATCAATGGTGAGGTGAAAAAGCTAGTGTATGGCGTGCTCTCATTCGACACCGATGATGCGGGCTTGCTCTCCGTGAAGTGGAAAGACGTGATGAAACTCAAGTCGTCCGCTTCTTTTGAGTTGACCAATAAGGAAACGGAGGTGTCCTTCGGCTCGCTCGACACCACCACCAAAGTGCGCGAAATCAAGCTCATCATCAACGGTGAATCAAAAATCATCCCGATGGATGAGCTTGTCCGCATCATCCCCGTCAAGGGCACTTTCCTCTCGCGCATTGACGGCAGCATCAATGCGGGCGTCAATTACTCCAAGGGCAGCGATGTGCTCAAGTATAATTTTGGTGCCAATGTCAGTTACCGCGCCCTCCGCGACCTGGTGAAGCTGTCCGGCTATTCCGAAATCACGCGCCAGCAATTCACTTCGGATACAACAGACATTACGAAGAAGCAAAATGCGGAGTTGAGTTACGCACGCTATTTCAATAAGCGGTGGTTCGTCTCCCCGTTCGCTGGCGTTGAACAAAACACCGAGTTGGGTCTTGATGCCCGTATTTACCTCGGTGCGGGCGGTGGTAAAGATGTCGTTTACACTAACCTTCATGCCCTCAACATGCTGGGCGGCTTCGTGGGCAACAGGGAATATGCTGCAAGCGGAGGCAGCACAAGCAATATGGAAGGAGTGATAGCTGTTGGCTATAGAATTTATAAATACACGATGCCCAAGGTCATTCTCACCACCACCGTTGACAATTACTACAGTCTCAACAACCCGGGCAGAATAAGGCTCAACGCCAACATCCGAGTTGACTTTGAACTCATTGATGATTTCACCATCGGCATCTCCAACTATCACGACTATGACAACGAGCCTGCTTCCGAAGGCGCCTCAACGTATGACTGGGGGATTAATACTACGATAGGATATACGTTTTGAAAACAATGAGTGAAAGGGAAATCACCTCCTTAAACTGTTGACCGTTCATCAATGAAAGATGAGTCCGCTCTGAAAAGTCATCGGATGAATGTTCTATAAAAATCATGCGATGTGTAACTGTTTCTATATCGTCCTATTAGCAATTCATCCGATGACTAATACTGGTTTATCGGAGGAACTCAAAAATGTTTGTCAAAACATCCCCCTCAAATCCACAATGGATTGATTCACCTCCTCGAGCGTAATCGTTCCCCTGCGCGGTCGGTCAATGTCAATGATGAGGTGAACTACCGCACACACAAGCAACACAACCCCAACGACACCGAGCCAGTCCATCCTCTTTTTTGCGGATAATGTGTAGCCTAATTGCAAAGCGCAGATGCAGATGAGGACGAACAGCAGGTAGAGCACCGCCTCGGGCACTTTGGCAACCGTCATGCGCCAGCGCGTGTTCGTGATGTCAATCATGGCGTTGAGCGCTGGAACCATCTGCATGGTAGCCGGGATGCTTACGGCAGGGTTGGTTGAATTTTGCGCGGCACGTTCCCATATCCGTTGCCCTATTATTTCCGTTTCACGTTTGGCGGCAAACATTTTATCCGAGTCTGTCCCCGCTTCAAAGTAAGCGATGCGCGCTTCCACATATTGCCTGAAATCAGCGCGGAACTGCTGGCGGATGTCTTCGGGATAGAGGTCAGCGCGCAGGATGGCCGTGCCGATGTCGTTTGACTCCTGAATATGGATGTCAATTCTTTTTTCATACCGCGTCAGCGACATGCCGAAGGTGAATGCAAGCATCAGCCCGAGGATGGCAAACAGCGAAGCAAGCACGTTTCCATCTTTCTCACGTTCCCCAAAAAATTTCACGCCCACCTGCCGCCCGATGATGACAAAAAGCAGCATGATAACAAACAGCATGAGCGCCAACTCCCATGCTTCATGGCGAAGGATGAACGAGATTTTCATAGTGTAGGATTTTGCCCTGCAATTTGAGGAAAATTCCTTTCATTTCTCAATGGATAACAATCATCATCATCAAAGGTTCGAAGGTCATAGGGTGTCCTTATGACAAATTCCAGACGTGTCATTTTTCCGAGCACCCACCCCACCCTACAAGAATCCAAGGAGGGAAATAATGAACACATTACAAATCTTGAAGGAAGAAGCAATCGAAACAAACCAACATATTATTTTTTTAACAACAGCCGGCTTTAGCGTGAGGGATTCCCCTCCTTGGAGGGGAGTGAGGGGTGGGTGCTATCGCAACGTCAAGCCTATTTTGCCGGTTTCTTTCGTTTCCTGTCTACGGTTTACACGTTTACGATTTGTGTAAACAGACTAACGGACACAGGAAACATGTAAACCGTTAACCTTTTACCTGACATAAAGCACTTGACGCTGCACCAGGAGCCAAGCAAAAAAGTGTCGTACACCCGGGTCACAGGTCATCCTGCTATTTTAGTGCTCAAAAGAAATCACTACCTTAGCGTCCTCAAAAACAACCATTATGAAAAACTATCTGTTGCTTCTGTCGTTGCTTGTAGCAACGCAATCCTTCGCCCAAAAAAAAGGAAAGGTGGACCCAAAGGACTTGACCATTGATTCGCTGAAAACCGTCAACGATTCCCTCTCAAAAAGTCTTGACAAATACTACGGAGTTTACACAGTGGTGAAGGAAAAAGTCTTCAAATATGAATTTGATCCTGCTAACACTGCAAAACTGATTGACTCACTCAGAGCACATCGTGATTCAACATTCACCCTGACATTGAAAGATACGGTGGCTATTTTGACGAAGGCTTACAAAAAGGATGAAGCCCGCATTGACAGCCTTACTGCCGTCAATGGCAAGCTCGTTTTTTTCATTGAGCAGGCGAAGGGCACCAGCATCGTTCCCGCTGATGTCACGGTTGACAAAATAGTGGGCAACAAACCCGCCACAACCACCGATCCGGCAACTGCACCTTCCGTTGACAAAGCGGTAATAATCGGTGAACTGAAACAGTTGAAAGAATTGCTCGATATTGGAGTCATCTCCCAACAGGAGTTTGACGCCAAGAAGGCAAAGCTGATTGAGAAGTTGTGATAATTTAATTGGCTCATCAGCATGGCGTCCCTCTTTCGCTTTGAAAGGGTTTTTCTTTTGTTTCCTGTGTTCACTTTGCGGTATTGTTGCTGCTTTTGCCCAGCAGGACACCGTTGCCGGAAAATCCCCTAACAGCCTTATCCAGGAAGATCCCACCAAATTTTTCTCCCGCGTTGAAGTGTTCAGCGAGCTGCAGCGCCACCGCAACGATATCTTCCTCAATGCCACCACCATCCGGGGTGTGCTTCAGCTTGGCAAAAGGTTCACCACCAGGCTCGATGTGCCGCTCGTGTATAATTCCAAAAGCGCAGCGGACTATCGTCAATATGGGTTCGGAGATATTTCCCTTAGGCTGGTAGGTTTCCGTTTTGCTCAAACCAAAAAGGCAGCCGTTGCCGCTTCCATTGAGTTTAGCTTCAACACCGCCATGTCACCGCTGCTCGGCTCTGGCAAAAACGTCATCATCCCCACGCTTTTCTATACCCAGGTTTTCCGCGAGCGCAGGATCATCGCGGCTCTTGCCTTTCAGCAGTTCAATTCCCTGTGGGGCGATGAATCACGGCAGAAAATCAATTTCTCCCGCTTCCAGGCATTCTTCGTCAAAGGCTGGACAAAGCGCGTCTGGATGCTCCTGCTGCCCGAACTCTACATTGACTATGTCAATCCCGGTGCGTCCATGACGATGGAAGCCACAATGTTTTACCGCCTCACTGGTCACTTCACGATTTGGGCAAAAGGAGGAGCCGGTCTCTTTGGCGACCACCCTGCCCGCTACCAGTGGACTACGGAAGTCGGTGTCCGTTATGCTTTGGTGGAGCGACCGGGGCTGGGAAGGCGCAGTAAAGAATAGCGAAAACTTTACTGTTATAATATGTCATCTGCGGTGCAGAAAATATGTTGATTTCTTTGATGTCAACCTCCACCGATGTCATCTTATCCTTCAACTCGGATATATCCTGTTTCATTACAGCTATATCGTCCCGTATGAGCGATTGACCGATTTTAAGTTCGGATATGTCTTTCTTCATTGTTCCCACTTCCCGCCTGAGACCAGTGACTTCATCGCTTAATGAGCGATGACTTTCCGCAACAACACGAAAGTCCGATTTCAAATCCTCCACTATGGCGGCTGTATAGGCATACGCATCATCGCCCAGATTTTTTGGCAAACTGGCAAAGCGGTTTTACCGTTATTTTACTTTTCGCAGAAGGTTTTTTCTTCGCCATCAGAAAGCCAAAGCTAAAAAAGCCCTCTCGAAAATCTAAAGACCCCTCCCGGTATTTATCCTTAGATTCTTATCTTTGATACTATGAAATCTCCTTACACTGAAGTCAGAAGATATGTTGCAAATGCGGAGGACTTGCTGCAAACCAAAGCCGGCAGGGAAAATGGGTTGTATAAGGACAAAAAATATGTTCGCAGGGCAGGAGACACCGCCTGGAAGGGAGTGCTGATGGCGGTGGAAGAATGGCTCAAGAACAAAGGCATCGTTCATCCTGAGAAGAAAAGACCGAGCAAAGAACGGTATCAGGTGCATCTTTCCAAAAAAAACTGCAAGCTGAATTCTCTTTTCGTGGCAGCCTATAAGGGATTGCACCTTTACATGGGATATGACGGAAACCTGATTGTCAAGAATACACACGGATCACTCGAACTCGCAAGGCATATCATCTCTTTTTGTGATAAAGAAAGCTGACTCTCACTTGAAGTTGCAAACTTGCCGCATTGCTCCCACGAGATGCAATCTCGCGGGAGAAGAGAGGGTCCTGTCAGCCGTAGCTTTTAGCGCAGGCTGGCGTCCACCATCTTTTATACAGCATTGAAAAGAACTATCCGCTTCCTTTCATTCGTGACACACCTTGCGGCAGTGAGGGGGAGTTGATCGGAGCAACGTTTACGTATTGATATCCTTACTGCCGCAATGACAATGTCTGCTCAATACGAGCTACACGCTCTTCGAGGCGTTTGAAGCGTTCAATATCGGCTTTTTGAGAGAGCAGGGTTCTAAACTCAATCATCTCGCTTTTAATAAATTTAAGTTCCTGCTTAATTTCTTTGATGTCAGTTTCTACAGAAGTTACCCGGTCTTTCAACTCGGATATATCTTGCTTCATCACAGCTATATCGTCCCGCATTAGCGACTGACCGATTTTAAGCTCCGTAATGTTTTCATTGATGCGCCCCAACTCTGCACTATGGCTTTCTGCCTTCTTAACTAATGCTTTTTGGTTTTCCGCAACAACCCGAAAGTCTGATTTCAAATCCTCCACTATAGCGGCTGTATAAGCATAAGCGTCATCCCCGAGCTTTTTCGGCAGGCGGGCAAGTGGCTTTGCCTTGATTTTACTTTTCGGGGAAGATTTTTTCTTTGTCATGTCCTAAAAGTCAAAGATAATATTCCCATTGGTTTTTGTTACGCAGGAATCAGAAAGGCAAAGCCTGCGGAAGTCCCTTCGGAAGACTTTGAAACAACCGAGGGAAAATTTTAGGGTGTGCTAACCCTAAAATTAAAATAGCCCCGGTCTCCGGGGCTATTCATTGGTTTTTATTCTATCGTTTGGGGCAGATGTGATGAATTATCAATTTATGCAGATAAGCGACATAAACCAGCCTTCGCATGAAGTTGCAAACTTGCCGGAAGCCAACCATCCTAATCCAGCCCACGCAGGAAGTTGCAAACTTGCCTTTGAAAGAAGACTACTTACTCAATTTTCATTTTTTCAAATCCTCCCACCAACGTGGCAAGGCTGCGAGTATCAGTTCTTCATCATTCTGCAGCTCTTTCGATGCAAATTGAATCGTCCATTCGTATTGCTTTACCGCTTCCATCACAATCTCCCTGTCCGAACGCAATTCCTTCGTTGCAAATTGAATGTTGGCCCCGTCCGCTTTAACAGCCAAAAGCACCAACTCCCTGTCTGACCAAAACGTTGATTTTCTTGGAACATACGGAAATGTTTTGTCGCCCGCTTTTTCAATCACTTTAAATACAAATTCACGGTTATTCCATAGCTCTTCGGCTGCATAGCGAAGTGCAAAGCCATCATTTTTTGAAGCAGCTTTGAGCACCAGCTCCTCGTCAGCCTGAAGTTTTTTAGAGGCATGTTTAAGAGCTTCTGAAAAGTCCATGTTTATTGACTGAAGCACAACTTCCTTATCGTCACGCAGCTTTTCGGAAACAAATTTTAGAGCATGGCCATCTTTCTTCACAGCCTCAAGCGCGATTTCCTTGTCAGACCGCAGTCGTGCAGAAGCAAACTGAATAGCACTACCCCAATTTCTCACCGCTGCCAGCACAACCTCTCTGTCATCACGAAGTGCTTCAGAGGAATATCCAAGATTATAACCATTGCTGATCACATCAAAGAGCACAATTTCTTTATTGTCCCGATTCATCACAAGCCGAAAAACCTTTGTATTTCTTCTTTTACATTCTCTAAGAAAATTGTCTTTTATCCACAACAACTCATAGCCTTTGATGGAGTGCATTATTTTCTCACAGTTTTCAAAATCTCCCAAGTTTCTGTATAGCTCAGCCAGCAGCAACTTCTTATAACCATTTAAGTGGCTCCGATTCAAAATCCTAATAAGAGCCAGAATGTTGCCTTGCCATTTTTCGAAGTCATCCTGCGATAAAGACCCGTCACTGTCGTCTATATTCCAGCGGTCTCTATCCCTGTCATTGAAGTCCCATAAAATTCTTTGCCTAATATAGAATTCATCTTCCTGGTTTTTTACAAACGAAGTACCAAGTATTGAGAAATATTCTTCTGTTTCCGGAAACCTCACTTGCCGGGCATTCCTCCATTCTGCGGGAGCTGACTTATCTAACCGATTGAAGCTTCCAACTTCCTTCGCTTTGTCTATCCAGAAGGCGTTGCTGCATTTGTCGCAAATGGTAATAACCGGAAACTCACGCAGCATGGGAGCTTCAAATTTCCCGTCAGAGTACTCTTGAGCTCCGAATGTGTTCCCGCTTGCCAGGGATGCTTTTTTAAGCAATGCAGTGCACTTGGGGCATTCAATGATGTATGTGGGTCCCAGCAGCATTTATGGAATGATTATTAAAAGTTATAAAGGAACTAAGTGGTTGTGACAATTATAATGCCGTGACGATGGGCGCAGTCATTATGGCAGGCGATTTAACGTGTGTCCTGACGTAAACTACCGTTTGCAAGAACACATTAAAATTCGTGGGACTCGAAAGACTCGCCTTATCCCGAGATCGCACACTTCACTGCCCGCGCATGAAGTTGCAAACTTGCCATATTCCTCCCACGAGATGCAATCTCGTGGGAGAATGGGGGGGGGAAGTTGCAGGAAAGAATGAAGGCTCATGTACCAAGTGCCGTATCCAACCTTTTCAAATCGCCACGTTGGAATGATGCAAGCACCCACACAGCCAAAGCTGCGATAATCATGTTCCCGGATTTATAGACAAGACCTCGTAAAGAAAGCCTGCGATTGCTGTTGAAGTCAGTCCAAGTTCCACGACTTGAAGTTTCTCTGCGTTAAGATTAAACTGAAAGAGGAATGAAATCCACATGGAGAAGAAAATAAAAATATGCATAATGACGAGTCCGGCAGCCAGGGAAATCAGTTTCCGTCTCCACCCCATGGGTGTTGCAGCGTTAAGCGATAGCAGAAAAGCTACCGGCAGGTAATCATTAAGCCAGTTGTTTTCAATGAATGCGGTATTCACGGGAGTGTTGGATTTTTCCTTCTCCCTGAATTCATTTTTGTTTATCAGATAGATTATTGTTTGGACATCCTCATCCATGCCGCCCTTTTTTTCTTTGAACCTCACCATTCCTTTGCTGCCAAACGAGCCGAACAGCTTTTCGCCTGTCGAGTTGTAGAAATCCATGTAAGCGTTTCTGAACCCCGGCAGCAGCAGCACGGCATAGACTGCCGCGAATTTAAACAAGAAAATAAGTATATGTTTTTTAAACAGCAGCATCGGCATTGTATCCGGTTTTCGCCCATACTCATTGATGTTTTGCTTTTATATCCGTATTCTATTTAACTTAGTAGCATAATTGCTAATCAATGACTCATGTTTTTCCAGACTACCCGCGCATTACAATTGACCCGGAAGTGTGTTTCGGCAAACCTTGTATCAAAGGAACCCGGATGCCCGTGGCATCCGTCCTCTCCTACCTTTCGGGCGGCATGACGGTTGATGAATTGCTTAAAGAATTTGACTGGCTTACCCATGATGATGTTTTAGATGCAATGGCATTTGCCGCTGGTATTGTTGACTACCGTGTGATTCCTATCAAAAAAGCATCGTGAATTTTTTGCTTGATGAAAATATGCCTCCTTCGCTGGCGGCTGTCATCATCAAAAGCGGACATCATGCCGTTCATGTTCGTGACCTGAACATGAGAGGAAAGCGTGACGAAGCTATTTTCACTTATGCGGCAGACAACGGGTTTATCATCATCACTCACGACCTTGATTTCAGCCGCATTCATGCATATAGCGGAAAGAGCAAACCTTCTGTCATCCTGTTCAGAATTGAACCGCTTACTATTGAGCGAATTGCCGGGTTGCTGTTGCCGAACCTGAATCAACTTGAAGCTGATTTAATGAAAGGCGCTTTTGTTGTGATTGAAAATGAACAAATACGCATACGGGAGTTACCCATCAAAACACCTTAGCTGCTGCTTTGTCCCAGGAAAGGCGAGTCGAAAGACTCGCCCTTATCCTGAATCACAAGAGTCCCCTTCGGGAACTCTCATATCTTCCGATTTTTTTAACCGTTTTC
>CAZCXH010000141.1:0-13737 GCA_964502525.1 uncultured Chitinophagaceae bacterium
ATCGAAGTAATGCTCACCTGTCCGGTTGAACTGTTTATGGATACATTGGCGAATGCAACGGATGCCGGGGAAAGACTGTAAGTTGCAGATTGGCCCATTTCGTCCGATGGAACAGGAGCAGGAGATGTGCTCACTGTTTGTGTTCCCGCAAAATCTTCGTTCACGTTGATGCTGCCGCTCAAAGTGAAAGCAGGCGCATCGTTCACGGAACTTACTGCAAGCGTGAAAGTTGAAGCAGCAATGTTGTTTTGCGATTGGCCGTCATTGGCGGTCACCATAAATAATTGCGAACCGGAAGCATTAGATACAGCGGTAATTGATACCTTACCGGTTGCGCTGTTGATTGAAACATTGGCAAACGAAACAGACGCGGGTGAAATGCTGTAAGTTACCGTCTGGCTTGCTTCGTCAGCGGGAATCATTCCGGGAACCGCAGTGACAACTTCAGTCGAAGCGAAATCTTCGTTCACCGAAACATTCCCGCTCATGGCGAACACGGGCGCATCATTAACGGGATTAACTGTTACCATGAAGCTCCTGCCAAATGTCAATCCCCCATCACTCACGGTAACCGTGATATTTGCCGTGCCGTTCTTATTCGCAGCCGGAGTAAAATTCAGCGAGCCTGCTGCGTTGGGTGAAGTGTAATTCACCGATGGATTCGGAATCAGCGCAGCGTTATCGGAAACCGCTGAGACGCTCAACGTTTGGCTTTCATTTCCGCCAGCGCTGATGCCGATAAGGCTTACGGTTTGCAATCCGGCATCCTCATTAATAGTAATGTCTGAAACAACATCAAGCGTGGGAACATCATTCACCGCATTGACAGTGAGCGTGAAAGTTTGCGAGTGCGTATTGTTTATTGACTGGCCGTCATTCGCAGTCACCGTGAACATCTGCGTACCCGACAATTCAGGCTTCGAGGTGATGCTTACTTGTCCGGTTGAGCTGCTGAATGAAATGTTGGCAAACGAAACAGACGCGGGTGACAAGCTGTAAGCCACTGTCTGGCTTGCTTCATCCGCAGGAACCGTTGCAGGCATTGCGCTTACAATTTGAGTTCCGGTAAAATCTTCATTCACGGTAACGTTGCCGCTCAACGTGAAAGCAGGCGCATCGTTCACCGCATTCACTTTCAGGGTGAAGGTTTTCGTTGCAATGTTATTGGTTGGATAACCGTCATTGGCGGTAATCGTGAACTGCTGCTGACCAATCGCATTAGGAACTGATGTAATCGAAACTTGTCCGGTGCTTGTATTAATTGAAACATTCGCAAACGGAACTGAGGCAGGCGACAAGCTGTAAGTCACCACCTGCCATGCTTCATGAGCAGGAACAGGAGCCGGGGTTATCGTCATCACATTCGTTCCAGCAAAATCTTCATTGTAAGTAGAGCTGCCGCTGATTGTGAATGACGGGGGAGTGTTCGGCTTCTGCGCAACTTTTATCGCATTGATTTTCGCCTTGCCAATCACGTCAACCACTTTCACATTAAGCGTGCTGTCCGTCAGGCGCAGGTTGTAGGTATAGGAATACGCGGTCTTATAGCCGGCAGCAGCAATGATGTCAAAGTCATTTAAAATCACGCTGTCTTCAACCATCACATCAAACACGCGCTCACCGGGATTCATCACAGCAGCCTGCTCCGTCCAATATAACGTGACGGTATAAAGGCCGGGAATCGCCTTGAAGTTGTAGCTTAGATTATTGCTCGTGCTGGTGAGTCGCTCGGATCTGAAGAGCGGTTCATCATCCGTATTCAGAATATCACCTATGCCGTTATAATACTTGGCAGAGCTTGGCAGTGAATAGAGCCTGTCGGATTCAAACACATCGCCATTCACAGCGTTGTGCGTTGAACCGCCACAGTTGATATTCAAAGCTGACAAATAAGCGCCTTCATCCTTCACGCCATCGCAGTCATTATCTTTTCCATCGAGAAGTTCAGGAGCGCCCGGATAAACAGTGCCCTGAGCATCATCGCAATCCAATTTATTCCACACGTAGCCCACCCCGGGTTTCGATACGGAAACCACTGAATCATTCGGGTTGCCATAATAATCCCTGTCTGCATCCTTGTACCATACCAGCGGATTTGAGGGGCAATTTTCCCATGGCGAGGCGGGAGGATTCGCTGCAGTTGCAGCCCAGTCGGTCATCATATCCATCCGGTAAAACACGATTCTGTCCAGGCTGTACAACTGGGCGCGACCGGAAATATCCATGGAGTAAACTCCTGCGAACGGAAAATCAACATATACTTCCCAGAAAGTGGATTCGCCTGCCCATGAGTTGTAGGTCCATCCACCCAGATTGTTCTGCCACTGCTTCCACCAGCCTCCGGCAAATCCCTGAACCTGTCCGTTCTTTTCAAACGTGCAGCCGTGGTCGGGGAAGCGCACCCACACGTCATTGTTGTGGGTGTTGAGCGGGCCGCCATTGCGTGTGCGCATCTTGAAACGGTATTTGCCCGGATTGTTGATCTTGAACTGGTACGTCAGCATGCCATGACCTTTCTCATGGAAATAATTCGGACCCATCCATGTGTAATATTCCGTGCCGGTATAGCTGGGATAGGCAGTTTCCGAAGTCCATCCTTCTGAGGCAGGCGCTGATTCCACTTCCATCACGAGCAAACCGTTTTGCTCCACAAAATATCCGCAGGAAACTGTTTCTTCCGAGCCGGTGCCGCTCAGCGCAACGCTGAGTGGCGAGTTGGCGCCCGTGTGCGAGATGCTCATTGCTGCCGTTCTTGCCCCGGAAGCGGAAGGCGTAAATGTAACGTTGAACGAATGAGTGGCGCCAACAGCAAGCGTAACAGCCGAACCGAAATTGTGCATGAAGTTGGATGCGTTGGTTCCGCTGATGGAAACGCTGTTAATCGTCAGATTAGCGCCTCCCGTGTTGGTCAATGATATTGACATGGGCGCAGATGCGTTCACATCGGTCTCAGGAAATATCATTGAAGAAGGAACTGCTGTTAAAATCCCCTGGGCGCTGCTGAGCGCGATGATTTCAATTGCGTTCACCTTGGCGTTGTTCACGCTTGCAGCGAAATCAATATTCATCGTTCCATCGTTCACCGTCACGTTGAACGTGCGGACATAAGCGGTGTACATTCCCGCTGCGCCATAAATATCGAGGTCGTCAATCACCAGCGCGTTTTCAATGCTCACGTCAAACACGCGGACACCGGGGTTGTTGGCTCCGCTCCAGATTTCAGCAAAATGCAGGTTGACCGTATATGAACCATTCTGAACCGGAACAGCATAGCCAAACGCATTGCCGTAACGGTCAGTCTGATAAAGCGCATCTTCAGCGGTTCCTGCAATTGCCTGCGCTGTGCTTCCTGTTGAGCCAGCCCAGTTGCTGTAGTAAGCGTCAGCGATATAATTTTCGGCAGCGGCAGTGGTGTAATTCGGCCCGCCAGCATTGATGCGAACTGAAGTCTGCTGCCCCTGGCCAACTCCTGTCATATTAATGATAGTGTTAACGGCATTCGTGCCGCTGTGCGAAATCGTGAAGGTTCCGTTTTTGGTTCCGACTGAGGCAGGCGTAAATGTAATCGGCACTTCCAGCGTGTCGCCTGCATTCAGCGCCACCGGCATGGCATAGGGAGATACGAAAGAATAATTTCCGCCACCTGACATTGACAGCCCTTTGATGAGCAGCGCCTGGTTTCCACCGGGATTGGTAATGTACAGCGTTTTTACGCTTGAATTGCCGAGTGCAATCTGACCGTAGCTCAGGCTGGCGGATGACAGCGTCAGCGCGCCTTTCGTGATGGCAGTTCCTGTGGGAGCGGTTTGACCATAGAGATAAAAAGCCTCCATCGAATTGAGCGCGTTGTTGCCTCTGATGCTGCTTCCAGCCACCGTATAGATGCCGAAGTTGCTGACGATAGCCTGCGTGGCGTGCCTGCCGGTATTCAGGTTGTCGAGTGTCCTCCATTCGTTCGAGTTGCAGTCCAATGCTTCCGTCTGATCGTGTCCGCTGGTTTGAGCCATGCTTTCCCCGCCAATCACAAGAATTTCATCACCGAGCGCAACAACGGAAGCGCCTGCGCGCTGGGTTGGGATGTCGCCTTCAGGTGACGCGAGCGTTGTCCATGTCTGGTCGGCAATGTCATAAATATCAGTCTCCGCAATGGTGTGCGCGAAGGTGCTGCCGCCAAAGCCTGAATTCCTTCCGCCAATGCAATAGATTTTTCCATCATGAATCGCCACCTGAAAGTGGTCGCGCGAATGTGGCGCATCCGCCAGCGTCTTCCATGTATTGGTTGCCGGATCAAATTCATCCATGTAAGGAACCCATCCGGAAACGTGGCCGTTCGTGAGTCCTGACACAATATAAATTTTTCCATTGTAAGCAACCGTACCGGCTGAGCCTCTCCTGCGGGCTGCGGGGATATCCATTCCAACATGCCAGGTATTCGCAATGGGATCATAGATATAGACATTCGGAACGGGCGTTTCGCTCGGATAATTTCCGGTGAACGCGCACACCACATAGATCAGCCCGTTCAGTTCAACAGCCTGGAAGTGGTGCAACTGCATCGGGGGATTAGCTCCGGTTGACCATGTTTTGGTTGTGTAATTATAAATTTCAACGGGGATGTTGCCTCTGCCGCCAATGAGCACGAATTTGTCTCCCGCCTGAACGAAAGCATTCTCCATGCGGGCGGTGCAGGCATTATTGTTTGCCACATTGTACCACAGACCGTTGCTTTCAACAGGCTCAACCGCAATGTAATCCCATGTTGCAGAGAAAGGGGTTGAACCGCGGGAAGTGGAAATAAATCCTACCGCAAGCACATTGCTCAACCATGACGCGGGAACGGAAATCTGCGGACCTAAATTCGTCTTTGCACCGCCACCCACTGAATATAACGGCTGCACCATCTGGGTGGTCGGGTCAACCTGAAGATACAAGTTCACATGGGAAGAACCAAGAATGGCAATGTTGTACATCGTTGATGTGACAACGCCTCCCACTTCCTTCACGATCTCAATGCCGCCCGCTCCGCCATTGGCTGCGCACGCCATCTTCAGATAGTTGTCCTGGTCGCCAGTACCCATGAAGATGCCCATTGAACGATAATCGGCCGGGGTGATTCCGGAAAACGGCCCCATCACGCGACCGCTCACAACGTAGCCAAACGGGAATGAGCCGGCATTCACGCCAAGCTGATATGCATATTTTTGGTTATTCATATTTCCGAGCGCATCGCCTGGCGGAATGTTGTCAATAGTGAATTTGTAAGCTGCCCCTCCTACGGTCATGTTGTCCATATCGTAGAGGCTCATATAATCATCCACATTGTTCGTCATCACACCGGTATAACCCCAGCCGCCAATGCCGCCATTGTTGGTGTTCTGGTAGGTGTAGAGAACCGGGATCGTGGTGGTGGTTCCGTTGTTTGCATCCTGCGCGAATTTGTCGGTGTTGTCGAGGATGCCATCATTGTCATCATCGGTGTCAAGCAGGTCAGAAACATAATCAAGATCAAAATCGGAGGGAACGCTTGCGGGCGAGCATTTGTCAGTTGCGTTCTGCGTCTCATCGCCATTCTTGTAGCCGTCCCCGTCATCGTCCAGCGTCATGCTGTTTGGATCACCCGCGCACGCAGCGAAATCGTTCGGTTCAAAAACAACGATGTCATTCGCGCCATACATTGCCACCCAAATAGTGCCGGGGAAAACTTCATTATCACCCTGCGCCACCACATCGAGCGGAATTGAACCGAAGCCGGATGCAAGAATCGTTTGTCCGCCAGGCGCAATCGCACTGCCGGACGCATTCATCTTAAAACGATACAGCTTGCCGTTGAAAGCAACAGCCAGCAAGTCGCCTTTCATCGCATTGCTGAAGTTGGAAGCTTTAAATTCAGCCATGCCATTTGTGGAAGCGCAAATCGTAGTCAGTGAACCGTTTGAGCCGGGAACGATGAAATTGCACTCCGCAGGGTTTTCCATGCCAGGCGGAATGGGGGTTTGCGGATTCGAAGTGTTGAACGTGATGCTGCGGTTAGCGCGCACCGGGTTCGGGAAACCCGCATAGTAACCAAGTCCGCTCACAAAGTGCAAACCATCGCAATATGTTGTGCCGGGTTCGCTGGGCGCAATTGAACAGGCAGCAGGAGGACCGCCCCAGCCCCCATTAGGGCCATTGTCAAAACTGTACATCCTGCCTGCCTGCGTAATCACGATATCGTAATTGTTTCTCCAGCCGGGTGAATAAACCGTAACAGGACCACCGGCAACGAGCTTGCCCTGGTTCATGCCGTCATTGCCGCCAAACGGATCGTTCACATCATTTCCGCTGACGTTTGCACGCGTTTCATCATCCAAAGTCGGGAGGTCATAAGTGGTGTTGCCAATCACATTCAAATCAATTTTCAGAATAGCAGTCGAATAGGCATATTCAGGCAAGTAAGCGAAGTTGTTGGAAGGCGCGCCCATGTTGGTGTTGCCGCCCTGCGCCATGTAAAGGATGTTGTTAACCTTGTCATAAGCCAGTCCGTTGGGCGAATGGTTTTCCTCCGAACGGGGAAGCCCGCGAACCAAATCCAACTTCACCCATTGCGTACCGTTCCACGTCAGGCGCGAAATGACACCGGAGTTGGTATCGAGATTCAAATCGTTGTTCACACCGTTGCCGCCCCCGATGCGCGGATCGCTCGAAGTGACGTAGATAACGGGATTGGCAGCCGTTCCTGCCACCGTGATTCCCGTCACCTGACGCGTGTTTACGGTTGCATTCAGCGTTCCATCATCATTGTGATTCGGGATTTGCCTGATGAGGTCAATCTGCTCGGTGGCAGTCACCTCATAGCTGTTGGCGCTGTTGCGCGTCACCGTATAAACGAGAATCCTCCCGAACTGCTCCGCCACGTACAATCGCCCGTCAGGGCCGAATTGCAGCGATGTAGGCTGTGAAAGATTGTCGCCAATCAGCGTACTTGGGGTAAAGCTGACGGTTTGCGCGAACGCATTAGAAAATAACAAGCAGGATAAAACAATCGAGAAGGCAATGCCTGCTCTCTTCATTCCATTTTCCATCTTCAGTCTGTTTTAGATGGTTTCACAATTGAATCACAAACAACCCTGTGATTCTCCGGGCGCGCGAGCAGGAACTGAAAGAACAAGTGAAAACACCAAAGGCTTTCACGGCATTAGGCGTAATGTAATGTGGAGGAAGCGATAAAGCAAATTAAAAATCGGTGAAAAAAAGAGGTGAATGCAAGACTCCACCCCCGAACCCCCGCCAGCGGGGGACAGCCAACGTACGTAGTCGCCTGAATTATCCCGAAACAAGTGTAAAAAACAAACCGTGATCGGGATATACCATCGGGTACTATAATGTACAAATTCGGAAACCTGTTTACCGATGGTATAACGCGGACATTGCGTGGATTATCTCCCATGCCGGAAGTGAGGGTGAACCGAAAAACGCAATAGCCTGCTTCATAACTGATGCCGGACGCGGTGATGATTGTCGTAAATTAGCCGGCATTGCGCGTGGATTATCCCCCGCTGGCGGGGGAGCGAGGGGGTGGAAACTCAATGAAGCAAAACAAATATGAAAGCCGGCAACACAAACAACTTCGGCTATAACAAAGGCCTGCAGCCTTTTGCCAACAAGCTCCGCAAAGAAATGACCAAGGCGGAAGCATGCTTATGGAAATATGTCCTGCGGACGCGGCAGATGAAAGGGTACCAGTTCAGAAGGCAGAGGCCTGTGCTGAATTATATTGCCGATTTTATGTGCAAAGAATTGAAACTGGTGATTGAGGTTGATGGGGTGACGCATCATTGGGAGGAAACATTCGAAAAAGATGTAAAAAAGGAAAAAGATCTGAAGCAGGCTGGCTTTAAGGTGGTTCGGTTCAGCGATGAGGAGGTATTGCAGGATATGGATAATGTGATTCGGTCATTGGAGATAGTGATTGAAAAACCTTGAAGTATCAGGATAAATCGTCCACCCCCGAACCCCCGCCAGCGGGGGCAGCCAACATGCGTAGTCGCCTGAATTAACGCGGACATTGCGTGGATTATCTCCTATGCCGGGAGTGAGGGTGAACCGGAAAATACCGATATATCCTGGTCAGCGAAGTCAATCAACCCGGAACAAGCATGATAAACAAACCATGATGAGGATCATGCCATCTGCAGCGCGGTGATAAACCTCACTCAGGTCCGCCAAAATCATATAAATCACCGACCCTTGCCTTTTCAAAGTTGGTGCGCTGCTTCATATCTGCTGCTGCAAAAGAAATTTCCGGCTTTCCGCCAAAAAATAATGCCGATTCAAAAGTCAGGGCTTTTGACACCGAGATGTTATTGAACCGGGCTGCGCCCTGGAAACGCGCGTCCTTGAAGCTCGCGTCACCTATGAACGAAGTATTGTTGAAATCGCAGCGATTTTTGAAGACCGTTCCACCGAAAGATGACCTGTCGTCAAAATTCACGTAATTGAAGTATGCGCCCGCGTTGAAATTGAGCAAAGTGAAATCGGCATACCCCGTGCAGCGCATATTGCCAAACTGGGCATCGCCATTGAAAATTGCGCCCTGGAATCCGGACACCCGCGCGAATTGAGCATCCAGGAAATTTGTCTTCCAGTTAAAAAAACAATTATGGAAACGCGCCTCCTCCAGAAAAATGCAGTTGCTGAAATTTGCGTTGGCGCTGAACCTGCTTCCTTCAAAAGTCGCTTGTTTTTTAAATGCCGTTTTGCTGCAGTTCACGTTGCCATTGAACATTGCTTCGCGGATATTAACCTCCCCCTCCACCTTGCATTCTATCAGGCTGAAATTTTTCCCGAAATCCGATGCGGTTATTTTATCGTCACTTCTTGAAAAACCGGTGATATTTCCGTTGATGATGCAGTTGACTAACGTAAAGGAGCCTGTTATTCCGGCACGTGCCAAAACAGGCGATTCCGCAAACTTTCTGCCCAGCCCTGTGAAGTCAATGTCGCCTTCGATGGTTTTGTTTTCATAAAAAACATCCCATCCCTTTTCAATCCTGGCATTAATCTCTTCGGCTTTCACGACCTGACCGCTTTTCAAGGCATTTCCGGATATACATGAATGTGCGGCTATTATCAGCGCCAGCGCATAAGTTGTTTTCATCGCATGTTATTGGCAGAGAGCATTGGCGCGTGGAGGCATCCTGATGTTACTTCCCTCCTATGGAACCGCTCATGCTTTTTTGCGCCTTGAACCTTTCCAGCTTTGACTGGAATTTGCCGCTTGCCTTTTCCCGCGTCAGCATCTCTTTGATTTCCTTAACGGAATACGCATTAGGATAATTCTTACTAACGGCAGAGCGGAACATGGAACCTCGGATTTCTGATTTCGAAGGCTTGCTGCCCTGGTTGGCAAATTTGTAATCAGACAAAGCGGCCGTAGGCTTGCCATTATCCCGCTTGTCAGCGTAGCCCTGGTCAAAATAAACCGGGTATTGAGACGTGGTATAGAAGTAATTATTCTGCTCATCAATTTCACCGATAACATCCCATGCGTCTGCGAACAGAAGCAGGTAATAGTAACCGGTAAGGGAGCCTGGCACATAATAGTCCTGGTAGATGGAAGCGGTTGAGAACAATCCTCCAAGGTCACCGCCTGAGGTTATGTCGTAGTTGACTATGCAGTGATCGGATGTCGGACAGTCGTAGGTGCCCGCTGAAATGGAGGTGTTAAACTCATCATAAAATAAAAATCCGTAATCACTCGCATCGTAAGCATTATAATAAAGATAATACAAACTCCAGCCGGAGGAAGAGGAAGCCGGCTGGTCGCCAATGTTATAGACATTATACTCAATCCGCCTCGAATTGGAAAAACCGGTGGTGTTGTATGTCGAATAATCGAAGAATGCCCATGTAGCCAGGTCAACCGAGCCATCAATGTTAGGATTGACGTCCGGAGGATTGTTATCGCTTTGTCCGTTGCTGGCTACGTAGCAATTCCCTCCGAAGCAAAAGTCGCCATTGACGAAGAAATTATAATCAACCCATATATACCCGGCATCGCCCCAGCTGGGCCCCCATGAATTGATGACGCGGAATGCGCCATTGGGACCTTTGCCGTCATCATACCCTGCAATCACCATCGCATGATAGGCGTGAATGCCAACATTGTCGAATCCCGAATGCCCGGTGATGACTTCATCGCTGTTCCATGTCATGAAGTTATCTCCGAGTTTACATCCGAAAATAACCGCAGTGTTATTGGCAACATATGACTTGATTGTATTAGCATTTACGTCAATTTTTCTATAGTTGCCGATCTTGTGTCCTGCCGCTTCTGCAGTCCATGACGCGTCCAGGGTTGACTTCTGGCATCCTCCAAGATTGGTGTAAGGAACCGTCTGCATGGTGGCAATGCCGCGCTGCAGCACCAGATCCAGCGCATCGGTGAAATTCGTTCCATTGCAGTCAGCCCCTTTTTTGCTGTCGTCAATAGCGGTGAAAAGGTCTTTAGGGCTGAGCTGGTTATTCGTTTGCGCCAACTGGGCGGCATCCCAACCTTTGTCAGCGCCTTCCAAAGCCGTTTTATAATTATATCCTACCGCCCAGGCTACGCAGGTTCCATATTGTCCCTGGTCGCCAATCGGGGGAAATTTCGAAACCAGGTCAAAAGAGGCGGGCGGTGTCTGTCCGGTCGAGAAGAAGGTGGAAGAATTGACCGAAACAGGAATGGTGCCCGTGTTATCCGAACCAAACCATCCCAAGCCGTAATCAAGGTTATTATTATTATTGTTATTATTGTTGTTGTCATTATCTTCTCTGCATGACGAAAACAATACAACTAACGCAATTGCGAAAGAGAATAAGTGTTTCATGTTTTTCATTTTGTTGGATAGTTTTTGTTGGCTAATAAATAAAAATAAACGACCACGAAAATAAAAAAAGTGCGGTCCAAAAGTAATACTATTCGGTATATTCACCAAGCACATTGCATCAGCATCGCCTCCAAAGATTCTTCACCAGCAACCGCCATCAGATGTTATTAATGTATGACGGAAACTCTTTGTCTCTTGGACAATTTATTCAAGGGCAGTTCTAAAAATTGCTTTTTCATCGGCTCACCTCTTCAGTAAGTGGTAGAATTTTAGGACTGCCCATAAGCATATCCGCATATACATAAAAATATCCGGAGGCAAGAGGCAGCACGATTACTCTTGTTGAAATGCGCCATTATTTTTTCATATTTTCCTAAACTCTCTATTCCAAACCAACCGGAAGGTGTGGGCATCTTATTCTTTTTTTAAGTATCAAATAGCGATATTTGGAGCTTCAAAAAACATCACCGAATGGAGGCTGTACCCATCAAATTTGACAACCATGGCGATTCGAAGTTTTTCATCGCCCTGAAAGCAAGGGTTGACGCCTATTTCAGGGAGAACAACACCGGCAGGAAGGCTAACGCAGCGGCAATTGTGAAAAGCCTCATCTTTTTCGCCACCATTATCGCCAGTTATATGCTGATACTGACGAACCACTATTCGGGGTGGGCGCTTTTCGGGCTGTATATCGCCTGGGGGTTGTCATCGGCTTTTTTTGTTTTTTCCATCGCGCATGACGCGAGCCACAATGCCTTTGCCAGCAGCCCGCGAATCAACAAGCTGCTTGCCTATGCGTGGAATTTTGTTGGCATCAGCAGCTATGCCTGGGAGTTGAAGCACAACATCGCGCATCACACCTACACCAATGTTCCGGGCTATGACATGGATATTGACCAGGGTGCGCTGTTCGTGCTAAGCCCCGCCAAACCCATCAAGCCGCACCACCGATACCAGCATTTGTATTCTCCATTTGTGTATATGTTTTACAGCCTTTACCTCATCTACGTGAAAGACTTCCAGATTCACGCGATGAAGCGCTTCGGCAACAAGGTGGTGGACAGACACCATCCGAAGGAGTGGGCGGTGCTGATCGCAACGAAGGTTTTTTATTTCTCCTACAGCTTCGTCATCCCGCTGGTTGTCCTCGATGAGCCATGGTGGCGCGTGGTGATCCTGTATTTCGTCATGCACTTCATCATCGGCATCGTGATGGCTTTCATCCTCAGCCCGGTGCATATCACCGGTGAGAGCGCCTACGCTTTTCCCGATTCCGAAGGGAAAATTCACAACTGCTGGGCAAAGCACCAGATTGAATGCACGATTGACTTTGCGGCTGACAGCGCGGTGGTGGGATGGTTCACCGGAGGGCTGAACACGCACATCGCGCACCATATCTTTCCGAACATCTGCCACGTTCACTACCGCCCGCTCACGCGCATCATCAAGGAAACCGCGAAGGAATATGGCGTCCGCTATTCCAATAAGTCAGTGATGGGGGCGGTGATGGCGCATCTGAAATTTTTGAAAGACCTTGGACGGGGTGAGAGTCGCTATCCGGAGGGTCTCCGAAAGGTTACAATCACTTAGCAGCCGGAAGGAACTGGTCGGCCGTCTTCAGCCACACATCGGGTCCGCCCGCCATGTAGCCCATGCTGCCGATGCGGGTGTAATAAAGTCCGTACTTGTTTTTTGCAGCGGTTGCAAATACAACGGTAGGATATCCTGTAATGCCGAACATTTCTTTCATCTGGGTATTTGTCTGGTGGTAACGTTCGTCTGGTTGTTTATTCCTTGGAAAATCCAGCTCTACCGCGACCACATTTTTTTTTGCCCATTCCCGGAACTGCGGTTGAGTGAAAACTTCGTTGTGCAGCTTTTTGCACGCTGCGCACCAGTCGCTGCCGGTATAAAAAAGGAATAGCGGCTTCTTCTCGGAAATGGCGATGTCAGCGGCTTTCTTGACGTCAACCTCCCAATGCATGGCGCTGCTGTCCTGGGCAACAACTCTGGTCCAGAAAGACAACATCATCGCGATGATTAAATATTTCATTTCTCGTTCTGTTTATCGGAATTCAATGTAGAAATACTTGCTCAAAGTAACAACATTTCATTTATTCGGAGTTGGTTTGCAGCCCGCGTGTTGCAAATGCCGGTATTGCTGAAATTATTGTCTGCATGGGATTTCAAGGACGCTACCTCAAAAATTTCCAAGTTTTACAGCAAAAATTTTCCTGATGCGGGAGCGCTGCAAAATAGATGTTGATAACAAATGAAATGCTTGCTGTCATTGAGTTTAAGACTGATTTTTACATTTATTTAATATTAGTTATGCACCCGGAAAAGCACCCTTGTGTTGAAATCCTTTGCCGGTAATGCTTGGAAAGGTTCACGCAACCTTTTACTTTTCCGCTTTCATTTTGGTTGAGAAAGAAATCTAAGAAGTAAAAACATCTGCATTCACCTATGAAGCGGGAAATCCGGAGCGAAGATTGTTGCGCGATAAAGGCAATACTTCAGCGACTCAGAAAGCCAACCTTAGCCGTGCATTCAGTAGTTGTATTAATTCTGATCGGTGCGCTGACGGTTAATTGCAGCGCGGTGTGTTTAACGAACGCTGATTGTATCGGCACCGATGCCTTTGCCTGCACTTTGGATACCTGCGACATTACAGGGGGTGCAGGGGTTTGCGTACACATTGAAAGTGATTTAGCTTGTGATGATGGGAACGCCTGCACGGATGATGTGTGCGATACATTAGACCTGAGTGCCAATGCTGACGGATGCGTCAACACCGACACTTCCGCGAACTGCATTGACGCCAACGCCTGCACCGATGATATTTGCAATCCTCTCCTCGGATGCGTCAACACCGACACTTCCGCAA
>CAZCXH010000142.1:0-13721 GCA_964502525.1 uncultured Chitinophagaceae bacterium
TTTTATTTTTTCGTTTATCTGATGCTGGCGACAGCGGTGCTGTTTTTGTTTGTGGTAAAATGGTATAAGGAAGAGCGCTACATTCAGGAGCATCCGGTGCCGTGAAGATAGATGCGGCATGTTCTGAAATTACAGACGCCTTGATGGAACTGACCATTTATACTTTGAACGGGATAAATTGCGCCATTGAGCAGTTTACGGTTTACAGTTTGGAGTTTGTCCACACACACCCCGTAAACCGTAAACATATAAACTGTAAACAGAAATAGAAAATGTACGATTTTATCCTGCGCACAGCATTGTCAGGGTATTGTCAGGGATGTCTTTTGAATTCAACGGTGCGCTTTGAGTCCTTCATTTACGCGTGATGTTTGTGAGCGACTTGTTGAGGCGTTTTAAAATTTGCAAACAGACCTTCACGCACTTTTATTTTCCCGGATATGTATTGATTGGAATTACGAATCGGTTCTTCTAAACAGTGATGCAGCGGCTGCAGCGCCTCCTTGCTGAAAATTCCGGTTGCCTCCACAAACGCCTGCGCCACGTTGTATTGCGGCAGCATTTTGCCGTCATCAATCTTAATAGCTGCACCGATTCTATTATGAGGCAATGCCATGCAGAAAATCCCTTCCGCACCGGTTTTTCCAATAATGCGGGGGGCGGTTATTTTCATCATGTCGGTACAGTACCGTTTTGTGCCTGCCACCATAAAGGGATGCTTGCTCACCGCATCAACCACCGTTGAGCAAGCTGATTGAATTTTGCCGCTGAATTTTTTCGGATGCGCCAGGTTCTTGTACCCGATAGCCTGATTGTAAACCGGAACGGAAAAAATCGGAGCGGAACAACCATCAAGGGCAGTGGTCATTTTGGTTTTCGGATACTCATAAAATGCAGAACATAAATCCAAAATGAGCTGCTGAAGCGGATGCTTGGGATTGATGTAGTCTTTGGTCGACCATCCCATGAGAACACACATGGCGAGCATCCCTGCATGTTTGCCGCTGCAATTATTGTGGATGTCGTGCGGCTTTTCTCCTTTGCGAATCAACTTATCCGTATCTTTTTTTGAGGTTGGATATTGCGGCCCGCAGTGCAGCGAACTTTTATCCAGTCCTGTTTTTTTCAAGATGGAATTCACTGCTTGCAGATGTTCAGGCTCCGCATTGTGCGAGCCGCACATCACCGCGATTTCTTCAAGCGTGAAATTGAATTTTTCGATTCCGCCATGTTCAATCAGCGGTAACACCTGCAGCAACTTCATCGCTGACCGCGGATAGCAAACCTGGTTTACATCGCCTTCGCTGTAAATCACCTCGCCATCCTCATCCACCACGCACACCACACCGCGATGGAAGCTTTCCAGCACTCTATCACGATAGATTTCGACCAGGATAGGATTCACGGAATGGATAATTCAGATGCAAATTATCAGAACCTGAATCTTTCGCTGGAAACTTCTTTAAAGACCGAAATTTCGCTATTTTTGCGACCGCTTTTAAAAACAATATTCATGGCACATCACAAATCCTCTATTAAGAGAATCAGGCAGACGGCAAAGAAAAGACTTCAGAACAGACTTTATGCGAAAACGGCAAGAAACCTGGTTAGCGACATCAGGGCGATGAAGGATAAGAAGGAAGCCCAGAAGCTGCTCCCTGACGTTATTTCAAAGCTGGACAAGCTGGCAAAACGCAATCAGATTCACTGGAAGAAAGCCGCCAACCTCAAGTCGAGCCTGACGCTGCACGTCAATAAGCTGCAGTAGCCCGCAGGCGAATTTTTTTCTTAAAAAGCATGCATTGGAATGCATGCTTTTTTTATTTTCGGTGATTAGATCCTGTGGAAGAATACAAAAACCGGCTCGCCATCAATCAGTGGGCGGAAGATGACCGCCCAAGGGAGAAGCTTATCCATAAGGGAAACAAGGCTATTTCAAATGCCGAGTTGATCGCGATTTTAATCCGCAGCGGCACGAGGGAAGAATCAGCCGTTGACCTTGCCAAGCGGATGCTGGATCATGTTAAAAACAATCTTAACGAACTCGCTAAAATGAGCGTGAGCGAGATGCGCCAATTTCCGGGCATCGGTGAAACCAAGGCTGCTACCATCCTTGCGGCTCTCGAATTAGGTTCGAGGATTCGCAGGGAAGAAGCGCTCGCCAAGGATCAAGTCACCGACAGCAAGACCCTGTATGAAATTCTGAAGCCCCAGATGGCTTACCTGCCGCATGAGGAGTTCCGGGTGCTTTACCTTAACCGCGCCAGCAAAATAATCGGAGACAGGCAGGTCAGCGTGGGCGGAGTGACCGGAACGGTAGCCGATCCTAAAATTATTTTCAGAAAGGCAATTGAACTGCTAGCCTGTTCAATCATTCTGGCGCACAATCACCCTTCAGGAAACCTGACGCCAAGCAAAGCGGATATTGACCTCACCAAGAAAATGAAAGAGGCCGGCAAGCTGATGGAGATTGATGTGATTGACCACATTATCGTTGCTGACAATGGCTACTACAGCTTCGCGGATGAGGGGATGATGTAGAGCCTCACCCCCTTCGCTAAAGCTTCGGTGGGCAAGCCGCCCCGCACGGACACCCTATCCAGATGGAGAGGGGGGTGAGGCTGAATAGAAAGCAGTTGATAACTGTTCCTGATCACGACAAGAATGAAGAACTTTCTATTGGAGTTGAGAACAAAATCAAGAAGATTGCAGGATGAAAATAAGATGCGCTTTAGGCGCTAAAGAATTAAATTTACGAATATGTGATACCTGATCTTTTTAGAAAAAGCCAAAGACGGCACGATTTGCGCGCAGGTGCCCGACCTTCCCGGATGTTTTTCATCAGGCGAAACCATCAGGGAGGCAAAAAAGAACATTGTTGAAGCCACAGAACTGCACATAGAGGGAATGAGGGAAGAAGGAATATCCATCCCACCGCCATCCGCGAAAGACCATAAGTAAGATTGATGATTGGGAAAAGTATTTCAGAGAGACAAAAGAGAAGTTGGAGGAACAGTTGAACGAGTTGGAGAAGAAAGCGGGAGTGAGCCAACGCAAGGAGCCAGAGGCTCGCTGAAATAATTCCGGGAACCGATGAAAGGAGTTACGTTTCACCATCGCCCCTTTGACAATATGTTCCCGGTTCCTAACTTTAGGCTTTAATCTCCAGGCAAAAATTCTATTTTTGAGCCTATCCAAAACCCTCAATAATCATGAGCTACACCCGATTGTTTGACATCCTGCAGCATCAACTGCAAAACACCCCGAAAGAAGACTGTCTTGCCAACAAGGTGAACGGGCAATGGAAAAAGTACAGCACCCAGCAGGTGGTTGACATTGTGAACCAAGCCAGCCGCGCATTCATCAAATACGGCATCAAGCCGGGTGACACGGTTGCCATTATCGCCAACAACCGCCCGGAATGGAACTTCGTGGACATGGGCATGATGCAGGTGGGAGCCATCAGCGTTCCGGTTTATCCTACTATCAGCGAAGGCGAGTATAAATTCATTTTCAACGATGCGGGCGTGAAGCTGGCATTTGTCTCGGATGAAGGATTGCACCAGAAGCTGCAAAGCATCAGGAAGGATGTTCCCTCGCTGCAGGATGTTTACACATTCGACAATGTGAAAGGCGCAAAACACTGGAATGAATTTATGGAGATGGGAAAAGGTAGCGATAATTCTGAAGTCGAAAAATTGAAAGCGGGCATCAAAGAAACAGACTTGGTGACCATCATTTACACGTCAGGGACAACCGGTGTTCCAAAGGGTGTTATGCTTTCTCACAAGAATGTTACCAGTAACGTAGCCGCCACTATCCCGAGCCTGCCGATAGCATCCGAGCACCGCGTGCTGAGTTTCCTGCCGCTGTGCCACATCTTCGAGCGGATGGTTGCCTACACATACATGGCGGTGGGCGCTTCGATTTATTATGCCGAAAGCCTGGAGACCATTCCCGCAAATCTGCAGGAAGTGAAGCCGCAGTTCTTCACATCTGTACCGCGCCTGCTGGAAAAGGTTTACGATAAGATTGTTGCAAAAGGCAGCGAGCTGACAGGCACCAAACGTAAACTGTTTTTCTGGGCGGTAAATCTTGGGTTGAATTTTGACGACCGCGGAGATAATGGTTTGTGGTACAATATTCAACTGGCGGTTGCGCGAAAACTGATTTTCAGCAAGTGGAAAGCTGCTTTGGGTGGAAACGTGGAAGGAATTGTGACTGGCGCAGCAGCGTTGAGAAAGGATTTGGCGCGCGTATTTAATGCTGCCGGCATTGCGGTGCGCGAGGGTTATGGGCAAACTGAAACATCGCCCGTGCTCACTGCGAATCAGTTGGAACAAGGCAAGTATTGGCTCGGCACGGTGGGAATTCCGATTGAAGGTGTGACGATTAAGATTGATGAAAAGAACCAGGAGATTCTGGCCAAAGGCCCCAACATCATGATGGGATATTATAAGCGCAGCGACCTCACCGATCAGGTGATTGACAAAGACGGCTGGCTTCACACCGGTGACCAGGGCGCCTGGCTGGAATATAAAGGGAACAAGTTTTTAAAGATTACCGGAAGGGTGAAGGAGTTGTTCAAAACATCGGGCGGAAAATATGTCGCCCCGCAGGTGATTGAAAACAAAATGAAAGAAAGTCCGTTCATCGAACAGATGGTGGTGGTGGGAGAAAACCAAAGGTTTGTTTCCGCGCTGATTGTTCCTTCGTTTGACTACCTGAAAGACTGGTGCTCAAAGAATGGAGTTTCCTATAATACGAAAGAGGAACTGGTGTCTAATCCCAAAGTGCTGAAAGCCGTTCAGGATGAAGTGAACCGCTACAACAAGGAATTTGGCAAGGTTGAACAGGTGAAAAAATTCACGCTGCTACCCACCGACTGGACTGTTGACAATGGAATCATGACGCCCACCATAAAAGTGAAGCGCGATGCGGTGATGAAAAAATACCGGAAGGAAATAGAAGAAATTTACGCTGCTGACGGGATTGCGAATAGCGACAACATCGGATAACCCTCATTGGCTTATTCCAGCCTGTTGAACTCTTCTCTTCTTACCAAACAACCGTTTGGTAAAATCGTATTGAGGTGCTAAATTTGCGTTCGTCCCAATACCCCAATACCCAATATGCCAGCACATGCCCAAGCAAAAGGTCAATAAAGAATACGTGGTTCACCAGGCGCTGAAGATGTTCCGTAAGAAGAGCTATCACCAGGCTACCATGGCGGATATTGGCGAGGCTGTGGGGCTGCTGAAGGGCAGCATCTATCACTATTTCGACAGCAAGGAGGAGTTGATGCGGGAGGTGATGTTTTATGTAGATAAGTTTTTCAGGGACCAGGTGTTTGTTCACGCCTATAATAAAACCCTTCCTGTAAAGGAAAGACTGGAGAAGATGATTGGCGTGACTGAACATGTATTCCTTGGAAGTGAAAAAGGCAACATCATGGGAAATGTAGGTTTGGAAACCGCCCATGTGAATCCCGAATTCCAGGAGTACATCCAGATATTTTTCAAGCAGTATTTCAAAGCGTTGAAAACAATTTATTCAGAGAAATATCCTGAAGAGAAAGCCCAGGACCTTGCGGAACAGACGGTAGCGGAAATGGAAGGTTCGCTGATGCTGTCGCGTATTTTCAACAAGAAAGATTTTTTCCTGAAGGCAAACAAGAGGGCTGTGGAAAGGTTGGAAACAATTTCAAACGGGCGTTTGGCAAAACACCCGAATTAGATAAATTTGTCGTCCCAATTTTAAAACTCTAAACACAAAATCATGGAAGCAGTAGCTGAAAAACCCAAAGCACAGCAACCGGCTGTGAAAACTGCAAGACATATCCGCTCGGTGGTCGTGCTCGGCTCAGGCGTGATGGGCTCGCGCATCGCGTGCCACTTTGCTGGCATTGGCGTGAAAACGCTTCTGCTCGACATCGTCCCGCGCGACTTGCCGGAGAACATGAAGAACAACAAAGCCGCCCGTAACAAAATCACCAATGATTCTTTGCAGGCTGCGCTGAAAGGCAGACCCGCTGCGATTTACGATCCGGCATTCGCTTCACGCATCACCACCGGCAATTTCGAAGACAACATGAAGGACATTGCCGAAGTGGATTGGGTTTTCGAAGCGGTCATCGAGAATCTCGACATCAAGAAGAAGGTTTTCACCGAAGTTGAAAAATACCGCAAGCCCGGAACGATTGTATCCACCAACACTTCCGGTATTCCGCTTCACAAAATGCTCGAAGGCAGAAGCGAAGATTTCCAGCGCAATTTCATCGGCACGCACTTTTTCAATCCTCCGCGCTACCTGAAACTGCTTGAAATCATTCCCACACCGAAAACCGACCCGTCATTGATTGACTTCATGATGGAGTATGGTGATAAATTTTTGGGCAAAACGACCGTGCTCGCGAAAGACACGCCCGCATTCATTGCCAACCGCATTGGCGTGATGAGCGTGATGTCGGTGTATCATCTGATGAATGAAGTCGGAATGACGATCGAAGAGGTGGACGCAGTTTCCGGTCCGATTTCAGGAAAACCGAAAACCGCCACGTTCCGCCTCGGTGATTTGATTGGTATTGACACGCTGGTGAAGGTTGCAAACAACGCGCAGGCTGATTGCGTGAATGACGAGATGCGTCACTTGTTTGTTGTTCCGGATTACATCAACAAGATGGTGGAGAAAGGCTGGACTGGCGACAAAGGCGGTCAGGGATTTTACAAAAAGACAAAAACAAAAGACGGCAAGAAAGAAGTTTTCGTGATTGACCCCACAACGCTTGAATACAAACCCACTTCCAAGCCAAGGTTGGATGTTGTCGCTGCATGTAAGAATGTGGATGATTTGCGCGAGCGTCTCCGCATCATCTTCAAAGGCACCGACAAGGGAGCAGAATTTTTGAAGAAGCTTTCTTCTTATGTCTATCAATATTGCACGAATAGAATTCCCGAAATCACCGATGACCTCTATAAGATTGACGATGCGCTGAGGGCTGGCTTCGCCTGGGAAATCGGTCCGTTTGAATCATGGGATGCAGTAGGTGTTTCGGAAGTGGTAAAGTACATGGAGAGCGTTAGCAAGAAGCCCGCGCAATGGGTGTATGAAATGCTCGCGAAAGGATGCGATTCCTTCTATAAGGTCGAGAAAGGTGTTCGGAAATATTATCACATCCCGTCAAAGTCATACAAGGAAATTCCGGGACAAGGCGCATATATCAATCTCGAAAATCTGCGCGGGCAGAAGCCCGTTTGGAAAAATGACGGCACCACTCTTCACGACATTGGTGATGGCGTGTTGAATCTCGAATTCCAATCGAAGATGAATTCGCTCGGACCGGAAGTGATTGAAGGTATTCAAAAATCAATTCAGATTGCCGAAGATGGAGGCTGGAAAGGTTTGGTGATTGCCAACAACGGACAGAATTTCTCCGTGGGCGCCAACCTGTTCATGATTGTGATGATGGCAGTGCAGCAGGAGTGGGACGAACTCGAACTCGCGGTACGCACGTTCCAGAACACAATTATGCGCGTACGCTATTCGGACATTCCCGTGGTTGTTTGCCCGCATAACATGACGCTCGGTGGCGGATGCGAGCTTACGATGCACGCTGACAAGGTGGTTGCTCATGCTGAAACGTACATCGGTCTTGTTGAAGTTGGCGTTGGCTTGCTCCCTGCAGGCGGTGGCACAAAAGAATTTGTGCTGCGCGCTTCGGATTCATTCCAGAAAGGCGATGTTCAACTCAATCGCATCCAGGAAGCATTCGTAAACATTGCCACAGCAAAAGTTGCAACCTCCGCTTACGAAGCGATGAACATCAATATCCTGAAGAAAGACCGCGACATCGTGGTGGTGAATAAAGACCGTGCGATTGCCGAAGCAAAGAAAGAAGCAATTCGCCTTTATGAAAGAGGTTACACTCGCCCCGTGAGACGTGAAGACATCACGGTTCTCGGCAGGACTGCCTTGGGTGGGTTGTATTCCGGCTCGTATGGTTTCCACTTCGGCAAATACGCATCCGAGCACGATTATTTGATTGCAAAGAAGATTGCTTATGTGGTTGCCGGTGGCGATTTGTCAGGAGAGCAAAAAGTGAGCGAACAATATTTATTGGATTTGGAAAGAGAAGCGTTCTTATCACTTTGTGGTGAGCAGAAGACGGTAGAGAGGATGCAGTTTATGCTGGAGAAGGGAAAGCCGTTGAGGAACTGAGACTTTAGACGTGAGACTTTAGACGTTAGGTAAATGCACAATTTTAAACAGCTTACGGTTTGGCAGAAAACGAGGGAATTGGTGAAAGAAATTTATCGCGTTACAGCATCATTCCCTGCTGACGAAAAGTTTGGAATAACCAATCAAATCAGAAGAGCAAGCGTATCAATTGGCGCAAATATTGCTGAGGGAAGCGGAAAAGGTTCTCTGAAAGACTTCAACAGATTTCTTGATAACGCTTTGGGTTCAACTTTTGAAGTCGAAACCTTCCTGATTCTCTCAAATGATTTAGGCTTTCTGAAGAATTCAGAATATGAAAGTCTAAATTCCAAAATCGGGGAGATTGGCAAAATGCTGAATGGTCTAAAGTCTAAAATCTACTCACAAGTCGAAGAACCAAGCGAAGTATATCAGACCAAAACGTTTTGGCAAAAAGTGGAACAAAATCAAAATGAATTTATCTAACATCTAAAATCTAATATCTCATGTCTAACGAAGCATACATCGTTGCCGGATACCGCAGTGCGGTAGGGAAGGCAAATCGCGGTGGTTTCAAATACTTGTCACCTGTTGATTTAGCAAAGGAAGTCATTGACCACTTGCTCAAGTCAGTTCCGCAGTTAGACCCGGAGCGCATTGATGATTTGATTGTCGGAAATGCAGTTCCCGAAGCTGAACAGGGTTTGCAGATGGCACGCTGGATTGCTTTGCGCTCATTGCCGCTTGGAGTTCCTGCGGTAACTGTGAATCGCTATTGCGGCTCAGGTGTGGAAACCATCAACATGGCAACGGCAAAAATCCGCGCGGGTTTTGCTGATTGCATTATTGCGGGTGGCTCCGAGAGCATGTCGCTTGTGCCGACAGTTGGATGGAAAACAGTTCCCAACTATCATGTTGCGAAAGAATGGCCTCACTATTTCTTAGGCATGGGACACACCTCCGAAAAAATTGCGGTGGAGTTCAATGTCACGCGACTGGAATCTGATGAGTTTTCCTATCAGTCGCATCAAAAAGCGCTGAACGCAATAAAGAGCGGCTTCTTCAAAGATGAAATCGTTCCGGTGAAAGTGGAGGAAGTGTATTTCGCTGACGGCAAGAAGCAAAGCAAAACCTTCACGGTTGATACTGACGAAGGTCCGAGGACTGATACCAATATGGAAGCGTTGAGCAAACTAAAGCCGGTGTTCTCAATGGGTGGTGTTGTTACAGCAGGAAATTCTTCTCAGACTTCTGACGGTGCATCGTTCGTGATCGTAATGTCTGAAAGAATGGTGAAGGAATTGAATCTGAAGCCGATTGCCCGCATGGTGAATTGCGCGGCTGCCGGTGTTGATCCCAGCATCATGGGCATGGGTCCGGTGAAAGCAATTCCGAAAGTATTGAAGCAAGCCAATATGAAGTTGGACGACATTGACTTAATCGAACTCAACGAAGCCTTCGCAACGCAAGCTATCGCTGTTGTTAAGGAAGCCAAACTTGACCCGGCAATAGTGAACGTGAACGGAGGCGCTGTCGCACTCGGTCACCCGCTCGGCTGCACCGGCACGAAACTCACCGTTCAAATCGTCAACGAGCTCCGCAGAAGAAAAAAGAAATACGGCATGGTCACCGCCTGCATCGGTGGCGGTCAGGGTATTGCGGGGATTTATGAGCTGCTGAATTAGGCGCAAGTACTGAGCAGGAAGTAGCAAGACGCGGCATAAAGTTATTTCCAATAATTTTTCATCATGTTGGCCACCCAATCCGGTTGCCTGATGTTTCCCTTTGGCGGAAGATCCCTGAATACGGTCTTAAGTTTTACTTGCATGGCTTTTATTTATCCTCCTTGTGCGGCTCGGCAAAATATTTATCGAGAAAATCGAGAAAACGCTTGTCTTCTTTTAATAGTCATAGCTGCATGACTATTACAATCTTGATTAATCGTATTCTTTTTTTAAAATCAATTCCGTAATTTTCAGCGCGTTTATTGCCGGGTCATGGCAAAGAAGATGTAACCACACTTGAATTCAGGCATATTGATTTCGATCATTTGCCGAAACTCTAATAAGAGTTTCTCGTAAAAAGTTATTGACAGAATCAAAACACAAATGAGGTTAGGACTCAGGTTTATCTTTTTCCTTGGTGCTTTTCTTTGCTTATCCACTACGGTGCACATCAGCGGAGCGTTGATGGGGCATGATGTGGTGAAGCCATCATTCCTGATCAACGAGCAGCACAATTACATTGACGATCTCGTTGTTTGCTCGAAGGATGAGCGCCTGGAAAAACTCATGGAGAAGTATGAAAAGTATTACCGCTTCAATGGCAGTGTGCTGGTGTCGTACAAGGGGCGCGTGATTTGCAGCCGGAGCATGGGATACAGCGATTTCTCCTCCAAACAACCGCTTGCTCCCGAGACTCCGTTTCAGCTTGCATCCGTCAGCAAGCAATTCACCGCTCTGGCAATCATGATGCTGAAGGAACAAGGCAAGCTTGATTTTGATGATGAAGTGAAAAAGCATATTCCGCAATGGCCCTATGCGGGCATGACCATCCGCCATCTGCTTACGCATACCTCCGGGCTTTATAACTACATGTGGTTGGTTGAAAACAAATGGGATAAAGAGTATGCGCCCTACAATCATGAAGTGGTTGCCATGCTGATTAAAAATGACATGCCGCTGAATTTTGTGCCCGGCAGGTATTTTTCATACTGTAACACTGGGTACGTAGTGCTGGCATACCTTGTTGAAAGAATTTCAGGACAATTTTTTGCCGATTTCCTGCATGACAATATCTTCGAACCGCTCGGAATGAGCAACAGCTTTGCCTACAGCCAGTCCATGAACAGGCGGAACAGCGATAAAGTGAGCGGTTATCAAAAAACGCGCAGGGGATTCCGGCTGATTAATGAAACCATCAATGACGGCTGCATTGGGGACAAGGGGATATATTCTACCGCAGACGATCTCTATAAGTGGGATCAGGCGCTCTATTCGAATACATTAGTTTCAAAGAAAACCATGGATGAAGCGTTCACGATGGCAACGCTTCGCAACAAGAGACAAGTTTCTTACGGTTTCGGCTTCAGAATCGTTGACAAGGAAAACTCAAAAATGGTTTATCATCACGGGCTTTGGAACGGCTTCCGCACATCCATCGTAAGGTATGTGGACGATGAAAGCACCATCATCGTGCTGAATAACACCAACTCAGACGCAAAGCATATTCTTGTAAGAGATATTGAGAGAATACTCCTGAGTGAAGAAGATATTCCTGCCGAAGAGTTGGCTAAGGCTTCCCTGATTGGAACCGAGGACGAATAACATCACGGTCTCAGTTTTCGCACCTGCGCTCCCGCCTTCCAAAATTCCGACTCGCGCATTTCTTGCAATTCCTGTTCGAGTTTCTGACGATAGTTCGGGTCGCTGTTGGCTTCGATAACAATACGGGCTTGTTCGCCTGATGCCACGCTTTCATACAGCTCTTCAAACACAGGCTCCACCGCCTTTCTGAACCTATGCCGCCAATCCAACGCGCCTCGCTGCGCGGTGGTGGAGCAGTTGGCAAACATCCAGTCCATTCCATTTTCCGCAACCAGCAAAATCAAACTTTCAGTCAGTTCCTCTACTGTTTCATTGAAGGCTTCGCTCGGCAGGTGTCCTTTTTTACGCAACAAATTATACTGAGCCTCAAGTATTCCTGCAAGCGCGCCCATCAGCGTACCACGCTCGCCTGTGAGGTCGCTATAAACTTCTTTCCTGAAATTTGTTTCAAACAAAAATCCTGAACCAATGCCGATACCGAGAGCAATCACTTTGTCTTTTGCTTTGCCGGTTGCATCCTGGTAAATCGCATAACTCGCATTTAATCCTTTTCCCTGCAAAAATTTTCTGCGTAAGCTGGTGCCTGAACCTTTCGGTGCTACGAGCACTACATCAACATCTGTTGGAGGGACAATTCCGGTTTGATCGTTGTATGTAATCCCAAAACCATGAGAGAAGTAAAGCGTTTTTCCTTTGGTGAGCTGTTTTTTCAACGTAGGCCAAAATGCAATTTGTCCAGCGTCTGACAACAGGAATTGCAGGACAGTTCCTTTCTGCGCAGCTTCTTCGAGTTCAAACAATGTTTTGCCTTCCACAAAACCGTCTTTCACGGCTTTGTCCCAACTCTTTGTTCCCTTGCGCTGCCCGACAATCACGTTGAAGCCGTTGTCTTTCAGATTCAGCGCTTGCCCCGGCCCCTGAACGCCATAACCGAGAATGGCGATGGTTTCGTTTTTCAGAATGTCAAGCGCTTTTTTCAGAGGAAATTCTTCACGGGTAACAACTTCTTCTGTCACGCCACCAAAATCAATTTTTGCCATGTTATTCGTTTGTGGTTTGTGGTTAGTAGTTTGTCGTTTGTGGTTTTTTTGAATTTCTCACCTGTATGTTGTGGCGAGTTGAGATAGCTGATGAATTTACCTGACTTAGAAATAATTGTTTCAGTCAGTTTATAGCACTCCTCAAATTTATCTCTCGTTATGTATCTCCAGTCCTGCGCCCGGTATAATTGAGATTGAACTTCACTGCAGGAATCAATTGCGATGCTCAAAAGATTGATGAATTCCCTGTTTCCACCGCGTCCGAATCCTTCCGCAATGTTATCCATCACGGAATCCGCTACTCGTTTAATCTGGTCTTTAAATCCGAAGTCTTTCACAAATAATCCCTTCTCCTTCAACACAAAAATTTTCAATGCAAGCTGCCTTGCCAGTTGCCAAACTTCCAATTCTTCATACCTTTTTATGGTAGCCATTACTTTTTAATATTCAACCACAAACGACAAACTACTTCTTCTCAATCTCTTTAAGAAACGCATCCAGATTATTCATTGAGCGCATTACGGCCACACGTCCTGAGCGCGCGAATTCCAACACCCCATGCGGCTCGAGTTTTTCAAAAAGTTTTTGTGTTTCTTTCTGCGTTCCGGTTTTTTCAATCACGATGTAGCCGGGTTCTAACGCTAGGATCCTTGCGTTGCTTTCACGAACGATTTGCTCGATATGCGCCCCATCATGCGCTGCCTTCACCGGAATTTTATACAATGCTATTTCCTGTGTAATTACTTCCTTTTCTTCGTGCACGAAGGCTTTGATAACATCTACGATTTTCTCCAACTGCTTTACGAGCTTCTCCACCGTGTCACGAGTGGTCTTTATTGTAATTGTAAAACGAAAGATGCCTTTAATTTCCGATTCGGAAGTGGTGAGGCTGTTAATGTTCAGGTTTCTGCGCGTGAACACAACGGTGATGTGATTCAGCAAGCCTATATTATTTTCGGTGAAAACTGAAATCGTGAATTCACGCTCGCGTGAGAAATCGGTGGGGTCGTGGTAAATTGAACTTGGGTTACTCATTATGTTGGTTTAAACTTAAGCCCTAAAGTTGTTCTTCTAAGAGACTGTTTAAAATTAGGAATAGAACGTAGATGACGCTGATAAATATGATTTACACGGACGAAAATCTGTGATTATCAACTGA
>CAZCXH010000143.1:0-13598 GCA_964502525.1 uncultured Chitinophagaceae bacterium
TTTTCATTGCCGTCCGCTTCAGCGGACGGTTAAAATAGGAAGACTCTCCTTTTGGATTTTCGCCAAAGTATTTCACAATTTGGCTAAAGCCCTTTGGTTCCTGATTCAATATCCCGTCCGCTGAAGCGGACGGCAATGAAATTCAAGGAATTATTTCTGTGGTAACCCATAACTCACGTTCAATTAAACAGTCTCTAAGAAAATCTTCCTGCTCCCAGCTTCAGCAGTTGTATGCGCGCTGATAATACTCCACAAACTCATCCCACGCCTTTTTTTCTGAAAAAGAATCGGTGATTTCTTTTTTCCGGTCGGTGTTGATGCGAATCATCGGTTCGGAGAACTGCGTTTGTTTTTCTAAAATAAATTCACATGGAATATTTAAACGGGAAGAAACTTCACGCGAAATGATTTGGGCGAACATTCCCTGCGAACAAACGATTCCGGAAGGGGAAATTTTTTTCGCGCTGTTCTTTTTTATCTCTTCGCAAAACGATTTGTAGTAACGCGCTAAGAGCAGGACATGAATATTGTCGCGGACATATTCAGGCGTATTCACCTTTGGCGCCTCTTTTTTCAGCCATGCTTTCATGAGGTAAGCCGTGAAGCGGGGTTCCTCATAAGGGCCAAACGGATTGGGAATCACAAACTTTCCGAAATTCATTTTGAAACATTCAGCGTAATATTCAAATACCCGCGCAGTCAATGATTTTGACAGCCCGTAAGGCGAAAAATGCGGAAGTAAATCGGAGCCAGCGCCCTCGCCTCCTTCAAAAACGGAGCCGGTGAGAACCATGCTGCTGCAACCGTTGCCGGCAAGTGCAAGCAGCGTTTGAGAGATGTTATTCGCATTGCTGTTCACCGCCTCCAGCACATTGAACTCCGGTGATTTGTAATTGCGGACATCAGCCGCGTGGTGACATAGTAAATCAAACTTTCGCTCGCGGATGAGGCGGATGAATTTTTCATCACCGAAGCGGACGCCAAATTCCTGCGCAACGGATTTCCCCGGCAAAGCAACGCGCCCGCGCCTCACATCAGCATATTTTTCCGGACCATCAGCCGTGTAGGTGCAGGTAAGTTCGTGACCGCTTTCCGCCAGGGTTTTTGCAAACCAATATCCCGTGAAAGAACTCGCTCCTGTAAAAAGAATCTTCATAAAATATCAGCCTAAATGATAAGATTCGCTGAAATCGGGGTGCTTCAAATCTTTATCCGAAATGATTACCGGAGCCAGGGGCCATTGAATATTTATTCGCGGGTCGTTGTAACGAATGCCGCGCTCGTGTTCCGGTGAATAAAATTCCGTGACTAAATAAAATGCTTCCGTATTTTCTTCAATCGTTATAAAGCCGTGAGCGAATCCTTTCGGGACGTAGAGCATTTTCCGGTTTTCAGCCGAAAGCTCCGTGCCAAACCATTTCAGAAACGTGGGGGACTCTTTTCGCAAATCCACCGCCACGTCAAACAGCGAGCCTTTGATGCAGCGCACCATTTTCGTTTCAGCCTTTGGCGCAAGCTGGTAGTGCATCCCGCGGAGCGTTCCTTTGTAAGCGCTGAGGGAATTATTGATTTGAACAACCGCTGCATCCAGCCCCAGCCTGCCGAATTCCTGCGTGCAAAATGCGCGGGCGAAAAAGCCGCGGTCGTCTTCGCGCTTTTCCAGTTCAATAACATAACAGCCCTGAAGGGACGTTTCAATGAATTTCATCAGGATAAAAGATTGAGTTTTTGCTTCAGCACCCGCAGTCGCACATATTTGTCGCCCGTGAAATCGCTCAACTGAAATTTCTTTTTCAGATAATACTCATGCAGTTCCGCAATTCCGGCTTTCAGCGTGTAGTCCAATTTGAAGGAAGGAACCAACTCGTTCAGCAAATCGAACTTCACGCGGTAGTCGCGCGGGTCAGCGCCCACCTCACCGGTGTAAACGATGTTGCAGGCGGGCATGATTTCCTTGATGAAATTGGCGATGTCGCGCACCTGGTAGTTCTCTTCGTTTCCTCCGATGTTGATGGCTTTGTTGGAAATTTTCTTTTCGTCAGCCGCTGCGATATGAACAAAGGCTTTCGCTATATCGCTGCAATGAATCAGCGGTCTCCAGGGCGTTCCATCGCTCATGATGCGGATGTCGCCACGGGCATGGGCGCACGCCAGCAGGTTGTTCACCACCAAATCAATCCGCAGCATGGGCGAATAACCGTACGCAGTGGCATTTCTGAGGTAAACCGGAATGAAGTTGCCATCGGCTAATTTCCCCACTTCCTCCTCTGTTTTTACCTTCGACACCGCATAAGCCGACACGGGATTCAATTTATCATCCTCCGCCAAATCGAGCTTTTCACCTTTTCCATACACCGAACAGCTTCCTGAAAACAGAAACTTCGGCACTCCGGCTTGCTTGGTCAGTTTCGCCAGATTCACCGAGCCGTGCAGGTTGACATCGTAGGTGATTTGCTCGTTCAAATCACCCATCGGGTCGTTGGAGATGGCGGCAAGGTGCATCACTGCATCGTGTCCCTTCAACTCATCCGCGGTGAGCTTCCGGAAATCCCTGATGATTTCCTTGTCGGGCTTCACAAAATCATCAAACTCGCATCCTGAAAAAATATTGAGGTCGCAGCCGGTAACGGTGTGCCCCTGCTCTTTCAACTGCCTGACGAGATGCACCCCGATGTAGCCGCGATGCCCGGTAACAAAATATTTCATAGTTCTTTGTTAATTACCAAATCTTCCATTTTGCATTCCCGGAAGTCCAAAGGTCTTCCAGTTCCATTTTATCGCGGAGCGCATCCATGCATTTCCAAAAACCGTGATGCTTATAGGCGACCAACTGACCCGATTTTGCAATGTCGGTGAGCGGCTTTCTTTCCCACTGAACGTCTGTCATGTCTTCTTTCAGAAAATCAAAAATTCCCGGCTGCAGCACAAAGAAGCCGCCATTAATCCAGTTTAAATCATCGTCAGATTTTTCCCGGAAACTTTTCACAACTCCTTTATTATCGCATTCAATTTCGCCAAACCTGCTCGTGTTCCTGATGGAAGTGAGCGTTGCCAGCTTGCCGTGTTTGCGATGAAAGGCGATGAGCGTTTTCAAATCAATATCCGCCACGCCATCGCCATAGGTCAGCATGAAGGTTTCAGAACCGAGGTAATGCCGAACGAGTTTCAGCCGCCCAGCTGTGTTGGTGTGCAAGCCGGTGTCCACCAGCGTTACGTTGAAACTTTCTTTACTTTCCCTGTGAATCTCGACCTGGTTATTGCCCAACCTGACCGTCATGTCGGAGTTATATAAGAAGTAGTTCAGGAAATACTCTTTAATCATCTCCCCTTTGTAGCCGAGGCAAACGACAAAGTCGTTAAAGCCCTGTGCGGCATATATTTTCATGATGTGCCAGATAATCGGTTTTCCGCCAATTTCAATCATCGGCTTGGGCTTCATGACCGATTCCTCTGAAATTCTGGTACCGATGCCTCCGGCAAATATTACGGTTTTCATTGTTCAGCGAAAGTTGTTATCGTGCGTATTGCATCGGTGGGTAAAATTCATAATTATTTTCGTCATTTTTTTGCTGCCGGAAACGACTGGAGGGAATTGCAGTATGCGGTTGGCGTTTTCTGTTATTGCATCGGGAAATTATGCCGCAAAGCCGAGAAATCACAAAAATCAAGTCCCTTCCGAAAAACCGAAGGCAGTCATCGGATGAATTGCTAATAGAACGAAATAAAAACAATTACGCATCGCATGATTTTTATAGAACATTCATCCGATGACTTTTCAGAGCGGCCTCAAAATTTACTGCCAATCTTCCGTCCCACCATCTGGAGCCATCTGGAGAGGGAGTAAGTGGTAGAATTTTAGAGACTGTTTAAAATTAAAAATAGAACGCAGATGACGCAGAAAAATAGGATGACCACAGATAAAACAATCAGCGGTTATCTGCACAATCCGCGTCATCAGCGTTTTATTATCATTCTGTTATTATGATTTAATTTAAAATTAAACCTTCTTAGAACTGCCCTTCATTATAATTTGTCCCGGTCAGGTAATCAAAAATGGCAATGCTTGCCTGCCGATGTCCTTCAGGCGTCCAGTGGCGGTGGATGGGGTAGGCGTGATCGTTTGAAATGTCAATAAATTGAAATCCGTTGTCATCCAAAAATTTGATTTCACTTTCCTCATGCTTCCGGTCGGTAAGCCCGATGTGGAATTGCGCCCCTCTTGATTCCACAAGTTTTTTCATGGCAAGCAATATGCTCTCCGTGGGGTCATCATTAACAACTCTTGTAGGAAGCGCCAGCCGGGAGTAAATCCTTAACAGCGCCCTGATGAAGTAACTGTGAAACAAGGTTGGGTATTCTGTGATGTAGTAGTTGTAAGACTTCGGGACGGGAACCCCCGCCTTAATCAGTTTTTCTTCCCGGCTCAAATAGCAAGGTTTATAATATCCTCCGTAATTCATGTTCACCCGGTTATCAAAATGATCATTTTCTGAACAAAAAACGAGGAACACAATATCCGGGGAATACTCATCTATATATTTTTCCAAAAGCATCAGTTCCTGGTCGGTGCCATAACCGCTGATGCCCATGTTGATGATCTCCCGGTCAGGCAGCAGCTTTTGCAGCAATTCGGTGAATCTTTCCTCCACTTCAACATCATAGCCCCAGAGAAAGGAGTCGCCAACAAACAGTATCCTCGGCTTCTGCTTCTGATGATGGTCGGCATCGCGGAAGCCCTTGCTGTTGTGATAAGTTTGGATAAGGCGCATCCCCTTGTATTCTTTGCGGCTGTTGGGAATAGGAAACCATCCTAATTCTTTGTCATACCTGTAAATTTGGTTTCTTTCATCGGAAACAACACCCACTTGCTTGCTTAAAAAAAGCCGGGTGGCGATTTCACCAAAAAAGAACAGGATGGTTATTGAGAAAATCGCAGGAGCCATTACTTTATATCGCGATGCCATCAGCGCAATTTAGCTATTCGGATAGAAGGTTTTCCCGAACCACTGCCGTGTCAAGCCAGGGAGAGAGGTCTTTGAAAATTACTTCCGCCACAACTTCCGCCCCGTCATTGGTGAAATGGATATAATCATAAAAATATTTTGAATTTTTAGGCATTTTGAGGGCAAGGTCAATGGCCGGACAATGATTCTGGCTGCACACTACTTTAACAGCACGGTTATATGATTCAAGCAGGGTCCACAGGAGCTTGCCATTTTCAGAGTCGCCTGTCTTAATCGTGGCAAGGTTAACCTGTGTGAGGCTGTCAACTCCATCTCCGACAAGGGTTGGCTGGGTGATGAAAACCGGTTCCGCTCCTTTTGACCGGCATGCGTCAATGATCTGCTGAAGCCGGTTTCTGTAGCTTACCATAAACTCCCGCTCATGTGCCTGAACTTGCCGGTTAATGATGCTGTCAGGAATGAACAGCTTTTCGGATAACTCAAGGTCAAGGTTGAAATGCCGCAGGTTCCTTTGCTTTGCCTTATGCACCCTGTAAAGGTTGAGCGCAAGGGAGAATATCTCGCTGTGTGAAAAAAGGTTTACAGCCTTTCGATAAAAGTTCTCGTTCTGTTTTGAATCCCAATTAAGATCATCCCTCAGAACGTCATTTCTTCCCGCGAGGATCAGGATGAATTTCGGATGGTGCCGCAAGATGTGCTCCTGTAAAAGCATGAGGTGTCCAAATGTCGAATGCCCGTCCAAACCGGAATTGTTGATCCAGATGCTGTCGAAATTCTTGTTCAGCTTGTTAGCCAGCAAAGCCGGCCAATCTTTTCCATCGGACAGGAAGCGGCATTCGGTGGTGCTGCCTCCCACAGCGAAAATCGTGAGGTATTTTTCAAAATCCGCAGGTTTTTCCGGACCCCTGAAGCCAAGCGAGTTGGTGGAGTGATAAATAAGCGTGTCGAGCCTGGATATTTCGGTGTTGACAATAACCTCCGAAATGGCAGGGCGCAGCACGATATTGTCGCCTTTCAGAATGAAGTTGGAAGGATTAAGAATTCTTAATGCCAGTTCAAGGACAATAATTGACACAAAAATCCCAATGGCGAAAGCTAAAAAATTTCCGGATAAATTGTTTGAACGAGGTGCGCTCACAGCAATCGCAATATTCGAATAAGTATGCTGAAAATCGGTATAAATTACCGGATAGAACAATCGGTTTACGGATTACCTGTTTACGGTTTACGTTCTAAAATATCTTTTCTGACATTCATCTGCGAGAATCAACGAAAAAAATTATCCCTGCTTGCAACCCTATTGACATTTATCAAGTCTTGGGTTAGATTCAATTTATTCACCTCAAAATGTCCATTATCAGCCATGATTAAAACTGTCCGCCTGCTACCGTTATCTTGTATTTTTTTTATCGTCAGCAGTTGCAGTTCCACCGGGTACCTGTTCCGGTACAATGTACCTGACATCACCGACACCCGCATATTTTCAACCGACACCATTCACAAAGGCGGTAAGCCTTTCCTGTTCCACGAAGCCGGTTGCCACCCGTTGCCGGAAGTAGCCTTTTGGGCAAACGGCAGGAAGGTGCCTGCTGACATGACTCCTGAAGAATTTTTAGAAGAGAATGCCACTACTGCCTTTCTCGTAATCCGCAATGATTCAATACTTTATGAGAAATACTTTGATGGTTACTCCAGAGAGAACCATTCGCAGGTTTTTTCAGTCACCAAGTCGGTCACCTCGATGCTGGTGGGCATCGCAATAGATGAAGGCTACATAAAAGGTATAGACCAGCCTGTTTCCGATTTTCTGCCTTATTTCAAGGAGGACAGGCGCAGCAGCCTGACACTGGACAACCTTCTGCAGATGACTGCTGGCTTCCCATCGGACTACAAATCGCTGGGCAAGGTGATCAATCTCTATTACACCAAAGACCAGGAAAAACTTATCAGGCGGGCAAAACAGAAATACGAGAAGGGTACCCGCTTTGCCTATTCCTCCCCCACCACCCAGATATTGGGAATGTGCCTTGAAAAAGCAACCGGGAAGCGCTTTTCAGAATATCTCGAGGAAAAGTTGTGGAAGCCGATGGGGATGGAATACAATGCTTTGGTGGCTCTTGAAAAGCCAGGCGGAGAAGCTAAAATGTTCGGAGGATTGACAGCATCCATAGTTGACCTTGCCAAACTTGCAAGGCTTTACCTCCACAATGGCAACTGGAATGGAAAGCAACTGGTGCCTGAAGAGTGGGTGCTCGCTGCAAGACAATCTGATACGGTTAACGGGCGGTCGGGCAAATATGCGTACTGCTGGTGGCTCGACACCTATCCGCGCAAAGTGGGCTATTCAGAAAATGATTTTTTTGCCGGTGGGTTCAGGGGGCAGGTTGTTTATGCCAATCCCAATGACAACACCATCATCGTAAGGCTGGGGAAAAGGGAGCACGGGGTGTTTTGGCCTCATGCGCTTTCAAAGCTATCGCTCATCCAGGAATGCCAGGACCATGGCTGCGATGCCATTGACCTGCTTGCGCTCGAAGGCGACTACAAAAGCAAAAACGGCAAGTTCTTCAAGCTGAAAAACCTTGATGACATCCTCATCCTTGAAGATTTTGAATCTGCTGATGCCGGGAAAGTTGAACTGCTTCGCGACAGCAATATCAGTTTCGTCAACAAGGATAAAGACCTGAAGATAATTGTGGACTACAGGAACCAGCAGGTGAAGGGTTTTTTCCTGGAAGGTCCCCACGGCTCCCAGTTTTTTGCAAAGATTTGATGCTGATGCGGTAATTCGGTAATGCACCGATGTGCTGATTGATCATTCACTGCAAATAATGAAGAATTCAATATGTTAATTCGTCATTCGTCATTCGCCATTCGTCATTTCCTGTTTGGATACTTTTCGCTCATGATGGTATCGGCACACTCTCAAATCGTCCAAATTGATCCTTCCAGAATTGACATCGTGCGCGATTCGTTTGGCGTACCGCACATTTTCGCCAAAACCGATGCCGAAGTGGCTTATGGCCTTGCATGGGCAACATGCGAAGATGATTTTGAAACGCTGCAATGGGGATTGCTTGCCGGCAAAGCCATGATGGGCAGGCATCTTGGAAAGGAGGGCGCGATCATTGACTATGTCGGTAACCTGCTGCGCATCAGCGAAACAGTGGAGGCGCAGTTTGACTCAGCCTTTTCCGATGAATTCAAAAAACTGATGGACGGATATGCGCAGGGGCTGAATAAATACGCAGAATTGCACCCCAGGGAGATTTTAGTGAAAAAAGCCTTTCCGGTAACCACAAAAGATATGGCTAAGGGATACTGCTTCGCCATGTCGCTGATGTGCGGTGTGGATGATGCGCTGAAAAAAATCATGAGCGGGGAGATACTTGATTCCGATGACCGCTTCCGGGGCGTGGGTTCCAATGCGTTTGCCTTCAATTCAAACATTACCAAAGACGGGAACACTTATCTCGCCATCAATTCGCATCAGCCGATCGAAGGTCCGCTCTCATGGTATGAGGCGCACCTGTGCAGCGAGGAAGGATGGAACATTGTCGGTGGCTTGTTTCACGGAAGTGTTTCCGTTCTGCATGGCACGAATGAATACCTCGGATGGGCGCATACCGTCAACGAGTTTGACCCGATTGATGTTTTTAAACTCGAAATGCATCCCACCGAAGAGAATAAATACAAGTTTGACGGTGAATGGATTGACCTTGAAGAAAGGAAGGCGAAACTCACCGTGAAGCTGTTCAAGCATTTTCCCCTGAAGCTGACCGTGGGGAAAAAAGTGTGGTGGAGCAAATATGGAGCAACAATGAAGACCCAATACGGCACATTTTCCGTCCGCCTCGCTGCCAACCAGGTGATAACGCCTGCGGAGGAATGGTTTCATATGAACAAAGCGAAGAATTTTACGGAATTCAGAAAGGTGCTCGATATGCAGGGAATGGCAAGGATGACGGTGGTATATGCTGACCGGTATGATACGATTTACGCGCTTTCAAACGGGCTTATTCCCAGGCGCGCGCCTGGCTACGAATGGAACCGGGTTGTGCCAGGTGATACATCAGCAACACTATGGACCGAATATTACCCAGCCAGGGCATTGCCGCAACTGCTGAATCCCGATTGCGGATACGTTTTCAATACCAATAATTCGCCATTTGAAGCCACCTGCCAGCATGATGATTTGCTGATGGAAAACTATAATCCGTCAATGGGCTATCATCTGAACAAAACCAACCGCAGCGAGCGGGTGCAGGAGCTTATGGAAGGATATGAGCGCACCGGGATTGACTGGAATGATTTTTTGAGGATAAAGTTTGACGCGCAATTGCCCGACAGCCTCATCTTCACCAACGGCATAGACCTTAATGACATCAAGAAGCTTGATGAAAAAAAATATCCCGACATCGCTGATGCAATAGCGAATATCAAAAAGTGGAACCGCCAGGCGACATTGGACAACACAGACATCGCCATTTATTACTATGCGTTCCATAATATCCTTAAGGATGCTTTCAAGCGATTTCAGACCTATGATGTTGACGCAGTGGCGCGCGAGGAGATGTTCGTCAGGAGTATCCGCAAGGCTAAAGCCGAGCTGATTGAGAAATTCGGGACGATAGACGTTCCCTTGCGAAAGTTTCAGTTCCTGGTGCGCGGTGACAAAGAATATCCCGTGGCGGGCTGCCCCGATGCCATCAAAGCCGCTTATTGCAAACCCTACAAGGACGGGCTGTGGAAACTATGGGTGGGAGAATCATACATCCAGTTGGTGAAGTTTACAAAGGACGGACCTGAGATTGAATCAATAAGCCCCTTCGGTGCAGCCAATAAGCCGGGACATCCCCATTCCACCGACCAGATGGAAATGTTTGTTGCTGAAAAATTGAAGAAAATGCCGCTGGATAAGGAAACAGTATATAAGCAGGCTGAAGCGATTTATCAGCCGAGGTAAGGTCGTGTTCTTGCGTCACATCGAAGCCAGCCTGCCCGCTGTCACTCCACCAACCCTCTTCCTGTTTTTTTGATTTCATTGCTTTCCCTCAGCTCGTGCATGATGTTGTCCAGTATCCCGTTGATGAAATCCTTGCTGCGCGGGGTGCTGTATATCTTGGAGATGTCAATGTACTCATTGATGGAAACCTTTACGGGTATCTGCTCGAAGCACAGCAGCTCGCACAGCGCCATCTTCATCAATATCATGTCGAGGTGGGCGATGCGGTCGAGGTCCCAATTTTTCAGCTTAGGCTTGATCATTTGAGAGTAGCACTCATTATTGGCAATGGTTTTTTCCAGCAGTTGCTTGGCAAACTCCTCTTCCCCGCTCGAATCAGGCAAGTCCAGTTGGCGCGAGTTATTTTCCGCAGAAAGCTGCCCCAGCAATTCTTCCATGCTGAAATTTATCTTGCCCAGTTCGGAAATGCATTCGGAGAAATTATCCTCCACATACTGGTGATATCCCGGGCTTTTCTGAATCACGCTGCTGTAGATGAATGAGATAATTTCCTTATCTCCGCTGCCCTCCGCGCTTTTCGAACAGTAGTCCCGGTATTCTTTTTCTTCTGACAATTTTTTAAAAAGTTCTTTCACCAGACCGGTCTCCTCCTCAGTCATGGTGAGGCTGAGCCTTTTGCCGATCATTTGGTCGGCACGTAAAGCTTTCACGAAGGGATTTTCGGCAAGCCTCGTGCTGAACCGGAGGTCTTCCTCTGTGGGAAGCAGCTTGGACGATTTGATTTCATGCTCTTTTTTGATATAATCGGCAATCCTTGCAATGAGAGCAAAGTTGAATATCAGAAGGTTGTATGATTTCTCAATGCTTTTTTCGAGCATCTTGATCGCCTGTTCAGGTGTCGCGGTGTTGCTGTGTTCGAGGGAATACAGCACCTGCATCACCTTCACCCTGAGATTTCTTCTGCTTAACATGTTGCAGCTTTAAAGAACTTTTCTGAACTACTGCCGTTTGGTTAATCTTGTAAGATTAGCGCAAAGCTAAGAATATAGTTAATTGGTTAATCGGCTTATTAGTTGATTGGTAATAACAGTTGTAGTCCGGCAAACTAATGTGCAATGTCAAGCCCCCCGGATTCCAGCACGTGGTGCGGAATGATTTACACGTTACCATCTTTCTGAAGACCAATGGTAAACCGGAAACAGGTAAACCGTACACCTTCAATTTCCTGACAAAAGCCCGATAACCAATTAACCGATAAACCGATTAACCGACAAGTGAAGCACCTCAAAGTCCTCAATAAGTATTTCTTCCAATACAAATGGCATTTCCTGCTCGGTGTCGTGTTCGTAGCGGTATCGAACTATTTCGGCATCCTTTCACCTCAGGTGATCCGATATTCATTTGACTTGGTGAAGGACAACCTTTCTTATTACAGCCTTTTTGAGGGCTTTGAGTTGCAGGAAAGTTTCTACTCGCTGTTCAGCGCGGCATTGCTTTTTTTCGGAATAACCGTGCTGCTGTTGGCAATCTTAAAAGGGGTATTCATGTTTTTCATGCGCCAAACGCTCATTGTGATGTCGCGGCTGATTGAGTTCGATATGAAGAACGAGATGTACAACCATTACCAGCAACTGAGCCTCGCTTTTTACAAGCGCAACAACACGGGCGACCTCATGTCGCGCATCACGGAAGATGTGTCGCGCGTGCGCATGTATGTGGGACCAGCGGTGATGTATGGCGTGAACCTGCTGGTGCTGATGGTGATGAGCATTTACGCCATGCTTTCGGTTAATGTAGAGCTGACGCTGTATGTATTGATTCCGCTGCCTGCGCTCGCCATCTCCATTTATTATGTAAACAACCTCATCGAGCACCGCAGCGAGATGATTCAAAGGAAGTTGTCTGAATTGACCACTGCTGCACAGGAGTTTTATTCCGGCATCCGCGTCATCAAATCTTACGTGCAGGAAAAACAAATAGCGAAATTTTTCGACAGCGAAAGCGAAAAATACAAGGGCGAAGCTTTGAAGCTCGCCAGGGTGGAGGCATTCTTTTTTCCGCTCATGCTGCTGCTCATCGGGTTGAGCACCATATTCACAATCTGGATGGGTGGCATCGGGGTGATGAAGGGGCAGATCAGCCCGGGCAACATTGCAGAGTTTGTTTTGTATGTGAACATGCTCACATGGCCGGTAACCGCTATAGGATGGGTGGCGTCCATCACCCAGCGGGCTGCCGCCTCGCAAAAAAGGATCAACGAGTTTTTGAGTGAAAAACCTGAAATCATTTCGGGGAAAGAGAACAGCATCCTGATGAAAGGCAATATCCAGTTCAGGGAAGTCAGCTTCATTTACCCCGATACCGGTGTGGAAGCGCTGAAAGATGTATCGTTTAGCATCAAACCCGGACAAAAACTGGCTATCATTGGAAGGACGGGTTCCGGGAAAACCACCATTGCCGACCTGCTGGTGAGGATGTACGATGTCACGAAGGGCGAGATTTTGATTGACGGCATTCCCATCGGCAAACTGGATCTTGCGGTCGTTAGGAGGCAAATCGGCTACATCCCGCAGGATGTCTTTCTTTTTTCCGACACTGTTGAGAATAACGTGAGCTTTGGCGCTGACGGGCTTGACAAAGCTGCCGTTGCTGAAGCCGCAAAAAGCGCATCGGTGCACCAGGACATTGAGGGGCTGCCTCATCATTACGAAACTATTGTCGGAGAACGAGGAGTCACTCTTTCTGGCGGGCAAAAGCAGCGCATCTCCATCGCGCGCGCCTTCCTGAAAAATCCGCAGATAATGATCCTCGATGATTGCCTTTCTGCCGTTGACGCCAAAACAGAAAAAGCCATCCTTACCGCGCTCAGAAACCTGTTAAATGACAAAACCGCGATCATCATCACCCACAGGATATTCACCCTGCTCGATTTTGACAACATCATCGTGCTCGCCAATGGAAAAATTGTTGAAGAAGGCACACACGCTGAACTGCTTGCCTGCAAGGGCGCATACTATGATTTATTTGAAGCTCAGAAGCAGGAGGATGTGGAGGAAAATCGGAGGTTTAAAAAAAATTTCCTCGCCTGATTATTTTTTCCTTACATTTGGACGACAAAATACATTTATTTACCTTCGGGCTGTAAAAAAACAATAAAAAGTGGAGAACGAAAACAGAAAGACACCTGCGGTTTTTTCAAAAACAATACGCGCGGGAAGAAGAAGAACCTATTTCTTCGATGTCAGAACGACAAGGGGTAACGATTACTTCGTCACTATTACTGAAAGCAAGAAACGTTTTCATGAAGATGGCTATGACCGCCATAAGGTGTTCCTTTACAAGGAAGACTTCAACAAGTTTATGGATGCGCTGAACGAAGTGGTTAATCACGTTAAAACCGACCTGCTTCCTGAATATGATTTTGACGAGTTCAGCAAGAACTACGAAGAAGGCGCAGACCACTTCGATGATCATGAAGGCGGCAAAAAGGAACCATCCCATGATGAATCAAAATCGGATTTTGACGAGCCGGTTAAAAAGCCTGCTGAGTCTCCACCGCCCGCAGGCGATGATGATGACCTGAAGATGTAAGAGACACTTTTGAAGCTATCTTTTTTTGGTTCATCGCAAAAATGCGTACCTAATTTTTATTTCGCTGTTCAAGAAAT
>CAZCXH010000144.1:0-13562 GCA_964502525.1 uncultured Chitinophagaceae bacterium
CTGGATAAAACCCTTGCCCTCTGATATTCTAAAAAGATGTGTGCATAGGCAAGCCCTGGGGAGTGAGGGGTGGGTGCTTTAGGAGCAAAGCGAAAAATGATCAAAAAGTCCTGCCGGCAGCATTGCCCTTCTTCCCAATTTGCTATATTTAGGGCAGTTCTAAAAATTCTACCACTTACTCCCTCTCCTTCTGGAGAGGGAAGGGGTGAGGCGATAAAAAGAGCAATTTTTAGAACTGCCCTTTATCAAAATAAAACTTACCATCATGAAAACACGCACACTTTTCCCGCTTGCCGTTTTTCTTTTGGCAACCACGATGCTTTACGGACAAGATGTGTCCGTCCGCGAACAATTGGAAAGGCTCAACGGCTATTGGAAGGAGAAGCACCTCAACGATCCGGTTCTGAATGAAAAAATTCAGCTCAGCGGTGATGTGCCGCTGATACAGATGCATTTGTCGCTGGTGGAAAAAACACTGCGTGAAAAGCAAACCGGTCTTTCCCCCCGGCAACAAGAAAACCGCAATAATTGCCTGGACATTCTCCACGATTATTGGACGAATGGCGTATTCCCGATTAATACGGGGCATAGGGAAAGAACGCCCTATTTCATTGACAACTACGGCACAGCCTGCGCAGTGGGGCAGTTGGTGATTGAAACGGGATTTGGCGATGTGGCAAAACGGATTCATGATGAAAATAATTATGCTTACATCCGTGATCTGAACGTGCAATATCCCGAATTGCAACTGTGGGCTGATGCGAACGGGTTGGAGATGGATGAACTGGCGTGGATACAGCCGGGATACGTTTTCAATTGCAATTTCAACCAAACCGACAGCATCCAGCAAACCAACGTGAGCTGCCATGGAGGAAATGACGGCAAGCTGTCTTTCCCCGACCCAACCCTGTCGGGCGGTGTGCCGCCATTTTTCATTGATGATTGCACTGTGATGCCTAATCTCGATTGCGAACATCTCGCTGCCGGGACCTACCAGATTTGCATTTACGATTCCAACGGGTTGTTCCAAACATTAACCGCTACTATTACTCAGCCCGACTCCAACACTATCGGAATAAGCTCGACCGATGACCCCGGCACCTGCCACGGAAGCGCTTTAGCGCAGGCATCGGGCGGAACACCTCCGTTTTCATACTCATGGTCAAGAGGCGATTCCACGCAGCAGCTTCCCAACGCCTGCTACGGAACATATTGGGTTACGGTGACCGATGCCAACGGGTGCGCCAAAACAGCAAGCATTATTGTGGCATCCCTTCCCACGCCCTCAACGACAGTTACTCACGGACCCATTGTCGGTGGCGTAACGCACACCACCGCGAATGTCTTTGTGCGAACGGCAACTGCAGGCACCGTAACGGTTGAACTCTCCGCAGACGGTTTTGCCACCATCGCCAAAAGCGTTACGGGGCAAACGGTTGCTTCCCGCGATTCATCCAACATATTCAATATAACCGGATTATCTCCTCGCTCTCAATATGCTGTTCGCGTGATGATTGACGGGCAAGAATCCGGAGAAAGAAGCGCATTCAAAACATTTCCCAATGCGGGTGAAGCTGGAAACTATAAATTCCTGTTCGGCTCGTGCCAGTATGAATTAATGGATGACGATAGTTCATTATTCGTTAGGATGAAATCGGAAGATGCGGATGTATTCACACCCACGGGCGACTGGGGTTATCCTGACAAGTCCACCGGCACCAACGATCTTTATTTCTCCAATCCGCCCACATCATGGGCTGTGGATTATGGCAAAGTGCAGGCCATTTACCGGGAACGCTATGCAAGCAGCAACAGCGCATTTTTCATGCGTTCCATCGCCATGGACTACGCGCATGACGATCACGACTATACGAATGATAACAGCGCAGGTAATTATGCCAACATTTTTGACATCAGCTTTTCAAACTTCGGTGAACCCAAGTCGGTAGCGCTGCCGCCCCAGGCGCGGGACAACTGCCTGAAGGGTTATCGCGAAATGTTCCCCTCCTACCCTCTCCCCGATTCTTCCGAAGGAATTTTTCACAGCTATGTGATGGGCAACTGCGAGGTATTCGTGCTCGACACGCGCAGCGCGCGAAGCCCGCAGCATGACGCCATTGTGGAAGCGGGCGGAGAATGGAAGCTGCAGGAGCCTGCCGGTCATTCCATCCTCGGACAATCGCAGATGAACTGGCTGCTGAACGGATTGCAAAATTCTACTGCCGACTGGAAGATTATCGTTTCAAGCGTCACGTTCAATAAAGGTTACCAAGCTGTATTTGATTCGCTGCTTTCATTCGGAAAAGGCGCCAGCCCCATTCTCGGCATTGACGTAGGAGGAACTCAAATCTCAACCGGGTTGATTGGCGCTGGACAGCTCTCCGATTTGTGGGTAGGATTTCCGTCAGACCAAAATGCGCTGCTGAACCATATCGAAACCCATCAACTGAAAAACATATTCATCGTGAGCGGTGACGCCCACTCTGCCGCCCTCGATGACGGAACCAACTCCGGCATTCCCGAACTGATGTCAGCCAATCTTAAGAAGGCAAACAGCGAAGACCCGCTCATACTGAGCAATTTCATCGGCTACAGCCTGTGGAACAAAGGCGCCAGCGGCATGGGCAATCAAAACTTCAACAGCACTTATGGCAAGATTGAAGTGTTTGGCAAAGATTCCATCCGCCTGAGTGCGGTGGATGCTGACGGCTTTGAAGTGACGGGTTTCACATTCAAGTATGAGGAGCCTGAAGATACAAGTACTGGAGTGTTAAATTTTGCTGCCGTTGAAAAATTCAAGGTCTATCCCAATCCCGCTTCAACAAGAATAATTGCGGAAGCAGAAACTGCTGAAGAAGTCAAATTAGAGTTGTTGGACTCCAGCGGAAAGAAAGCGGCTGTTAAAAATTTTACCGGGCGCGCTGAATTGAATTTAAGTGAAATTCCCTCTGGAATTTATTTGTACAGAATTTTGAATCGCGACAACAAGTTGTTGCAGGAAGGAAAATTGAACGTGGCGAAGTGAGTTGAACCATCGTATCATGTTGAGTTGGTCATTGGGCATCAGGGCATCAGGGCATTAGTCATTAGTAAATCATCAGGGCAGTTCTAAAAATTGCTCTTTTTACGCCTCACCCCAACCCTCTCTCCATCTGGACGATCAACACCGCGCTTTCGGATTTTACCGATCGCAATGGGCTGACATGCCCGGTAGCCCGATAGGCATTGAAGCTAATGTCTGAAAAATTGAAGCCGCAGGAAATTGCTCACAAAGGACACGGCAAAGCCAATCCCATAGCAGACAACAACACCGCAGAAGGACGCAAGATGAACCGGAAGGTGGAGTTTGTGATTACGAAGCGGTGATAAATCGTGGCACGACTTCATAGTCGTGCCACGATTTTCATTTCCTAAACCTTCTCCCCGTAAACCGTGATGCTGAAAACTGCCGCTCCGCTGTCGCGATATTCCTTCACGACTTCGGGTGAAACGATTTCTGCAATCACTTCATCCGGCAGATCAATCCTTTTTTCCTTTTTGATTTGCACGTTCCTGAATCCCGCCTCTGCTATCACTTTCAGGTATCCGCTTTTCTCCATCGCTCCTCCGATGCAGCCTACCAGCATCTCTGCAGCGTCCTGCACTTTTTCGGGCAACCTGCCAACGGTGACGACATCTGAGATGCAGAAATGACCACCCGGCTTTAATATCCGATAGACCTCAGCGAAAGCTTTTTGCTTGTCCGGCACAAGGTTCAGCACACAGTTGCTTACGACAACATCTGCGGTGCTATCCGCCAACGGAAGGTTTTCGATTTCACCCAGGATAAAACCGACATTTCCGTAACCAAGTTTGGCTGCATTTTGTGTCGCTTTCGTTATCATTTCGGGAGTCATGTCAATGCCAATCACCTTTCCCTTATCACCTGCAATCGCCCGCGCAACGAACACGTCATTGCCGGCTCCGGAGCCAAGATCAACCACCGTGTCGCCTTTTTTGATGTTGGCATGTTCGGTAGGCAAGCCGCAGCCGAGTCCGAGGTCGGCATCGGGATTGTAGCCTTCGAGCTTATCATAGGAGTCAGCAATCATTGCCGTTCCGTCAGAGCAACATGACGGTCCGCAGCATGAGGAAGCCTGCTTCTCCGGTTTCTCCACGACTGCTTCCATGGTCGTTTCGGTGCAACAATCATCATTGCAGCAAGAGGATGATTCCTTTGCAATAGAGCCGTACTTTTCTTTCACGAGGTTTTTGATTTCATCTGATGTTTTCATGTTTTATGTTTTAGCGTTAATAATCAATTTGACTCCCACATTCATCGGATGACTTGAAGTCATCCGATGAATCAGCAGCATTTCATTCTCTGAAAAATTTTATCGAGCATGACTTTCGCCCTGACGATGACTTCCGCGTTCAGGCAATAGCAAACCCTCGGTCCGTCAATTTCTCCCGCCACCAGCCCGGCTTCTTTTAATTCTTTCAAATGTTGGGAAACGGTTGCCTGAGATAAAGGCAACTCCTCCACAATATCACCGCAGATGCACTCCGTACGCTTTGCCAGAAGGTTGAGGATTGCAATCCTCGCAGGATGCGCCATTGCCTTGGCGATGCGGGCAAGCTCGATCTCCTCTTTTTTGAATGAATCAATTTTCGCAAAAGCCATTTCCTTAATCGTTTATCGCAAATATACGATTATGCTTTTAAAAAAACAAATTTTTTTCTGCCATTTCATGGCATTCGAACAAATTCAAAGGTCGCGCCTGCGGTAAAACAATCCGCCTAACTTGTTCATTCAAAAGAAATCAGCCCGGACTCCCCTCTCCACTGTATGTGTTTAGCGCTTGAAGTATGCATCCTTTAACCCCGCGATTTATCGCGGGGATGAGAACCGATATCTCCATTGGCTTTAGCCCTGACAGGAAGATTGCAAATTGTCAAATCATGGCTAAAGCCATGCTGCCTGTGTCTTCGATGCCCCGGCATAAATACCGGGGTTAACGGATGCGCTAACACACACTCTCCACTTGGAGCCCTTAAGGGGGAAGCAAACGCGCGCTCACAGGCAAGCTCCCTTGACAACGTGTTCTCCCGAATGACTTCTCAGGAATGTTTCCTTTATCTTTATCGCGTTAAAGAATAACCATGAAACAAGTTTTTACGTTTTCAGCGATCTTATTATCGCCTTTTCTTGCTTTCTCCCAAAACGCAATTCCCACCATCAGCAACCTTTCCGTCAGCTTTGATGACGCAGGCAAACAAATAACCTTGACGTTCGACCTTGCTGACAGCGAATCCAATAACATCGAAGTCAATGTTGCATTTTCCGACAATTACGGGGAAACGTTTTTTGCAGAGATGCTGAACATACAGGGAGACGTTGGCTTTCCCATCACCCCCGGCAGCAACAAACAAATCACCTTTAATTACAACGCCTCCCTGCAGCCCGTTCCCGGTTGGGCGGTGCGGGTGACCGCTGACGACCGCCAGCCTTTCGACATCCAGCAGTTGGTGGATCAGGTGGACAGCAACAGTCTCAGGAATACGCTCACGTTTATCGAAGGGATCAGGCATTATCAAACGGGCATAAGTCATCTTGAAGAGGTGAAGAATTATATCGAAGGTGATTTCAGGCAGCGCGGGTTGTTTACCTACCGGCAAAATTTTTCCCATAACGGTTATTCAGCGGCAAATATCATCGGCAGCTTGCCCGGTTTGAAAAACGAGCGCATCCTTTACATCGTTGACGCGCATTTCGACTCTGTCAACAACAGTCCCGGTGCCGATGACAACGGGTCGGGCATGGCGGGCGTGTTGGAGGCAACCAGAATCCTATCACAATACCGGTTTGAGCATACCATCAAATTCATCGGCTTTGATTTCGAGGAGTCGTCACCCTCATTTGGCCTTACAGGCAGCCGCAAATACGTTGCCGAAGGAATAAAGAGCCATGAGCAGCTTGAAGGCGTCATCAATTTTGAAATGATCGGGTATTATTCTGAAGAACCCAACAGTCAAACGGCTCCGCCTTTGTTCGACACCTACTTCCCTCAGCAACACAACGAGCTTGTTACCGACTCGTTCAGGGGAAATTTTCTCACCAATGTAGCTGATATTCAATCAACCAACCTCGGAATTGCATTTGCCGATGCTGCCGCCCAATATGTTCCTGAATTGAAAGTAGTCAGCCTGGTTTCGCCAGACGACCTCTTCATCAAACCAAACTTGATGCGCAGCGATCACGCGAGCTTCTGGCTGGGAGGTTATGAAGCCGTCATGCTTACAGACGGAGCCAACTTCAGGAATCCTTATTATCATACCCCAAACGACACTATCGGAACACTCAACTTCACATTCATGAGCCGCTCGGTGAAAGCCGCGATTGCCGCTGCAGCAACCTTTGCCAAGCCCTTGCACGCTTCTTCAAAAGTCGCGCATCTGTTCAGCACAGGAATTGGAGGGGCACAGCAAGGCTGCGATTGGAAAATGATTCAATCCGAACGTGAAATAAAATTATTTCCGGATGCAAACTGTAGTTTGAAAGACTGGACCATCCAATTGTCTGATAGCCAGGGAAAGCTGGTTCTGCAAGCGGTATCACAACATGAAGAATTGACGGTTGAGACTTCCCAACTCCCTGCCGGCTTATACTTGCTGACGGCATTCAGCGGGAAAAGCAAGACTTCCCTTAAGATAGTTGTAAGATAGCTGCGGGACAATCAACTTGCGCGGAGTGGCAAATCAGGCTAAATTGCAGGTATAATAATCCCATTGTGAAACTCTTTCCTTATTTATGTTTGACCAGCGTTATGTTTTCGCTAATGCCTTATTACTCTGCCGGGCAAGTGCAGCGCTGCCATACGATGGAATATCTTGAAGAGCTTAAGAGGACCGATCCTCAGATTGAGCAAAGAATTCAGCACAGCAGAAACCTTGCAAAGCAATTTTTAAACAGCCGCGCTCACCAGCGGGGGCAGCGCAATATTATTGTGATTCCTGTGGTGGTGCATGTGTTGCACAATGGCGAGGCAGTTGGGACGGGAAAGAATATTTCAGACGCACAGATTCTCTCTCAGATCACCGTGCTCAACGAAGACTACCAGGCCCTCAACAGCGACATATCCGATGTGCCTTCGCATTTTGACAGCATTATCGGGAATGCAGGCATTCAATTTTGCCTGGCAGTTATTGACCCGCAAGGCAATGCCGCCAACGGTATTGACCGGGTTGACATCGGGCCCAATGAATCGTGGAATGATAACCTGAAGCCGGGCACCATCTGGGACGCCTCTCAATACCTTAATATATGGGTGACCGAGCTTTCCGGAGGCACGCTTGGCTATACCACCTTTCCCGGCACATCGCAGGACCATGATGGCGTGGTGGTTGACTACCGCTATTTTGGCAAAACTCCCTCCAATCCGTTTTCAAGCAAGTTTAACCTCGGCAGAACCGCCACCCATGAAATCGGCCATTGGCTGGGGCTGGAGCACACTTTCAGGCGCGGATGCGATGGCAACAGCGCCACCGATTGCAACAGTGAAGGCGACTTCATCTGTGATACACCCCCAACTTTAAATGCCAACTACGGCTGCTCCCTTCCTGCAAGCCGCAATACCTGCACCGAAACACCGGTGGACCAGCCGGACATGTGGATGAATTACATGGATTACATGGATGATGCCTGCCTGCTCATGTTCTCGCAGGGGCAGGTGGATGAAATGTTCGCTGTGCTCAATACATCGCGGGCAGGCATTCTCAACAGCATTGCCTGCGATGCCCAAAACCTGTTCACGTTTGCGGGAAAAGTTATTGATTCGCAGACGGGGCAAGGCGTTTCAAATTCAAGAGTGTTCATGCAGGCATCGGCAGTTTATGAGATTGAAACGGATGCGGACGGAAATTTCACCAGCTTGAACTTCCGTCCGGGAACCTATGCCGTATATGCGGGAAAATGGGGATACATTACAAAAGAGTTTTCCTCCGGACTTCCCCTTGACGCCAACTCCGGCTCCATCACCATTTCAATTGAGAAAGGATATTATGACGACTTTGTTCTGGATTATGGATGGACAACCTCAGCTACCGCAAGTTCAGGCTTGTGGGGACGGGGAGTGCCGGATGAAACCACTTTCGAAGGCAATGTCAGCAATCCGGGGGCAGACCTTCCCGGTGACTTCGGCAACAGGTGCTTTGTGACGGGAAACAATGGCGGCTCTGCCGGGAATGATGATGTTGACAATGGCGAAGTGGTTCTGATGTCCCCCTTGTTTGACATTTCAAATTATAACGAACCATACATCAATTACCACCGCTGGTATTTCAACAGCGGTGGCGATGGAAACCCGGATGACGAACTGGTCATCAGCATTTCAAACGGAACGCAAACCGTGGTGATTGAAACCGTTGATGCAAGCTCACCGAATTCAAATCAGTGGAATCAAAAAATCATCCGGGTGAAAGATTTCATCACGCCATCAGCGTCCATGCAGTTCATTGCAAAAACATCCGACCAGAGTTCGAGCGGGCACATTGTGGAGGCTGCGCTCGATGGGTTTTCGGTGGTTGATTCCGTTCCGGTCACAGCGTCAGGGCTGAGGGATAACATCATTTTATCACTCTACCCCAATCCGGCTTCTGATCTGCTGAATGTTATCATCAGTGGTCTGGCAGAACCTGAAGCGCAACTGACTTTAACGGATGTCTCCGGCAAAATCCTGCTGGAAAATTTCCCTGTTTCAAACAATGCCGCCTCTCAGATGGATATTGCGCGCTATCCCCGCGGGATATATTGGGCGAAAGTCATTACTGAAAAAAGTTCAGTTGTGCGCAAATTCACCATCATTCGTTAAGAAAACGGAAGAACCGATTGAAAGGCTTTCCCTATTTTCACACCCCGATTTTGAAAACTCCCGCTTTCATCCCGTTGTGTATCAGAGTTGAGTCTATCATAGTTTTGTTCCTTTTCATAATCGTTACCGCAAACACGGGGTGCAGCAAGGATGAATTGCTTACTGCGCGCGGATCAGTGGAAGACAGCGGTCCATTATCAGCGGGATTTTGCGGATGGGTGATTGCAGTCGGCTCAGACAATTATCAGCCTGATAACCTTCCTCTTGATTTTCAGGTGGATGGCCTTGCGGTGGAAATAACTTACAGGATAGTGCGCACCCCGGCTGATTGCCCGCAGACGCACAATTATACAGCGGTGATTCACCTTAACCGCATCGAGAGGATTTAGCCTTGCAGCGACTGTTGGTAGAGTTTCGCAACCATCTCTTTGTAGGTTGACTCGATTCCTATTTTCAGGGGAATGGAGTATTTCCATCCGAGACGGTTCAGCTTTGTGACGTCAAGGAGTTTTCTCGGAGTGCCGTCAGGCTTGGTAGTGTCAAACACCAGTTCGCCTTTAAACCCAATGATGTCTTTTATCAGTAATGCAAGCTCTTTTATGGTGACATCTTCCCCTGTTCCCACATTTACTATTTCAGGGTCGTTGTAGTTTTTCATGAGGAAATAAGCCGCATCTGCCGCATCATCCACGTGCAGAAATTCCCTTCGCGGGCCGCCCGTGCCCCATACTGTCACCTGCTGCAAGCCGTTGATTTTTGCTTCATGAAATTTTCTGAGTAATGCGGGCAGCACATGCGATTTTTCCAAATCGTAATTATCGTTCGGTCCATACAAATTCGTTGGCATCAGCGAGATGAAGTTGCAGCCGTATTGACTGCGGTATGCCTGGCACATCTTGATGCCTGCAATCTTTGCTATGGCATACGGCTCGTTGGTATATTCAAGCTCATTGGTCAGAAGATACTCTTCCTTCAGCGGCTGCGGAGCCAGTTTCGGGTAGATGCAGGAGGAACCGAGAAAAAGCAATTTCCTGACGCCATTCACGTAAGACTGATGAATCACATTATTCTGTATCATCAGGTTGTCGTAAATGAATTCGGCACGATAGGTATTGTTTGACTGGATGCCTCCCACCTTTGCGGCAGCGAGGAAAACATATTCCGGTTTCTCTTTCCGGAAAAAATCAGCAACAGCCTGCTGATTGCGCAGGTCTAATTCTTTGGATGACCTGAAAATAAAATCTGAATAACCATCTTTCTTCAACCTCCGCAGGATGGCTGACCCCACCATGCCGTTGTGACCTGCAATATAAATTGTTGACTGTTTTTTCACTGTTTGGATGGCAGGTTAATTCTTAGGAGATTTTGCAAATAATCCAAATGCTTGTAGAAAGGAGAACCGAATGCCCTTGCCTAAAGCCTCTTTGTCAATTTCAACAAGATTCATCATTTCTAAGAGACTGTTTAAATTAAAAATAGAACGCAGATGACTCAGAAAAATAGGATGACCACAGATAAAACAATCAGCGATTATCTGCACAATCCGCGTCATCAGCGTTCTATTATCATTCTGTTATTATGATTTAATTTAAAATTAAACAGCCTCTAACAAAGTTTGCTTGAATTTGGGCAGTTCATCCGAAATAATGCTGAAGATGATTTCAGGGTCTGAACCACGGTAGTCATTCGCAAGGCGGTTCCTTAACCCTTTATCATCGTTTCAAATTCAAATAAACATTAAAAAATTTAATTTCAAAATTAGCAAATAATCTTTCGGCTATCCGGCTCATGGCGTGTCCGGATCCCAGGTGTCATTCACATCACCGAGCTTGATGCCGATGAAATCCTGTTTCAGCATGTCGGAAGCAAGATTGATGTAGCTCCTTGTTGTTTCGAATGGAAAAGGATTCAGCGGATCGGGAAAAACGTAACCGCTGTTTGCAAATTCCCAGAGCCTTCCGTTTGGATATGAGGCCGCGTTACCGAGGATGACTGACCGGCTCAAAACGATGTCGAGCGTGGAAACGGAACCGCTTCCGTTTCCGTCAGCGGCAATGATCTTGTAAGGCGAAGGCAGCGTGTCCAGCGAAAGTATATGGCGCTGCATGATCAAAATATCCAATGTGGAAACGCCATTGGAAATCCTGACGTCATTGTTTTTGGAAGGCGTTATCTCATAATCTCCGCCTGCTGCCACGCTGAAGCTGTAAAGCCCGTCATTGCCTGTAACCGTTACCAACGAGTCATCGCCCGTCAGCGTTACGGTTACGCCCGAAACGGGCGTGTCAAGCTCAGTAAACACTCCGCCTGAAATGGTCGCCTTGCAGGCTGACGGATTCGCCTCCGTCACTTTATAGATGACACCGTTTCCCAACCCTGCCACATACAATTCACCCGCGCTGTCTTCACCGAAGGCGCTGTAACGGAAATTGTTCGAATCGAAAAGAAAATCGGTGATCCACGTTCCGCTGCTGTCGTGGATGCTCCAGAACCTGCCGCTGCAATAGTCGCAGAAGATGTAATATCCGTACATCGCTGGATATTGGCATCCGCGATATACGTATCCTCCCACCACCGAGCATCCCAAACTGTTATTTTCATAATCAAATACAGGGAAAACGTAATTGCTCACCGCACCGCATCCTGAAGTGTTATATGTCAGATTTCCTTCATAACAACGCCAGCCATAATTCTCCCCTCCGATACTGCCTGCCTGCTGAAAATTCACCTCCTCCCGGTCGCCCTGCCCTACATCGCCCACCCACATGTCGTGCGTCAAACGGTCGAAGCTGAACTGCCAGGGGTTGCGCAAGCCGAGCGCCCAAATCTCATCGGCTGCATTCGGGTCATTGATAAATGGGTTGTCGGGAGGGATGCGGTAAGGAACGGTGTCAACGTCAATGCGCAGGATTTTGCCCAGCAGCGATTGTTTGCTTTGCGCGCGGTTCTGCGGGTCTCCGCCATTGCCTCCGTCACCCATCGGGATATACAAATAACCGTCAACGCCAAAGGCAAGGTCGCCACCGTTGTGGTTGGTGTAGGGCTGCTGAATGGTGAGCACCACCGCTTCGCTCGATGCCACCGCGCTGTCAGGGTTGGCAGCGCTGACCTGGAACCGGGAGATGCGGGTGTTGTTGTCAGAATTGCCGGGGAGGGTGTCGTCACAGATGTAGTTGACAAAGAAATATCCGTTGTTTTTGTAATCCGGGTGAAACGCCAGCCCCAGCAGCCCCTGCTCATTGCCTCCCGCATTAACGCGGACGGTGATGTCGAGAAACGGGCGCGGCTTTTTGTTTCCCTGCCCGTCAATGATGCTGATGGTGCCGCCCTGCTCGACAATGAACAGGCGGCCGTCACCGCAATGGGCGATTCCCACCGGATCTGAAAAACCGGTTTCGTGTGTTTGCAGGGTGATGGCTGGCTGCGCTGCTGCGCCAGAAAGAAAAAAAAACAATACAAGAGCCGGCAGGGTTTTCCTTTTCATGAAGGGCAAAAGATACAAAAAAATAAGGGAGATTAAGCCCAAGGTTATGAATGGTTCATCTCATGCCATTGAAATCTTTTTTTGAGTCCGCTCAGAAAAGTCATCGGATGAATGCTCTATAACAGTTCGTTACTTTTTTCACAGGTCAGGACTAAAGTCCTTGTAAAGGCTCTGTTGCACTAACCCCGCCTTTAAAGGCGGGGTTAATGGATAGCCCGTCACTAAAGGGCTTTAGCCCTGATGTAAAAACTACCAGATTATTGCTATAAAAATCATGCGATGTCTAACTGTTTCTATATCGTCCTATTAGCAATTCATCCGATGACTAACTAATAGAGGGAACTCATTTTTGGAGTTGGTAAAATCTGCAAAATCTACTTTGTTGCCTTGATTAAGAATCAAAACTAACTGCCCAAATGTCTTTTAAATTCATCCGTCAGCGACATAATGTCGCATTTTATATTGCAAAATTTCACTTTAAGCGCAGTGGAACAAAACTTGAGCATGGAGGGATTGTAAATTAATTCATTAACCAAAAAAATAAAGGAGGACCAAATCATGACACTGATCAAATGGAGAGGAGCCAATGAAGCAGCGCCTTCAAACTTCTCAAACTGGATCGAAGATTTTTTCAATGAAAGCACTTTGCCGAAGTGGACGGGCTATTCAAGAACGCCTGCCGTAAACGTGCGCGAAACCGATAACAGCTTCGTGCTCGAAGTGGCAGCCCCCGGCTACAAGAAGGAAGACTTCAACATCAGCGTTGAAAACGACCTTCTGACCATTTCATCCGAGCAGCAAAACAAGGTGGAAGAAAGCGAAAAAGGCTACACGCGCAGGGAGTTCAGCTACAGCTCGTTCAGCCGCTCGTTCACGCTTCCCGAATCGGTGAATGCCGACAGCATCAAGGGCAGCTACAGCAACGGCATCCTGAGCGTTGAGCTTCCCAAAAAGCCGGAAGCCGCGAAGGTGAAAAAGACGGTGAAAGTTTCGTAACGGAAATAGGCTAAGGGGTAAAAAAAACCTGACAGGTTTCTGAAACCTGTCAGGTTTTTTTATTAAGGCGCGACCATCAGGATAAGGAAAGTTATCAAAATAAATTCCCCATTAGTTTAAAGTGTGCCGTTCCGCAGGATGACGGAATCCGTCTTTTAGCGGATAGGCGCAAAATGTTGTTATACTGTGCACGGGATAAATTTCCGCATCAATAAACAAAACGAAGTTGGTAA
>CAZCXH010000145.1:0-11314 GCA_964502525.1 uncultured Chitinophagaceae bacterium
GGAGGCCAGCACGAAATGATGCAGGCGCGTGAAAAACGTGCTGTGCTCATATCCCTCGGTAACATATTCATTCACGCTCTGCTCGAAAGGCAGCGTCACGCGGATGCCTACGGATGCTCCCTTCCGTTTCGTTTTTGCCTGCTTCGCTCCTTCGTTGGCAGCCTGCATCAGCCCCGGTCCACCCCCGCTGATGACATCGCAGTTCATCTCCGCCAGCGCCTTCCCGAGTTTCCGCACTTCCTCATAAACCGCATCTCCGCGTCTGGTGCGCGCAGAGCCGAATATCGTTACGCGGTAGCGTTCGCGCTTTGCCACGCGCAGCTTTGTGAGGCTGTTCACCACGTCCCAAAGCTGGAACACGCTGCTGCCCACCAGCTTCCTTACTTCCTCCTCATCGGCAAGGCTTACGAAACGGTTTTCTTTCGCTTTGCTTTTTTTCGCCATAGAAAATAGTTGGTTTGATGCGTTATAACGAACGGCACAAAAATACAAAACACTCTCTAACAAAGAAGCCGCTCCGTGCCGAGTGCGACAGCCGCAACTCCGTCACGCATTTTACAGGAGATGCAAGACGAAGTATACGCACTGACACCTCAGCCTGCTTTCGAGTAAAGCCTAAATTCCGCAAACTCAAATTCCATGAACAATCAATTTCCTGCAGATACCGCAGATTTCCGCAGAAAATATTCTTTTCTAACATTCATCTGCTTGAATCAGCGAAATCAGCGGGAGACCTGTCATTTCAAATAGCTTGCGGATTTAAGGTAAAGCTTAAATTTTCCCAATCCGGTTATTATTATTCCCACTTTGGTTAATTTCGCATAACTTCATGAACATTTACAACAAAAGCACATTGACCGCATTTTACAAACAACATGCCGATTGCAAGCAAACGCTGGAACGGTGGTATCATGACGTTTCAGGCAAGCATTGGACCAAACCCGGTGATGTGACGCGCGATTTCAACACCGCGCGCGCCATCGGCAGCAACCGCGTGATCTTGAACATCAATCATAACGACTACCGCATTATAGCGCAAGTCAACTATGAAAAAGGCTGGCTGTTCATCAAGTTCATCGGCACACACAAGGAGTATGACAAAATCAACCCGGAAACGGTTGATTATTATAAACCCAAATCGCAATAACAATGACACTCAAAAAAATTAAAACCACCAAAGATTACCGCTCAGCTCTTGTACGCTTTGAAGCCATATTTCTCGCCAAAAATGGAACCCCGGAAAGCGATGAAGCCGATGTGCTGGCAATGCTGATCCGCGATTATGAAGATAAAAAATTCATTATCAACGCTCCCAGCCCGCTTGACGCCATCCGCTACCGCATGGAGCAGCAGGGACTCACACCCAAAGACCTTGCACACATTCTCGGCCACCGCAGCCGCGTTACCGACATCTTTAAAAAACATCGCAGGCTGAACCTGCAAATGGTGCGCAGGTTGCACGACAAACTCCGAATTCCGCTGGAAACGCTGATAAAGGCATATTGAAAATTTAAGCAAACCTCAATTTGTTCCGCGGATGCGGCACCGGCCCCTTTTATTATTTCTTCTTTCTGCGCCAACTCTAATCTGCTTTGCCCAAAAGCCCAAACTGAATCTCAACGACACGCTTGATAACAAATTAGACTGCAGCGATTACCTCGTAAACTTACGCGGCTTTGTTCCCGTGCCGATGATTATCAGCGAGCCCGCTCTCGGCAATTTCGGGGGAGCGCTCGCGCTCGTGTTCATGACTCCGAAGAAGAGCATCAAGGACATCTCCCGCTTTCACTTCCCGGACATCACAGGCGTTGCCGGCATGTACACGCTGAACAACTCGTGGGGCATTGCCGCTTTGCGGCAGGGTTCGTTTCCCTCCATCCGCATGCGCTACACCACGGTTGTTGCCTATGCCCACCTCAATCTCGATTTCTATCGCGAAGTGCCCTCCATTGGCGAGCAAAAATTTCAATTCAAGCTCAAGCCCGTCTTCGTCCTCGCAGATGTCAGCGAGAACATTTGGAAGAACATGTTTTTTCTTGGAACGCGATACTTGTTTTCAAACATGCAGCTTTCCTATGACCTCTCGGCCATCAACGACTCCATCTTCAACGAGCGCGACTATAATAAAAACATCGGAACATGGGGGCTTTATGCCGAGTGGGACAACCGCAACTCCATCTTCACGCCCGACCACGGCTTCCGCGTGAAAGCCATCGGCAGCCTCAGCCGATCATGGACGGGCAGCAATTTCGATTTTGAGAAATTTGAAATATTTGCACATGCATTTTTCCAGCCGCTGAAGCCATGGGTTATCGGGCTGCGAACCGAGTCGCAGATGGTGAATGACGGTTCGCCTTTCTATTATTATCCTTTTCTAATGATGCGCGGTATCCCCGTGATGCGCTATCAGGGCAACATTACGCTGCTCTTTGAAACGGAGCACCGCGTTGACATCACCCCGCGCTGGAGCGTGGTGGGCTTTGCCGGCACCGGCAGAACATTCAGTGATTCCGAATATCTGAAAGACAATCATTGGCACTGGAGCGGGGGAGGCGGATTTCGTTATCTGCTTGCGCGTGTCTTTAAACTGCGTGTTGGAATTGACTTTGCCGGAGGTCCCGGAACGTTTGCCTACTACGTGGTGTTCGGGCACTACTGGGTGAGGTAAGCTAAGAAGCATTTTTACTTATCAATAGTCCGTTAGCTTTTTTAAGCAAGTTTTGAAGTTGAAATGTTGCAGCAGCGCAATCCTTCACCCAATTGCCAAAGCAGGCCAAAAAAGATTCAGGACTGAAGGTGTTGCCGAAAGAGATGATGTCCCTCACGAAAGTGATCCTTACCGCCAGCGCGAAGAATTTTTACAGCCTCAACAACCCCGGCAGAATAAGGCTCAATGCCGACATCCGCATTGACCTCGAGCTGATTGACGATTTCACCATCGGCTTCTCCAACTATCACCACTTTGACAACGAGCCTGCGTCAGCCGGAGCGTCAACGTATGGCTGGGGGATAAACACTACGATTGGCTATACTTTCTGAAATCCCGGAAATTTCCCTATTTCACTCCGGAAGGATTGTAAGCGAGCATGTTCTTGATAATTGTTCTCAGCCTGTATTCCGGTAAATATCCTATATATGTTTCTACAAGCTTGCCGGTCTTATAGGCTTTCACCACCGGGATTTCCCTGATGCCCAGTTCGTTTGCAAGGACTTTCGCATGTTCAACGTTGATACTGGTAATCAACACCTTCCCTTTGTATTCATTTGCAAGCGTATCAAGCGCAGGCTTCATTTTCATGCAGGGGATGCACCAGTCGGTATAGAAATCTATCAACACAACGCTTTCCGAATTGATGATGTCTTTCAAATCATCGGACGTAAATTTATCTTTGGTTGATTTCACCGTTTCGCTGATCACCGGCTTGCCTGCGTTTTTCCATGCGGTGATGCCGCCCTGAAGTACATACACCTTCTCAAAGCCCACTTCAATCATCTTGGCTGCTGCCTTCTCGCTTACGCTGCCGGTTCTTGAATACACAAACACCGGTCGGTCCTTCTTAAGCACATCGAGCAATTCCGTAAAACTGCTTCCCTTGAAATCAAGTTGCCTTGCAGTTTGCAGGTGGCCTTTTTTATACTCTTCAATACTTCTGACGTCAACCAACTGCCTCGTTTCCAGCGAATCCATTTTCCTCTCGAAATCATCTGCACTCAGCTTCTCGAAATTCTGAGCCTTTAATGTTGTTGCGGAAATTACCGCGCAAAGGAAAAGCGCTTTTGGAATCAATGTCGTCTGCATTCTTGTTTTTTTGAGTTAAGAGTGAAATGCCGACTGCAATTTAATAACCGTTCTGACATTTGTCATTTTTCTTTTTTTCACCCACACTACATTTGCAAGCCGTAAATAAACTCTAAAGCAATTGCAACCGCCTAAATCACTCCCGTTCCTCCTCTTTTTCCTCCTCATTGCCGCGCATGCCTTCAGCCAGGAAGAGGCGGAGCCTGTCCCCAACGGCACGCAGGGCGAGGTGTTTGAGAGCGACACCGTGAAGCCCAGGCGGAAGTATGAGCAGTGGTACATGTTTGAAAACAAATTCACCACGCTTCAAATCGGGGGAGGATTCCTTTTTGAATTTGCCGGATACATCCAGGACGATAATTCCAAAATACAAACCGACTCAGCCAAAGCCGAATTGGAATATTTCAAGGTGCGCGACTTCCGCTTTACAATTAGCGGAAAAATCAAAATCAAAAGACAGTTAACATGGAAAGCCGGAATTATGTATGACGGGAGCAGCGACTCGTGGTTCCTGCGCGAATCGGGCGTGATGGTGGAGCTTCCAAAAATCCGCTCCAGCATCTTTGTCGGGCGCACCAAGGAAGGCTTCTCGCTCAACAAAGTGATGGTGGGCTACGCGGGCTGGACGATGGAGCGCCAGATGGCTATTGACATCATCCCCATTCTTGCCGATGGCGCCAAGCTGCTCGGCTTCCTTCCCAAACAAAGGCTGTTCTGGAACATCGGCATGTATCATGATTTCCTTTCAAAAAACCAGTCGTTCACCACTTACCGCTGGCAGTTCGCTGCGCGTGCCGGGGTGCTGCCGGTGGCGAACAAAGCCACGCACACGCTGCTGCATCTCGCGGTCAACTACCGCTACGGAAAAGTGGCTGAAGGCGCCATCCGTGTCCGTTCGCGTCCCGAAGCCAACACCGCGGGCTACTTCATTGACACCGACAAATTCCTTACCGACCATTCCAATCATATAGGCGGAGAAATCTATTTCAGCCGTGGTCCGCTGCTCATCGGCTCGGAGTATTACGTCCACATGTTCAACTCACCGTCAGCGGGTAATCCCTCGTTCAACGGGGGCGATGTGGTAATCACTTACCTCATCACCGGTGAAAAACGCCCTTACCGCACCGCCAGCAACATCTATGGCTTCGTGCCGGTTGACAAGCCCGTGTTCCAGGGAGGACCCGGAGCGTGGGAAATTGTGCTGCGCTGGTCTCACCTCGACCTTGACGATGGTGCGCTGCATGGCGGCAAGCTCTGGAGATTCACCCCGATGGTGAACTGGTATCTCTCCAAAAACGTAAGGCTTGAACTCACTTACGGTTACGGAGTGCTCGAACGCTTCGGCTTAAAGGGAGGCACACACTTCTTCCAAACGAGAATTCAGTTATCGCTGTAAAAGCGACTCAGAACCGGTTAATGAGATTTTCGGGTAATACGTGAATCTTCGCGGTACTCAAATTTTTCCGCTTTTAAACATTTCTATCAGCTTGGCCGACTTCCGGGTTTGAAACCTGCTCATGAACTCATTGATTTCCTCCAGCCACGTGAGCTTTTCATTTAAAGACCACTTGCTGAATTCAAGCAGCTTTTCATCTTCGAGATAGTAGCTGAACCCTTTGGGTTTAGTTTTTCTTTTTCCCATTGATTTTAGCGGCTCGCTTTAAATGCTCAATATCGCTGATATCCTGCTTTCTTCCGCTGAAAGTTTTCATTGCAATCAGGTCATCAACGCATACCGTGCAGATTTTTACGCCTTCCGATTGCGCAGTCTCCTTTTTCTTATAGGCTTGCTTAAAATCGAGAGGATGCAACAGCAGGATATCCATTTGCCTGTAATGCGATGTGGGTTGAAAAAAAGTGAACACCAGCATATTCTTATGCTTAATCCAATCATCCAATTTTTTCTTATCGGCAAGGTCTTCGGCCTTTACTCCGGGCAACCGGGGCACATATCCAAGAGAAGCCATCACCTTCTGAACTTTGCTGATATTTGTTGCATCAAGAGAAATAATGATGTCCAAATCATTAGTGACCCGGGGTACGCCATGCAGGTAAACTGCGAAACCTCCCACCACAAGGTATTTAACCTTTTCTTCCTGGAAAGATTTTAAGATGTCGAAATAAAACATATACCTGAATTCAGACTGTTCAGACAAATTTAGGCGGATTAGGGTGATGTGAGTTTTGAGGCTATAATTAATTACACTCCTTGCCCACAGAAGCCCAAACCACTTTGCACCCACCTCTTCCAGACGAGAATTCAGTTATCGCTGTAAAACAGCCGGATTTTATTCGTCATTTACAGGCACCCTATACACACTATCAATTTTCAATCATTTGATTAAAACCTTTGTTTAAAACAAATGATTTTTTACTTTTGCGGCACCAACTCTAAACCTTCATGCCTTCAAAAAAAGCCAGGCAACCACATGATGCCAATACCGAAACGAGGATAAAGGCGGCAGCGCGGGTTGTTTTTCATAAGAAAGGGTTTGCCGCAGCGCGCACAAGGGACATTGCGGAAGAAGCGGGAATAAACCTCGCCCTGCTCAACTACTATTTCCGCAGCAAGGAGAATCTTTTTGAATTAGTCATGACGGAAACCCTGCATGATTTTCTGCAAAGCATGGCAATAGTGTTTAATGATGAGGATACTTCGCTGGAGCGTAAAGTGGAACTGATTACCGGAAAGTATATTGACCTTCTTACCCATGAGCCTGAGATTCCGCTTTTTATCGTGAGTGAAATCAGGAATAATCCGAAGATTTTTTTGACGCGGCTGCCGTTCAGAAATATCCTGCAGTCGGTTTTTGTAAACCAATATCAGGATGCGGTTAAAAAAGGGGAAATCAAGGAGAAAAATCTGATGCACTTCATCATGAACCTCGTGGGGCTGGTGGTTTACCCATTTGTAGCCAGCCCGTTGCTGAAGAAAATCGGCAGGCTTAACGATAAACAATTTGACAAACTGATGCAGGAGCGCAGGAAATTGATTCCCGTTTGGGTGAAAGCCATGCTCAAAGCCAAATGATTTTTCAGTCATGAAGCAAGCCCCAGTTAAACAAAACAGATTTGCCCCATGAGCAAGAAACTCCTTACATCGGCTCTCTGCTTCCTGCTCGCGGTCGTTTCGGCTGCCGCACAAACACTCGCCATTGACAGTTGTTATGCGCTCGCTGTGAGAAACTATCCTTTAATAAAGCAATATGACTTGATTGAAAAAACAAAAGACTGCACGCTGAGCAACGCGGGCAAGGCGTATCTCCCCGAGTTAAGCATCACCGGAATCGGAGGTATTATTTTCGGGCTGCCGACACTGGGCGCACCGGCTGAAGGCATCCAGAAAAGCAATGAATTTCATTTCGTGGGCATGGGTCAGTTCAGCCAGACGATATGGGATGGCGGTGCATCCAAAACGCAAAAAGATATTGCAAAAGCTTCCTATGAAGCGGACAAAGCCTCGCTTGACGTGTCGTTATACGAGTTGCGGGCAAGAGTCAACCAGCTTTATTTCGGCATCCTGCTTCTGGATGAGCAACTGGCGCAATTAGCGGTGCAGGATACCATTCTCCGCCATAATGTTGCTCGCATCAAACAACTAAACGATAACGGACTTGCTTACAAGACTGACCTCGATGAAATAAAAGTGGAGCAACTGAAACTGGAGCAGCGCAAAACCGAACTTGTTTACACGCGCAAAGGCTATGTGCTGATGCTTTCGCTTTTGATAGGCGCAAAAATCGGTGATGAAACCGCATTGCAGAAACCGGCAGGCAGCGATGTTGGCGACTTGCAAATTATCCGACCGGAGCTTTCTTTATTCAAAAGCCAGCGCGACTTAATCACCGCTCAATCGGGATTTCAGCGTGTGCGCATGATGCCGAGGTTTGGTTTGCTCGGTGCCGCTGCGGTGATGGCGCCAGGCATTGATTTTCTCGGCACCAGCCTCACTTACATTGGCGTGGCGGGATTGAGCGCATCGTGGAAGCTGAGCGGGTTATACAAAACCTCAAATGAAAAACAACTGACCTTGCATGCGTTGAACAAGATAAACCTGCAGGAAGAAACTTTTCTGTTCAACACAAAACTCCGGATGACACAGGCTTCAGCCGACATCGAAAAACAAAAAGCTATTCTGGCAGCCGATGAAGAAATTGCAAGCCTGCGGAAAAGCCTCCGCAAAAGTTACCAGTTGAAATATGACACCGGCATGTGCGCTCTGATTGACCTGTTGAACGCAACGGAAAAGGAAAGCGAAGCGTTGCGACAAAAAGCCCTGCATGAAATGCAACTGTTAATGACGATTTATGATTATAGAACTATCACCGCAAACTGACGGCATGAAAAAACGAAACATAATCCTCATCCCGCTCTTACCCTTGCTCTTGCTGGGCGCGGCATCCTGCAATGAAGGAAACAACAGCTTTGACGCATCAGGTTCATTTGAAGCGGTGGAAACAATCATCTCTGCCGAAGCAAATGGAAAAATTTTGCAACTGAATATCGAAGAAGGGCAGGAACTGAATGCCGGGCAAACGATTGGCTACATTGACAGCACGCAGTTGTATTTGCGCAAGCTGCAACTGCTTCAAAACAAAGAAGCCATCCTGAGCGGACGACCGCAAACGCAGGTGCAGACGGAAGCGTTGAAAAAAGAGCTCGCCAACGCCATCGCCAACCGCGACCGGACGGAGAAACTTGTGAAAGGCGGAGTAGCCATGCAGAAGCAACTGGATGACGCCAATGCCGCTGTGGCAACGCTTGAAGCAAAAATCAACGCGCAGGAAAGCACATTGAAAACCACGACATCATCCATTAACGAGCAGGGAAATCTGGTGGATGTGCAGTTGAAGGAGATAAGTGACCAGCTTGCAAAATGCGCCATCATCAATCCCGTGAAGGGAACGGTGTTGGGCAAATACGCGCAGCAATATGAGATGACAGCCGTTGGCAGACCGCTTTACAAAATTGCTGACCTCTCCGGCATCATCTTCCGCGCCTACATCACAGGCGACCAGTTGCCGCAGGTTCAACTTGACCGGAAGGTGAAGGTGCTCACTGACGATGGCAAAGGAGGCTTTAAAGAAACCGAAGGCGTCATCATCTGGATAAGCGACAAAGCCGAGTTCACCCCGAAAACTATTCAGACGAAAAATGAAAGAGCCAATACGGTGTATGCCCTGAAAGTGAAAGTGCAGAATGACGGGACGTATAAAATTGGAATGTACGGAGAGGTGAAGTTTAATTGAAAATTGAAAGTTGAAAATTGAAAATGAAAGAACCTCAGCATCTAATTCCATTATCACTTTCCACTTTCAATTTTCCATTTTCAATTCCCAACTCTCCATTCGCCAAACTTTCAATTTTCCATTTTCAACTTTCAACTAAGTGCCTCACGTAGTCTTAAATAACATCACCAAAACCTACAACAAAGGCGAGGTCAAAGCCGTGAACAATGTTTCGCTTTCGGTGGAAAAGGGCGAGTTGTTTGGTTTGATTGGCTCTGACGGTGCGGGCAAGACAACACTGTTCCGCATCCTCACCACGTTGCTGCTGCCCGACAGGGGCTCTGCAAGCGTTGCCGGGCTGGATGTGGTGAAGGATTACAAAACTATCCGCAGGCAGGTGGGTTATATGCCCGGAAGATTTTCACTCTATCAGGACCTTTCGGTGGAAGAGAACCTCAATTTCTTTGCAACGCTCTTCAACACAACCATTCAGGAAAACTATCATTTGATTGAAGACATTTATATTCAGATAGAACCTTTCAAAACGCGCAGGGCAGGCAAACTCTCCGGTGGCATGAAGCAGAAGCTGGCGTTGTGCTGCGCGCTGATACACAAGCCCACGGTATTGTTCCTCGATGAGCCGACAACAGGCGTTGACACTGTTTCAAGAAAAGAATTCTGGGAGATGCTGAAACGCCTGAAGCAGCAGGGCATCACGATTGTCGTCTCCACACCTTATATGGATGAGGCGAACCTGTGCGAGCGCATCGCGTTGATACAAGGTGGAAAAATTCTCTCGCTCGACACGCCCGGAAACATCATCCGGAAATTTCCTGATGAACTGTTTGCCGTTAAAGCAGCCAACATGGGTCAGCTTTTGACTGACCTGCGCCAAAGCGAATTGATTAAAACCTGCAATGCTTTCGGAGAATATCACCACGTTACTTTCCACAATACAACAGGGCGGCACGAATTATTGAAACAGCCGCAGTTCAGACGGCATGGCGCTGTTGAATTGAAAGCCATAACTCCGACCGTTGAAGATTGCTTTATCCAACTGATGAATTGAACCGTGACAAACGAAGTAGTCATCAAAACCAATAAGCTCACCAAGCGTTTTGGCGATTTCGTTGCCGCTGATGAAATCACCTTTGAAGTTTTCAAAGGTGAAATTTTCGGATTTCTTGGCGCCAACGGAGCGGGCAAAACAACCGCCATGCGCATGTTGTGCGGCTTGAGCATCCCTTCATCCGGTGAAGCTACCATCGCGGGTTTCGATGTGTACAGGCAAACGGAAGAAATCAAAAAGAACATCGGCTACATGAGTCAGAAGTTCTCGTTATATGAAGATTTGACGGTGTCGGAGAACATCAGTTTTTTCGGAGGCATCTATGGACTGAGTGATAAGCAACTCAAAGAAAAGAGCGACAACCTCATTGAAACTTTGGGGATGAAAAGCGAAGCGAAAAAATTGGTAGGCAGCCTGCCGCTGGGATGGAAACAAAAACTTTCATTCGCAGTGGCAATCCTTCACGCTCCCCGTATTGTCTTTCTTGATGAACCCACCGGAGGCGTTGACCCCGTTACCCGCAGGCAGTTCTGGGATATGATTTATGCCGCCTCGGGCAGCGGCATTACGGTGTTCGTTACCACCCACTACATGGATGAAGCCGAATACTGCAACCGCATCTCCATGATGGTGGATGGCGCCATCAAAGCGCTCGACACACCGGCAAACCTGAAGAAGCAGTTCAACGCTGCGACTATGGATGAAGTCTTTTTTGAATTGGCGAGAGGAGCGAAACGCAAGTCTGATTAGAGGAAAGTTGAAAATTGAAAGTTGAAAATGAAAGAGAATAAGGTATCAGTTAAAAGTTTGGCATTCGCAATACGGGTTGTGAAACTCTACAAGTATTTGGCAGAAACGAAAAAGGAGTATGTCCTGTCAAAGCAAATGTTGAGGGCGGGCACTGCCATTGGCGCATTAATCAGGGAAGCGGAACATGGTCAGTCAAAAGCCGATTTTCTGAGCAAGATGAATATCGCCTTGAAAGAAGCAAACGAAGCACTGTACTGGCTGATACTGCTGAAAGAAACCGATTATTTAAATGCGAACGAGTTTAACTCAGTCTATGCCGATTGCGAAGAATTAGTGAAGATGCTTGCAAGCATTGTGAAAACAACGAAGAATAAATTGAAAATGGAAAGTTGAAAATGGTTTTTAGTTGAAAATGGAAAGTTGAAAATTGAAAATGAAGAATCATATTACAAGCCAACAATCAAGTTC
>CAZCXH010000145.1:11414-13466 GCA_964502525.1 uncultured Chitinophagaceae bacterium
CTCCACGTCTTCCGCGACAGCAAAACACTGCTGCTGCTGTTCGGGATGCCTGTTGCGCAAATCCTGCTGTTCGGCTTCGCGTTGACCAACGAAATCAAAAATTCAAAAATCGTCATTTGCGACTACGCCCGTGATGCCGCCACGCAGCGCATCATTGACCAACTTGCGGCAAGCAAAAACTTTGAGATAGAGCAACAACTGCTCAGCCATCGGCAACTCGAAGACGCATTCAAAACAGGAGAAATCAAACTGGCGGTTGTCTTTCCCGCCAATTTCAACAACGACCTGCTCCACCTCCGCAAGGCGCAGGTGCAAATCATCGCTGACGCTTCCGACCCCAACACCGCCACAACCCTCACCGGCTATGCCACCGGCTCCATCATGCAATACCAGCGCGACCTCATGGCGGGCAGCGCCCTCCCCGTTCTAATCAATTCCGATGTGCGCATGATTTACAACCCCGAACTCAAAGGCGTTTACAACTTCGTTCCCGGAGTCATGGCGCTCGTGCTGCTGCTGGTCTGCGTGCTGATGACCTCCGTTTCCATTGTGAAAGAAAAAGAACTCGGCACCATGGAAGTGCTGCTAGTCTCCCCGTTCAATCCGTTCCTTGTCATCCTCTCAAAGCTTATTCCTTACTTCATCCTTTCCCTCATCAACCTCACGGTCATCCTCATTCTCAGCGTCACGCTCATGGGCATGGTCATCAATGGCAGCATCCTGCTTTTGTATGCCGCAAGCGCCCTCCTCATCCTTTGCGCGCTCACGCTGGGCATGCTCATTTCCACCGTCACCTCCTGCCAGCAAACCGCCATGCTGCTTTCCCTCATGGGCATGATGATGCCCACCATGCTGCTCACCGGCTTCATGTTTCCTGTTGAGAATATGCCCTGGCCCCTGCAGGCTGTTTCCAACGCGGTCCCATCCAAATGGTATTATATCATTATTAAATCAGTCATGATAAAAGGACTCGGTATGGCTGCCGTGTGGAAAGAGATGCTCATCCTCCTGTGCATGGCTTTGTTCCTGCTCGCGGTCAGCTCCAAAACTTTTAAAATCCGTTTGGCGTGAAATGAGAACACTGAAGTTTCTCCTCCGTAAAGAGTTCCGGCAGATTTTCCGCAACCCCGGCATCCTTCGCCTGATTATTGCCGCGCCCATTATCGAGCTACTCATCCTCCCCCTCGCTGCCGACTACGAAATAAAAAACATCAACATCTCGATTGTTGACCACGACCGCAGCGCAACCTCTCAGAAACTGGTAGAAAAAATCACCGCCTCAGGCTATTTCCGGTTGAATGATTTCAGCAGTTCCTTCCTCCAATCCTTTGAAGAGTTTCAAAAAGACAATTCTGATTTGGTGCTGGAAATACCGCAGCATTTTGAAAAACAATTGCTCACTGAAAACGCAGGCACGCTCCTCATTGCCGCCAACGCCATCAACGGCACAAAGGCGTTCGTGGGCTGCGAATACCTCAACCGTATCATCTCCGGATTCAACAAAGACATTCTCGTTGAGCGCCTCCCGTCCGCGCCCCTGCCCGTGGCGCCAACCGTTGAGGTAGCCGCCCTCAACAGGTTCAACCCCATGCTCAACTATCCCTTCTTCATGGTTCCCGGCATCCTCGTTGTCCTCGTCACCATGGTCACTTCCTTTTTATGCGCGCTCAACATCGTCAAAGAAAAAGAAGTCGGCACCATCGAGCAAATCAACGTAACCCCCATCAAAAAGCACATCTTCATCCTTGGCAAGCTCATCCCCTTTTGGACAATCGGGATGTTCGTTTTTACCCTCGGCTTGTTTGGCGTGGCGCGCCTCGTCTATCACATTGTTCCCGTTGGCTCACTCTTCGTCCTTTTCTCCTTCCTTGCCCTTTACATGGTTGCCCTCCTCGGCATCGGCTTGCTCATCTCCACCTTCAGCCACACCCAGCAGCAAGCCATGTCCCTCGCCTTTTTCTGCATGATGATATTCATCCTCATGAGCGGCTTGCTCACGCCCATTGACGGCATGCCCCTCTGGGCGCAATGGATAACAAAAATCAACCCCGT
>CAZCXH010000146.1:0-13301 GCA_964502525.1 uncultured Chitinophagaceae bacterium
TTTCCTTCCCTTCAACTTCAACTCTAAGATTTTTTATTTGCAGCATCCTTCAAATTTTGGATTTCAATTATCGAATCAGCATATTAGCCAACGCTTCCCTCCAAACTCACCGCAAGCAGCTTCTGCGCTTCCACCGCAAATTCCATCGGCAGATGGTTGAACACTTCCCGGCAGTAACCGTTCACAATCAGGTTCATGGCATCTTCGGTTGAAAGTCCGCGCTGGTTGCAATAAAACATGATGTCCTCGCCTATCTTAGAAGTGGTTGCTTCGTGTTCAACTTTCGCAGTAGGATTACTGATTTCAAGATATGGAAAAGTGTGAGCACCGCATTTGTCGCCAATCAGCAATGAGTCGCATTGTGAAAAGTTGTAAGCATTCTTAGCGTTCTTGCTCACTCTCACTAACCCGCGATAGCTGTTTTGCCCGTGACCTGATGAAATTCCTTTCGACACAATTCTGCTCCGCGTATTTTTTCCAAGATGAATCATTTTCGTGCCGGTGTCAGCCTGCTGATAATTATTTGTAACGGCAACCGAATAAAATTCACCAATGGAGTTATCACCCTTCAAAATGCAGCTTGGATATTTCCAGGTGATGGCAGAACCGGTTTCAACCTGCGTCCATGAAATTTTGGAATTCACTCCCTTACAGATTCCGCGCTTCGTCACGAAGTTGTAAATGCCGCCCTTGCCCTGCTTGTCGCCCGGGTACCAGTTCTGAACGGTTGAATATTTTATTTCAGCATTATCCAATGCAATCAACTCAACCACCGCAGCGTGCAACTGATTTTCATCGCGCATGGGAGCGGTGCAGCCTTCAAGGTAACTCACGTAGCTTCCTGCATCGGCAATAATTAATGTTCGCTCGAACTGACCGGTATTGGCGGCATTGATTCTGAAATAGGTCGAAAGCTCCATCGGGCAACGTACGCCTTTCGGAATGTAGCAAAACGAGCCATCGCTGAACACAGCAGAATTCAAAGCGGCAAAATAATTATCCCGCGCAGGCACAACGGAACCTAAATATTCCCTCACCAAATCGGGATGCTCCTGCACGGCTTCGCTGAATGAGCAGAAGATGATTCCCTTTTTCGCAAGCTCATCTTTGTAGGTGGTCTTTACAGAAACGCTGTCAATCACGGCATCCACGGCAACTCCTGTCAAACGTTTTTGTTCTTCCAAAGAAATTCCCAGCTTTTCGAAAGTGGCAAGCAACTCGGGATCCACTTCATCAAGGCTATTTAATGTAGATTTCTTTTTGGGAGCTGAGTAATAAACTATGTTTTGGTAATCAATCGGAGGGTGCTTCACGTTAGCCCAGGTAGGCTCGTGTTTCATTTCAAGCCATGCCCGATAAGCCTTCATCCGCCAATCAAGCATCCACTGAGGCTCAGCTTTCTTCTGCGAAATCAGGCGGACAATATCTTCATTCAAACCTTTAGGAATAGCATCTGCCTCAACATCGGTGTAGAACCCGTATTTGTAGTCACCGGTAGTTACCTTATCAATTATGTTCACATCCTGGGGCATACCTATCAATAAGTATTTTCACCTCAAAAGTAGCTTATTTAGACAGAATCTAAAATAACGTCCGGATAAATTCAACAGATTTATTGCGGGAAAGTTTCGTTTCTTTAAACCACATTTTTAAATAATGGCGCTGTTAAAGGCAAGCAATGTACATAAATCTTATGGCACACTGGAAGTGTTGAAAGGAATTGATTTAAGCGTTTCCCCCGGAGAGGTGGTTTCAATTGTCGGGGCTTCCGGTGCCGGAAAAAGTACATTGCTTCATATCCTCGGAACGCTCGATACTTTCGAGAAAGGCAGCGTGGTGATTGACGGGAAAAGCGTAAGCGGTTTAAATGGCAGGGAGCTTGCCCGTTTCAGGAACAGCAAGATCGGCTTCGTATTTCAGTTTCACCACCTTCTGCCGGAGTTCACAGCCCTTGAAAATGTACAGATACCGGCTTTGATAGCGGGAAACAGCCAGTCGGAATCTAAAGATCATGCAATAAAACTGCTCGAAAATTTTGGCTTATCATCAAGGCTTCATCATAAGCCTGCTGAACTGTCAGGAGGTGAACAGCAAAGGGTTGCAGTGGCGCGGGCGCTGGTCAATCAGCCGGCAATTGTTTTTGCGGACGAGCCTTCGGGCAATCTCGATTCGGATAACTCCCGTGAATTGCATCAATTATTTTTCAAGCTGCGGGATAAACTCGGTCAGACATTCATTATAGTGACTCATAATGCTGAATTGGCGGATATGGCGGACAGAAAGCTGGTGATAAAGGATGGGAAGATTTGTTAGAATAGTTTCGGGTTACGAGTTGTATGTTTGAATATGCCGATTGGACACCTGTGAGCGAGCTGACTAAAATATCTCCATCCATACCAATGACTCCCGGTGAAGCGCTGGCGAGGCACTGGGGGCACCGGTCATTTCGTCCGTTACAGGAAGATATTATCCAATCTGTTTTAGAAGGAAATGATACGCTTGCGCTTCTTCCGACAGGCGGTGGGAAATCAATATGCTACCAGGTTCCCTCGATGATGAAGGATGGAATCTGTATTGTGATCTCCCCTCTTATCGCTTTGATGAAAGATCAGGTGATGAATTTGCGAAAACGCGGAATTAAAGCTATTGCCATTTATTCCGGCATGAAGAAACGCGAGATTGATCTGCTGCTGGACAATTGCATACATGGCGCATATAAATTTTTATACTTATCACCTGAGAGGCTTTCCACCGAAATAGTTCAAACCCGAATAGAAAGGATGCCCGTCAATCTTCTCGCGGTGGATGAAGCGCATTGCATTTCGCAGTGGGGATATGATTTCCGTCCGCCCTATTTGAAAATTGCCGAGATAAGACCTTTTCTGAAAAGCGTTCCGGTTTTAGCCTTGACTGCAACGGCAACTGACGAGGTTAAAAAAGATATTTGCGAAAAACTGGAGTTTAAAAATGAAAGGATTTTCCAAAGCAGCTTTGAAAGGAAGAACATCGCCTATGTCGTCCGTTTCGAGGAAAACAAGCTGCACAAACTCGTTACGATATTCGACAGGACTCCCGGCTGCGGGATTGTGTATGTCAGAAACCGCAAGCATGCGAAGGAGATTTCCGATTTCCTGAGAAAGAACCGCATTGCTGCCGATTATTACCATGCAGGACTCGAACTGAAGGAACGCTCTCTCAAGCAGGAAAAGTGGATTGCCAACGAAACGCGGATAATGGTGTGCACCAATGCGTTCGGCATGGGCATTGACAAGCCGGATGTGCGCTGCGTGGTGCATGTTGACTTGCCGGAAAATATTGAAATGTATTACCAGGAATCGGGGCGGGCGGGGCGTGACGGGAAAAAATCATTTGCAGTTTTACTCTATAATTTGTCTGACAAGGCGGAAACGGAAAAGCGCATCAAAGGGAGCTTTCCATCCATTTCTGAAATTCAAAATATTTATACCGCGCTCGGAAATTATTTCCAGCTGGCGGTGGGGGCGGGGAAGGGCGAGAGCTATGATTTTGACATAGCCGCTTTCAGCAGGACATATAATTTTGAAATCCTTAAAACACATCACGCTCTCAGGCTGCTGGAGCAGCAAGGGCTGCTGGCTGTAAGCGATGCCGTTTTCACGCCCGCGAGAATGAAAATCATCGTCAGCAGGGAAGAGCTTTACAAATTCCAGGTGGCTAATGCCAACAGCGATCACATTGTTAAATTCCTGCTCAGAACACATATCGGGCTGTTTGATGAAATGGTGAATCTGAACGTAGGAGAAATTGCAAAGCGGTTGAAAATTGACAAGCTGGAGCTGGTGAGAACGCTGGTATTGATGGATCACCTGAAGATTGCGGTTTATGAAAAGCAAACCGACCAGCCTCAGATCACGTTCCTCGAAGCAAGGGAAGACGCCCGCTACCTCGGTCTGGATGAGGGTTTCATCGGGAAACGAAAAAAGAATTATGAAAGCAGTTTGCTTAAAATGCTCGCCTATGCGATGAATAACAACCGCTGCCGCAGCCAATTCGTGCTTGACTACTTCGGGGAAACGGATAACTGCCGCTGCGGCATTTGTGATATTTGTTTGGAGAGGAACAAAATCGGGATGTCGGATCTTGAGTTCGACAATGTGGTGGAAGAAATCAGGAAGCATCTTTCATCTGAAAGCCAACCGCTGGAGGCGCTTGTCCGGAAAATCAAAAATTACAGCGAGCAGAAAGTTTTAAGCGCGATGCGATGGCTGCTCGATTCCGGTCAAATCATCCAGCAGGGAAACCATTTCATCTGGAAAGCTTGAAATCAATCATTTTCACGGTCACCAACGATTTGAACCACGACCAGCGGATGCACCGCATTTGCTCCTCTCTTCACAATGCCGGATACAGAGTGACGCTGGTGGGAAGAGAACGGAAAATTTCAAAGCCGCTTCCGGCAAAAGCCTTCCGGCAAAAAAGAATCCGTTGTTTCTTCGAAGCAGGCAAGCTATTTTATTTTGAATATAACTTACGGCTCCTGTTTTGGCTTTTGTTTTATGGCAGCGCAGATTGCTATTCCGCAGTTGATCTTGACACCATTGCCCCTTGCCTGATTGCGGCAAAGCTGAAGGGGAAAAAGCTGGTCTATGATGCTCACGAATATTTCACTGAAGTTCCTGAGGTGATTAACCGCCCGTTTGTCAAGAAAGTCTGGCAGGCGGTAGAAAAATTTTCAATACCGAAAGTTGACAAGGCTTATACTGTCAGCGCGGGCATAGCGCAGCTTTTTGAACGGCAGTACAAGGTTCGTTTCGAGGTGATCCGGAATGTGCCGCATAAAAATATTCTTACCAGCGAAGCGCCAGCGGAGGATTACATCCTCTATCAGGGAGCATTAAATGCCGGACGCGCCATCGAGTGTTATATCAAAGCCATGCATCATGTCAATTGCAAGCTGCTGCTTGCCGGAGAGGGTGATCTGTCCGAACCGCTGAGGATTTTGGTGAAGCAGGAAAAACTTGAGAGCAAAATAAAATTCCTTGGCTTGCTTCCTCCCGATGAATTGAAGAAAGTGACTTCTCGTGCTGAAATCGGTTTGAATTGCCTTGAAAATTCCGGCTTGAGCTATCGTCATTCACTTTCCAACAGAACATTTGATTACATCATGGCGGGCATCCCTCAAATCATATCTGATTTTCCGGAATACACGCAACTCAATAACGAATTTGACATTGCCGTGGTGACAGCGAAACTTCTCCCGGAATCAATAGCAATTTCAATTAACCAACTGCTCTCTGATGAGCAACTATGCCAGCGGCTGAAAAACAACTGCATCAAAGCGCGGGAAATATTGAATTGGGAGAATGAAGAGAAAAAACTTTTAGCTATATATGAAACCTGACAGGTTTCACAAACCTGTCAGGTTTCATAAAGCTTACTGCGCAGTAGTAATCCTGAATTCGGTTCTCCTGTTTTGCGCCCTGCCTTCCTCCGTGTCATTGGTGGCTACGGGCTGGGTTTCTCCGTAGCCTCTGTAAGTGAGCCTGCCCTGCTCAATTCCCTGGGCAATGAGAAAATCATAAACCGACTTGGCGCGCTGCTCCGACAGATTTTGGTTATAAGCAGGCTTCCCGACATTGTCTGTATGTCCTTCAATCTCTATTTTCAAAGCAGGGTAAGATTTCATGAATTCCATCAGGATTTCAAGTTCCGCCTGCGATTCGGGAAGGATGGAAGCGGAGTTGAACTCAAAGAAGATGTTCCGTAGTGCGGCTTTCTGCCCGGTTTTGATTTTTTTCAGATCGGCATTCAGCTTGAAGCTTTGCCCCGGCTTGGCTTTGTCCAATGTAAAATTTTGCGAATGAAACAAATAACCCGGTTTCGAGATGTTCATCGCGTAAGATTTCCCTTCTTCCAGCGTCAGAAGGTATTCCCCGTTTTTTTCATCCGAAGTCGTTTTGTTCACAGGCACCTTTGTGCTGAGGTCTATGAATTGAATATCAGCGGCAATTTTTTCTTTCGTTTCGTCATCAAACACAACTCCTTTCACGTAGGTCACCTTGCTCGGCTTTACTTCCTGCCCCAGGTTGAATGAATAGATGTCGAAATTTCTTTTCTCATCAACTACGTCATCATAGCGGTCGGAAGCGAAGTAGCCCGTTTTGCCATCCAATGAAACGAAGATGCCCTCTTCATTGCCGTAAGAGTTGATTGGAGGTCCGATGTTCACGGGTTTCTGCCAACTGCCCTTCCCTTTTCTTACCGACATGAAAATATCCGCATTGCCGAAGCCCGGCAGTCCATCGGAAGAAAAATATAATGTTTTATTATCCGGATGGATGAACGGACGCTGCTCGTCAAGCGGAGTGTTGATTTGCGAGCCGAGGTTCTCCGGCTCGCTCCACTTGCCATCTTTCTGAAGTTCGGTTACCCAAATGTCCAATCCGCCTTCTCCTCCCTTGCGGTTGCTGCAGAAATATAAAGAGCGCCCGTCACCCGAAATGCAGGGCTGTGTTTCCTTCGCCACGCTGTTGACAGGCTGCCCGATGTTGGTTGGCTTCGACCACTCATCGCCCACTTTGTAGGAAACCCATATATCGCAGCTTCCGATGTTTTCATACGATTCGCAGATGGTGAGGTAAAGCCTGCGTCCGTCAGGGGAGATGGCGGGAGCTGCTTCATTGCTTGGCGTGTTCACGTTCGGCAATCCGTGCGGCTCGCCCCAATCCTTGCCCAGCCAAAGACTGTAGAATATGTCTTCATTCACTAATTTGTTCTCACCGGTGATGTGGCGCGTGAAAAACAGCTTGTCACCGTCAGCCGTGATGGTCGGGAAATATTCGCGCCCGTCCGTGTTGATGAGCTTGTTCAGCGGCTCCACGCGCTTTTTCGCGTCCACGGGATTTTTTGCAAGGTATGCTTTAGCGAATGTCAGATTGTCCTCGATGCTTTTTGTTTTGGCGGCATCTCCTCCGTTTTCCTTAAATCTTTTCAAGTATTCCAGCCCCTCGTCAAAACGGTAGGTGGCAAGGCACAGCTTGGCAAGCCCGAGGTAAAGCTCATTGGCGTTCTTTGGATTGGGCGCTATCAGCTTGCTGAAAATCTTGTAGGCGTCCTCATGGCGCATGGTTTGCACGTAAACGTAAGCCAGCTTTTCCAGCGCAGCGGTATATTCCGGCTCAATCTCGATAGCTTTCAGAAATGCATTCTCCGCGGGTCCGAAGCGGTCCCATTGAAGATGTTCGGAACCTTCGTCATAGAATTTCTGCGCTTTTTTGGAAATGTTTTGACCGATTGTTGGCGAGCACATGGTGAATAAGAGGAGTGTCAAGGATGCAGCAGCTATAAGTCCATAGTCCATGGCCCATAGTCCAGGGCTTATCAACCCAAGCCTATTGTAAACTGTCTGCCGTAAAGTATGGACTACGGACCGTTGACCATTGACCTTTACGGCAACCCCAGGTACTTGTGGATTTGCAATGACAATTCCCATTTCGGATGTTGTTTTATGTATTCTAAAATTTGCGGGAGCATTTTTTCCGCTCTGCTCCATTCCGGTTGCAGGTACAATTTACACCCATCTGCCGCTTTTGACGCATTAAGTTCTCCCCATGCAAAGTCGGACTTGTTGAAAACGATAATTTTCAGTTCATCTGCATATTTGAAGATTTCCGGCAGCGGTTGTTTGAATTTTTTCGGAGAAAGGCAAATCCAGTCCCACTTTCCCGTGAGTGGATAGGCTCCCGATGTTTCAAGATGCGTTTTAAACCCGCTCTGCCTGAGCGCTTTTGTCAATGCACCCAGATCATGCATCAGCGGCTCGCCCCCGGTAATCACGGCAATCCGGCTTTTATGTTCTGACGCCTCTGTAACAATATCAGCAATAGTTCTTATTTGACTATCCTCTGCCTTCCACGACTCCTTCACATCACACCACGCGCACCCCACATCGCACCCCGCCAGGCGGATGAAATAAGCCGCCTTGCCCTGGTGGAAGCCCTCGCCCTGCAGCGTGCCGAACGCCTCCATCACCGGTATTTCCGTGGCGCGGTTGAACATGACTTTTGCCTCCATAAATGGCAAGAGCATCAAAGATAATGCCGCTAAGCAGGATGGAGATGAGGCGCGTACGGGGTTCGCTGCTGCCGTTTGTCGCATTGGCAGCGCAACTCGTCAGCTTATTATCACTACTCCATAACTCGGAAAGGCAGGCGCTCTGAAATCATCGCGTCATTCTCGCGCCAGCAGGAGTGCCTCCCGCTTTCAGTTTATTTCAACCTTCGCAACAAAAAGTGATATCGGAAATCGTCATGCAATGCATTAGGTGGTTTCATATCATCAGATTATAGCGAAATAGACATAGCATAAGAGGAAATTTCGAACATTCAATGCCACAGCGCCCCGGCAATGACAGCGGTCATGAGGCAGGCGAGGAAGCCGCCCAGCAGCGATTTGATGCCCAGCTCCGAAAGGCTTCTGCGCTGGTTGGGCGCCATCACCCCGATGCCGCCAATCTGGATGCCGATGGAGGAGAAGTTGGCGAAGCCGCACAGCGCATACGTGGCGATGACGATGGAACGCTGGTCGGAAAGCAGCCCGTCTTTGATCATTCCGGACATGGAGATGTAAGCGACAAACTCGTTGAGCACTGTTTTCTCGCCCAGCAGTTGTCCAACGGCAAGCATGTCGCTTCCGGCAACGCCCATGAGCCATGCGAGTGGTGAAAAAACATATCCGAAAATAAACTGAAGCGAAAGCCCGTCAAAGCGCTGGTTGCTGCTGGCACTGATGAGGTCGTTGAGACTGCCGATGGTGCCGATTTTGAAGAGGATGTAATTGAGCACCGCCATCAGCGCGATGAACACCACCAGCATCCCAGCCACGTTGAGCGCAAGCTTCAGCCCGTCAGTAGTGCCGTTGGCAATGGCATCGAGGATGTTGCTGCCGGCTTTTTCCTTGGGCACGTTCAGGTCTTTTGAAACCGCCTCGCCATTCACCTGCGGAAAAAGGATTTTGGCGCATACGATAGCCGCAGGCGCTGACATCACCGACTGCGACATCATCTGCAGCGCGTAGAACTGCTGCATCTCCGTGTCAGCGCCCCCGAGAAACTGCACATAGGCGCCCAGCACGCTGCCTGCTGTGTTTGCCATGCCGCCCACCATGATGCAGAGCAGCTCCGATTTTGTCATCGCGGGGATGTAGGGCTTGATCATCAGCGGGGCTTCGGTTTGCCCTAAAAATATATTAGCAGCATTTGACAAGCTTTCCGCCCCCGAAAGCTGCTTCATCGTTTTGCTCATCACCCATGCAAAACCAAACACGATGATTTGCAGCACGCCCAGATAATAGAGCAGCGAGGAGAGGGCAGCCATGAACACGATGTTGGGCAGCACGTTGATGGCGAACACGAAGCCCCATGACTGTGTTTGGTCGGCAAGGTTGCCGAAGAGGAACTCCGTGCCGCGGTGCGAGAGGTCAATGAGGCGGACGAATGCGCGCGACAGGAAGGCGAAGACATCATAGAAGCCGGGCACCTGGTACATGATGCCGATGGCGAACACGAGTTGCAGCACGATGCCCGCACCCACCAGCTTCCAGTCAATAGCTTTGCGGTTGTTGCTGAAGATGTAGCAAATGAAAATAAGCGTTGCGAGGCCTAAAAGCCCGCGCAGGATGGGCATGTAGTTTTCTTTCCTGAAAGATGAAAAGAATAATTGGAAAAAAGAATACCCACAGGAAGATTGTTACTGCAAGGTTTGTTTATGAACAGCTTTTTTCCGTTATTTGCTATACAGACGATAGCGAATGGTCAGCAGGCAGTATTATTTCGGATATTATTTCTTTCAATCCCAATCGGGGCTTGAACGCGCGTTGCCTTGCTGATAACAGATAAAGCGAGAGAACTCAGAAAGTCCCGGTTCATCCGGGATTTTTTGTTTTAAGGTGGTTCCGTTGGACTAAAGCGATAACCCCGACCTGAAGGTCGGGGCTATTGAAAGGAAGGGTACCAGGAGTTGAGGCTAAAGTCCGTACGTGGTCGAGGTTTAGCGAATCCCCTGAAGGTCGGGGCTATTGAAAAAAGGGAATCAGGAGTTGGGCTAAAGCCCTTGTGTGGTGGAGAGTTTAGCGAATCCCAACCTGAAGGTCGGGGTTAAGGGAGCATCATAAAGAGATATTTAATAGCCCCGCCATTTATGACGGGGTTTAATGAAAAAGAAATATTTTGGGGCTTTAGCCCCAAGACATATAAATAAGATGAGTAAAGAGAAAAAAACGAAAGTTGCTATCCAGGGCATCGCTACCAGTTTTCATGACGTAGCGGCACAAACCTATTTCTATGAGCCGGTGGAAATTGTTGAATGCCTGACGTTTCACGCCTTGTGCGAGAAGCTGAAAAAAGGCGAGGCTGACTTTGCGGTGATGGCGATTGAGAACTCCATTGCCGGGAGCATCCTGCCGAATTACTTTTTATTGCAGGATTATCACTTCTCTATCGTGGGCGAATTGTATTTGCCCATTCACATGCACCTGCTTGCGCTGGAGGGTGTTGAGTTGAAAAATATTAAGAGCGTTGAGTCGCACCCGATGGCGATTCGCCAATGCTATGAGTTTTTACACAGCATGAACGGAATAGTGCTGAAAGAAAGCGATGATACTGCGATGTCAGCGCAAAAAATCAGCGGGATGAAACTGAAGGACACCGCAGCCCTCGGCAATGAGTTTACCGCGAAAAAATTCGGATTGAATATTTTAGAGAGGCGCGTGGAAACGAACAAGAAGAATTTCACCCGTTTCCTGATTCTTTCCCGCAACAGAAAGGCGTTGTCCGAAGCAAACAAGGCTTCGCTGAGCTTCGAGGTGGCTCACGAGGTGGGGAGCCTGGCTGATGTGCTGATGACGTTCAAGGAGAACAGCATCAACCTCACGAAAATCCAGTCCATCCCGATTATCGGCAAGCCCGCGGAATATTCGATTCATGTGGATGTGGAGTGGAAGAAGCGGAAGAATTACAATGACGCGATACACGACATATTAAGGAAGGTGAGGAATCTGAATATATTGGGCGAGTATAAGAAAGCAGCGATAAAGTTTTAAAGTTCTGTTTACAGTTTACGGTTGGTGTAACAGTAAACAGTAAACCGTAAATATGTAAACGATAAGAATGATACAACAGGCAAACAGGGTAGCTAACGTGGAGGAATATTACTTCTCCAAAAAGCTGGCGGAGGTAAAGACGCTTGACACGCCTGAGTTGCGCGTGATCAATCTCGGCATTGGCAGTCCCGACCTTGCGCCTGCGGAAAATGCGATTGAGGCTTTGGTGGAATCTGCTCGTAATCCAGCCAATCATGGATACCAGAGCTACAAGGGGATTCCGCAGCTAAGAAACGCAATCGCAGAGTTCAGCAAGAAAATCTATAATGTAACGCTTGATCCTGAAACGATGATACTTCCGCTGATGGGTTCCAAGGAAGGCATCATGCACATCACGATGGCTTTTGTGAACGAGGGCGATGAAGTGCTGATTCCGAATCCAGGTTATCCAACTTACTCCTCCGTTGCAAAGCTGGCAGGAGCGAGGCTGGTAACTTATGATATGAAAGAAGAACTGAATTGGGGAGTTGATGTTGACTCGCTGAAAAGGAAAGACCTTTCGCGCGCGAAACTCATGTGGGTGAATTTTCCACACATGCCGACCGGACGGGTTGCTTCGCATGACGAGTTGAAATCCCTGGTGGATATTGCAGGGGAAAATGATTTTTTGATCGTAAATGACAATCCTTACAGCCTTATATTGAATGATAACCCGGTAAGCATTCTTTCCATTGAAGGAGCGGATAACGTTGCCCTTGAACTTAATTCTCTCAGCAAATCACACAACATGGCGGGATGGAGGGTAGGGTGGGTTGCGGGAAAGAAAGAATATATTGATGCTATCCTGCGGGTGAAAAGCAATATGGATTCAGGGATGTTTCTTGGAATACAACAAGCGGCAGTGGCGTCATTAAAGAATGGAAAGAGTTGGTTTAAAGAACAGAATAAAATTTACCGCGAAAGACAAGCTGCGGCTTGCAGGATTCTGGACGAGCTGGGTTGCAGCTATTCCGCAAGCCAATCGGGACTATTTGTGTGGGCAAAAGTTTCGGATAAGGTCGCGGATGTGGAAGAATGGATTGACAGGATTTTGTATGGGACGAAAGTCTTCATCACTCCGGGATTTATCTTTGGAGAAGCGGGAAAAAGGTTCATACGCATCTCGTTGTGCAGCCCGGTGGAAAAGATGGACGAAGCGTTGCAAAGGATAAAGAAGTTTAAAGCTCAAAGTCTAACATCTAACATCTAACATCTAATATCTACTATCTAACGTCTAACATCTTTTTAACATGAAGATCACAATTGTCGGAGTAGGATTGATCGGAGGCTCGATGGCGCTTGATCTGCGCAAGGCAGGAACGGCAAGGCACATCATGGGCGTTGACCATCATCAGAAAAACGGGGCTAAGGCAGTAAGACTCAAATTGGTTGATAAGATGCTTCCGCTGTCGGACGCGCTTCAAACCGATGTGGTGATTCTTTCAATTCCCGTTAATGCCTTGCAATCAGCGCTTCCTGAAATTCTGGATAAGATTGACGAAAAGACGGTGGTGATTGACACCGGCTCCACCAAAAACCAAATATGCAAATCAGTTTCAACTCATTCAAAACGGAATCAATTTGTGGCGGCTCATCCCATTGCCGGCACTGAAAACTCCGGTCCTGAGGCGGCTCTTGCCGGATTGTTCCGCAATAAAACGAACATCATCTGCGAAAAAAACAAATCTTCCAAACACGCATTATCCGTGGCGGAAAAAATTTTTGACGTGCTTGGAATGAACACCGTTTTCATGGAGCCAAAGGAGCATGACAAGCATGTCGCGTACGTGTCGCATCTTTCGCACGTAAGCTCCTTCCTGCTTGGGCAAACGGTGCTGGATATTGAAAAGGATGAAAAGAATATTTTCAACCTTGCAGGAAGCGGTTTCTCATCAACGGTGCGGCTCGCGAAAAGCTCTCCGGAAATGTGGGCACCGATATTTGAACAAAACCGCGAATATCTGAGCCAGGCGTTGCTCGAATATATCATGCACCTCCAGCGGTTCCATTACCATCTGATGAAGCGCGACACGAAGGAGCTTCAGAAAATCATGACCAAGGCAAATGAAATACGCAGGATACTCAATGGAATTGAATTGAAGGGAGAAATTGAAAAAGGCAAAAGGCAAAGGGCAAAGGGCAAAAGGCAAAGGGCAAAAGGCAAAGGGCAAAAGGCAAAGGGCAAA
>CAZCXH010000147.1:0-13207 GCA_964502525.1 uncultured Chitinophagaceae bacterium
TAACAATCCGACCGATTAACCCCTAAAATCAGTCAACCTTTTTTAGGACGACTCAAGGAGTAAGTGGTAGAATTTTTAGAACTGCCCATAAGTTGTAGCTTTTAAGTTATAGTAATAAGAGGCTGTACTTACAACCTAAAACCCCGCCAGCGGGGGACAGCCAGCCCGCGCAGTTTCTGTCATAATCCTCCCCACGCTTTCGCTCGCCTCTGGCGAGTGAAGTTTTTTTTATTTACTCGCGCTCGCGGAACGCGAGTGAGGGCGACAGTGGAGCACTGCGGGTTCGTGAACGCCCATGGAGAATGAAGGTAAAAATAGCAACGTCAGGGAGAGAATCCTGCTTCAGGCCTTCTATGCCCGAAGGTAATGCGCTCACATCGCGCAACGCTACCAATCAAAGACAGAAACAGACGTATGAAAAGAGCGCAAAAGAAATTTCACGAATGTAATTTTCAACTTCATCTTTCAGGTGTTCTGAAAACACCGTATCGCCTGCTGCCTTGTACAGCGGAAAAGCGGATACAATCGGTTAAAATTCACGCATACGCTGTGTCCCACTGTTTCAGCCGCGGTCCGATGATGCTGAACCACAGTGGCGGAACAAGGCAGATGAGAATGTTGGTGAGATAGCCGTAGGGCATCTGTGGCGCATCGGGATAAGGGTCGAGTTGCCAGAAAGGAGTGCGCGGCTTTTCGTGATGCGCTGAATGGCGCGTGAGCGTGTAAAGCACAATGCTGCTCATGGTCTTGTTCGTGTTCCACGAATGTTGCGGACCCACCGGCTCGCCCGGCTTGCGCCTCAGCCCGTAATGCTCCATGTAGTTCACCACCTCAAGGATAAACTTGGCGATGAACGCCTGCGCAAAGAAGAAGAGCAGACCGACCCAGCCTGCCGCATAATAAAATAATGCCATCCAGCAGAGGCTCATCAGATAGCCGGTGAGCATCAGGTTGTGCCACGACCAAATGCTCTGATTCTTTTTCTTCAGACGAGCGGTTTCACATTTCCATGCGTGTACATGTCCCATGATTGTGGAGCGCAGGAAAAAAGCGTAAACATTTTCTCCACGCTTTGCGGTGGCGGGGTCTTCATCGGTGCCCACCGTTACATGATGTCCGTAAACGTGCTCAATGGAAAAATCGGCATTGCAGCTTGCCGCCAGAATCCAGCGCCCCTCGATGCATGCCCACCTGTCTTTCACGCGGTGGGTGAGTTCGTGCGCCACGTTCGTTCCATATCCGGCAACCAAAAATCCGGTGCCGATGACTGCTCCCAGGTGCTGCGTCCACAATGAATTGTTACGGGCGGCAATGAAATCATAATCAAATATTTTTCCCAGGAAAGCGCCAATGCCCAGGAAATCAGTTTCCCCGCTGCCTGCTGACCACGCCATCACGAACAGGGTAACCGTAATCATGGGAAGCGCCAGATGCAGTGGCAGCTTGATGAGCCAGGGATATTTGTATTCGCGCAGTTTGGGGTCTTCGCCAAAGAGCGCATCGCCCCCGATGACAACGGCAAAAACGATGGTCAGCCCCATCCACATCCAGGGTCCGCCAATCATGGCACCGGTGAAGCCGGTGAGCGCCAACACAGGCGTGAGGTAGTATTTTGCATAATGATACAGCATAGCTTGTTATTTTATGAAGAATAAAGTTAAAGAAATGCCGATGAAAAAAGTTTGACGCAGGTCAAAAAAATACAGAATCTTATAGTTTCCCCGCGCGAATCCTGCTGAGTGTTTCAAGCGCCATGCCGAGATAAGAGGCAATATATTTTAACGGAACCCTTTTGATAACTTCAGGACGCATTTTACAAAAGGCATTATACCGCTCGCGGGACGATGCGATTCTCAGCAGTTTCGACTGCTCGCCCTCCATCGCCAAATGCTCGCTCAGAAAGATTCTCAGCGCAGTTTCATATTTCGGGAACGATTTTAGAAAATCAAAAAACTCCGCATGGCTTGTCCAGAGCAAATCGGTAGGCTCCAATGCCGCTGCGGAAGTGCCTGAAGGAGTCTGCCGCGTAAAGCTTTCAGCGGCAACCAGCGGCTCATTCTCAAAAGCGAAACCGATGGTGTGCACTGCATCGTGCTCATCCGAGTAGTATGAACGTATGCTGCCCTTTGTTATGAAAGCAATTCTGCCTGATACTTTTCCCTGCTGAATCAGCACATCATTTTTATCGTGAGAAGAAAACTTTACCGCCTTTATCATTGCACTTCTCTCCTTCGCATGGATGTCGGTATAGTTTGAAATGAAATCAATGACAGGCTGCGCCTGCAGATGCAATAATTTTGAATCCTTCTCCTTTATTCGCATGTTTCTACTCCTCCTTGCGTTTTTTACTGCGCCTCTGCCTGCTGAAATTAAGAATTGTTGTTACGTTTTCAAATGAGGCGTTGCGCGCTTCACTCTTTCACCATTTTTCCGCGTACGGCAAAATCCTTTCCCGCGAGAAGAAAGAAATAGCACCCCGCGGGGAGATGGATTTCATTTATTCTGATTTCACTTCCGGCAGTATGTTGTTTCGAAAAGACAAGATTGCCGCGTACATCGAACAGCCTGAAGACGCAGGGCTGATTTTCCTGATTCATAAACGCCACGACAACTTCATCATGAAAAGGATTCGAAATAATATGAATGTCATCCTCATGGCGAACCGGAGGTTGAACAGCGGACGTATTTTGACAGTTGTTGACGCACATGCAATAAGTAACATTGGCGCCTGTGGTGCCGGAGAAGCCGTCAAAGCCGTTAGGCGGATTGCCGAGGTCGCACATGTCCAGATTGCTGTTGTCCATGCCGAATGTGCCATAGTTGCCCGTTAAGCCGGCTACGGTAAAACCTCCGCAGCCGGTGGCAGGTCCTGTCATGCTGCCTGAGTTTGACCAGTCGCGCCCAACGGGAATCATGCAGTAGGCGCTGAATGTTCCTGCATTGGAAAAGTCGCGTCCCACGCTCATGCCGCCCGTATTGACGACTGTTCCGTTAAGGAGGTTTGAAAAATCATAATTTACCTGCACCGTGCCTGAGTTCACGAGTTGTGAAAGATTGACGCTCAGGCTGTCAGCCGTCAGGCTTCCGCTATTGTTCAAAATGGGTTCGCTGCCGGTGCCGGTTTTGTATAATGCAAGGTGGCGGGCGTTGAGGATGCTGTTATTATTAATAGTGATATTCACTCCGAAAATTCCCAGACTGTCAATTGTGGCTGTTCCTTCATTGGTCACCGTGCCGCTGGTAACGGCAAACTGCGTTGTATTCATCGTGCCGTGATTCACCAGCGAGCCGCTGACAAGCGCAATGCTGGTGTTTCCGATGCTGCCTTCATTGCACACTTCACCGCCACTTATCACAATGGCTCCCTGCACAACGCCCGTTGACGTGATGCATAATTTTTGGCCCGCGCCAACCACCTGCGGAAGCGAGTTCGCGCTGGATATGGTTGTGGTGCAACCGCTGCACTGCGCATGAAGTTTTTGAGAAACACAGGAAATCAGGATGAGAAGAGCCAGAGTGACTATATTTTTTTTCATGATGTTTTCCGCGATTTGTATTGAGATTGGCTCTAAATTAATTTTTTGTAGGGACACTTTATGGATTCCCTCAGGGCAACACGCATTAAATTGCAGGCAAGTTTTTTCATTGCCGTTGGCTTCAGCCAACGGAGTTTATAAGGACAGAGCGCTAATGGGCTTTAGCCCAACACGAATAAATTAGAGGAGTTATTTGGCTAAAGCCTGCTCGCTTTCAGCATTCTAAACCGTTGACTGAAGCCAACGGCAATGAAACAGATTGATAATCAGGAGGATTTTAATGCGTGTTGCCCTGTGAATTCCCCATTGCACTCAGATGGAGTCTGAAATCTTCATGATTTTCTTCGCTAACCTATCTCACCTTAATAATGCATCCCTTTAATTATCTTTCCCGCATTAACAGTTTTCGTGTTTCATCATGCGGCTTAAAAATGTTTTCATTATTGCAATCGCGTTCCTTCCTTTCGCAATCCATGCAGCCACCTACACCGTCACCAATACCAACGATTCCGGCAGCGGCTCGCTGCGGCAAGCCATCACCGATGCGAACTCCGTTTTTGGTCCTGATGCGATAACATTCGATATTCCGCCCACAGACCTGAATTACGATTCAACGATGGGCGTATGGACGATTACGCTTCTGTCGGACATGCCGATGATTACCAGCGGCTATGTGAACATTGATGCAACCACTCAAACCGCCAACCGGGGAAATACGAACACGCAGGGTCCTGAAATTGTTCTGGATGGCGGAAATGCGCACACCTATGCTTTCCGCATTGTTTCCCCTGCAAACACCGTCAGGGGTTTTGTGATGGGCGGATTTTCACACGCGATGGAATTTTACGGAACGATGGCAGGGCAAAACATTGTTGCTGAAAATTATATTGGAACAGATGCAACGGGCGCTGCGGCTTTCAGCAATACCATCGGCATTGCTTTTTCCGGCAATGCATCCAACATTACCATCCGCGACAACGTGATTTCCGGAAATACCGATTTCGGAATCGGCTTGTCGCCCGCCAGCAACATTCTCATCACCGGCAACATGATTGGAACGGATGCCAGCGGCATGTTCGCTTTGCCCAACGGCATTGGAATCGTTTTCGACAACTCGCCCGGCAACACGGTTGGCGGAGCGTCACCTGCCGAAAGAAATATTATTTCAGGAAATACCGATGGCGGAATTGTGCTCAACGGCAGCGGCTCAACGGGCAACATCATCACCGGAAATTATATAGGAACAAACGCAGCCGGCACCGACAGCCTGCATAATGATTTCGGCATTGTCATAAACAACGCCTCGCAAAACACGATTGGCGGCACGGTTTCCGGCAAGCGCAACCTCATCTCCGGCAATACGCAGGGCGGTGTGGCTATCAACGGAACCGGCTCCAGCGGCAATATCGTCATTGGTAATTTCATCGGGACTGATGTTTCGGGCGCGCAAAAAATATCCAACCAATTCGGCATCGTCATCACCAATGCCGGAAATAATATCATTGGCGGAACAACGGCTGCGGAAAGAAACATCATCTCGGGAAACATTGACAGCGGCATCCTCATTAACGGCACGGGCGCGGAGGAAAATCACGTTCTTGGAAATTACATTGGCGTGGATGTTTCGGGATTGAACATTCTTGACAATCACGTAGGCGTGCTGATAAAAACCAACGCGGATAAAAATATTATCGGTGGAACGGCTCCCGGAGCGCGCAACGTGATTTCCGGCAACTGGGAAATTGGCATGTATATCGAATCGGCTGACAGCAACATCGTGATAGGGAATTATCTGGGCCCGGATGCAACGGGGATAAACGCATTAAAAGTAAACGACACGCTTTATCAGGCAAACGGCATTGAACTGAATACGGTGGCGATGCACAACGTCATCGGGGGAACCACCGTTGCTGAACGCAACATCATCTCGGGCAACCGCGTGTATGGAATGATTTATTACGGGCAGACTTCTGAGAATTATGTGGTGGGAAATTATATTGGCACCGATGCTACCGGAAACACCGCCATGCCCAACGCCACGGGCATCTGTCTGGACGCTGCATCCAACCATAATTACATCTACGACAATGTGCTTTCAGGAAATGTCAGCTACGGAATTTTCCTCGTCACCAACGGCACGTATTACAACGAGGTGAAAAGAAACAGGATTGGCACCAACGCTGCGGGCAGCGCTGCCATTCCGAATGATGTGGGCTTGCTGATTGCGGTTGGAGCGCGATACAATATCGTTGGCGGCTCTTCATTTGCGGATGCGAACGTGATTTCAGGCAACCGCTACGAAGGAATTGAAGTTGCCGACAACCTCACGAGCTACAACGAAATCAGCCACAATTACATCGGCACCGACCTCACCGGCTCTTCCGCGATTCCCAACCTGAACGGAATCGGATTTGCTTCGTTCCCTTCGCGCAACACGGTGGATAATAATGTGATTTCGGGCAACACCGCGCTCGGAATTATTTTATATGAATATGCGGACAGCAACGTGGTGACAAATAATTTCATCGGCACGGGCGCGGACGGCATTTCCGATTTGGGAAACGGACAAGCCGGAATTGCGATTGCCAATGGCGCCAGCCACAACCGCATTGGCGAACCCGGCAAGGGAAACGTGATTGCCTATAATGATTCAAGCGGAGTGGTGCTGACGGACAGCGGCACGGTGAATAATACGATTTCCGGCAATTCAATTTTCAGCAACAACTATCTCGGCATCGAAATTTTTCCTCCGTCCGTCAATGAAAATGATGCGGGCGATATGGACGAGGGAGCGAACAACCAGATGAATTTTCCGGTGATTATTTCGTCAAAACGCAATGCAGGCACGGGCAATACGATTGTGAGGGGAACATTGGACACGCAAAATCCTAATCAAGCTGTGGTGGAATTGTTCAAGGCTGCCTCTGAGCCGCTGCTGCATCATGGTGAAGGCATGACCTACCTCGGCTCTGCAACTCCCGATGCAGCAGGCACGTGGGCAGTGATGGTGAGCGGGCTTGCCGCAGGCGACACTATCACAGCAACGGCTACCGGTGAGAGCGGAAGCACTTCTGAATTCTCATTGAACTTCACCACCGTTGCCGGATGGGACACGATTGTCGGAATCGAAGAACCTTATTCGGATTTTTCGCTGACGGTATTTCCCAATCCATCCAGCGGAGAAACCGTCATCAGTTTCAGCCTTCATCAATCAGGATTCGTGGAACTGAGTGTGCTCGACATTTTGGGAAGAACCGTGAGAACATTGATGACGGGCGAGCAGCCCGCAGGCTTGCACCGCATTCAATGGGACGGGAAAGATGCTCGTTCAAACAAGGTGGCTTCGGGGGGATATGTGGTGAGGATTAATGTGAACGAGCATTTATCCAATTCGTCCTATGGAAAGGTATTTTTAAAGGAAGAATAAGCCGCATCCCATGAGCGAATCATCAAACCGGCTAATCAACTTCCTCATCCTGCGGCACACTTTGATAGCGTGACTTCACGAAGTTGCACCAGTCGCAGTTCTTATCGTTGCAGCCGGTTTTGAATTCCAGGTTCATGATGCTGTTGTAGGTGCGCGCAATCTGGTCCTTCACCATTTCCGTTTCAGAGTCGCCTGCGGAGATGCGATGCTTGTAATATTTTCCATCATCACCGGGCTGTACGAAGTCAATTTCAGCGGAAGCGAATTTCCAGTCCACCTGCGGGGAGTTTTCAATCAATATTCTGTAGAACACCGCCTGCCGCCAATATTCGCCATCCAGCGCAAGCAGTTTCTTTTGCCCGTTTTTCGGATTGCCGGTTTTGTAATCCACCACGTTCACATTCTTTCCTTCAAACTCAATCTTGTCCACCTTCCCCGTGATGGGCGTGCCGTTCACCTCCACATCACGGAAATAACGCTCGGGCGAGATGACGTTGTTCCATGAAGGGATGTAGTGTTGGAAATATTGCGACAACACATTTTTTCCGTATTCAAGCCTGCGTTTGAACTGCTCTTCGGTGAACGCATCTTCCTGCCGGTGCATTGACATTTCAAAGTCGCGGAGCAATGTTTCAACGGGAGGGAATTTCTTTCCTTCGGCAGCAAGCATCTTCCTTGAAAGTTGTTCCAGCGCGAAATGCACGGCAATGCCAAACGCCTGGTGCTCGCTCTTTGCCGTGGGCACCTTCAGTACATATTTGAAATAAAAACTAATCGGGCAGCGCAGGTATTCATTCAGGTGGGTGATGCTGAGCGAATAATTTTCCAGCGCCTTGCGCATCCTCGTCTCTTCAACCAGTTCAAGTTGAGGCGTCTTTTCTTCCGTCATCAGTTGTTCATGGAAATGCAGCAGCGCATCATCGCCCACCTCAATTTTCCGGGCAGCGATGCCGCATGACGTGACGATTTCCCCAACAAAGCGGCACTCCTGCTGGTCAACCATGTTCTTGTCGGACGTGTGGTAACTGACGTATAAATATTTTTTAGCTCGCGTCATGGCGACATAAAACAAGCGCCTCGACTCCTCCTGCTCATCGCCATCAGCAGTGTATCGCGTCACCATGTTGTCGGGAAACCCGTAGCCCGTTCCCCTGCCGCCCTTTTCCCATGCTTCTTTTGTGCAGCCAAGCAGGAATACGTAATCAAACTCCAGTCCTTTCGATGAATGCGCGGTCAACAGATTCACACCGCTTTCGCTGAAGGAAATTTTGCTGACGGGCAACTCGATTTTGTCAGCGCGCATCATGCCGATGATTTCAACCAACCTGCGGATGGTGAGGCGAGGGTTTTTCGCGCTCTCGCTTTTCACAAAATTGAAGAACGTGGTCATCTCCTGCATCAGCCACATCTTGTCGGGCGATTGCAGGATGTATTTCAGCACGCCACCGCGGGTCACAATCTTTTCCAGCAATTGCTGCACGGTGAGGTTTTTTGCTTCGCTGATCCAGTATTCCAAATCATCGCCCAGCTTTTTGATGACGCGCAAATTCCCGTCATCATTCTCACCGAACAATTCATTCTTCATCCGCGTTGAAACCTGCTTTATTTCTTCACGCCACGTCATCATACGGCTGTCACGCTTCCCTTGCCCTATCTCCAGGGCGATGCGCGCAATCACCAGCGGATTGATGTTGAATATGTCAAAATGCAATATGTCAAACAGCAGATGCTCTCCGCTTTTCGGTGACTGCGTTTCCGCATCAATGTATTCCAGTATCGTGATGACATGGCTCACCATTGCTGCATTCAGCACGTTGGCCCTGCGCTTCAGGTTCACCGATATGTTGCTTGCCTCAAGGCAGCGCGCCAAATCTTCCACCTGCCGGTGTTTGCGGTAAATCACCGCGATGCTGCCGGGGTTCACGCCTTTTTCTTTCAGCGCCATGATTTCCTGCGCGAGATGGGCGGTTTCATAATCCACGCTCGGATATTCGCGTATTTCAGGCTGCGCATCAAAACCTGCATTATTTCCTTTTGCAGTCAGATCCTTGCTCAGCCCCGGAATGGCGTTGATGAGCCGCTCGCGGTTGCGGTCAATAAGCGCTTTCGCCACATCAAGAATTTTCTGCGAGGAGCGATAGTTCTCTGTGATGAGAAAAACTTTCGCATCCGCATACTGCGCGCGAAACTGCATGATATTCTGCACGTTTGCGCCCTGGAAGCGGAAGATGGACTGGTCATCATCTCCCACCACAAATACGTTCGGCTCGTCCCAATAGCTGATAAGCTGGCGCAAGATCTGGTTTTGAATACCATTGGTATCCTGATATTCATCAACGAGAACGTATTGAAAACGTTCCTGATAGTTCAAAAGCAGATCGGCATTTTGTTCAAACGCATTCCGCATCCACAGCAGCATGTCGTCAAAATCGTAACGCTTCATTTTCATGACGGTTTCCACATAACGCGGAAATTCATTCGCTGCGGCTTTAAGTTTTTCCATCTGATCTTCAACTTCCCTGATTTTTGAAACCTTCAGATCTCCCTTTTGATAGCCTTTTGATTTGCTGGAATTTTTGTAGCGATATTCTTCTCGATCGGGAAGTGAGGCGATGTATTCACCAATTTTATCGAATATATATTCAGAAGTCCATCCTTCCTTCTTCATCGCGCTGAACAGATCACGCATCCGTTTTCTCTCGAAATACGGGTCGGCAGTGACACGCTTCAGAGGATGATCGAGCGGGAAGCCGTCAATCATTTTCCGCAGGATGTCATTCACTTCCAGATCGGAAATCAGTTCCAGGTCGTGGATGCCGAACAGGTCGAGATTGTCCTGGATGATGTTGTTGCAGAATGCATGAAACGTGTTAATGGTGAGGCGGTAGGCTTCCGGCCCGATAAACTTCAGCAGGCGCTTGCGCATGGCGATGGCGCCTGCGTCCGTATAGGTAAGGCATAAAATGTTTTCAGGACGGGCATCGGTATTCTCCAAGATGTATCCAATGCGGGCGGCAAGGATTTGCGTCTTGCCCGTTCCCGGTCCGGCAATCACCAGCACGGGACCTTCAATGGTTTCAACTGCTTTGCGCTGTTCGGGATTGAGCTTTTTCAGTTCTTCCCTGAATGATTCACGATAACGGTTTGCGCGGGGCGTGTTATCGCTGGAATTGCCGTACGGAGTTTGAGAGAAAAGATCCATTATGGAAATTTAGAAAAAAAATGACAGCCTCGATTCTGCATAGGGTAATAAATTGAATGTCTCCTAAACAGAGAAAGGGAATCCGCGCTTTGGCGAATCCCCTTTCTCCCCTCTGCCCTCAAAGTTCAGTTCCTCAAGGTTTAAATTTTAGTTTCAGGTTTAATGTTATGTTTGAAAATTTGTTCAACAACTTCATGCTTTAAACCTTAAACTATCGGATGCTTGCCTGCAAATCACTGATGCTGCTTTCAAACGTGAAGGCGTCATACACGATATAGTATTTATCAGGGTTCACTACCTTGTCATAAGCGCTTTTAGCCACTTTCACCTTTGTTGATTCAAAGGTGAACACATTCAGCATCTGAAGCACTTGTTGCGAGGTGAAATAATTGCTGCCGATGGCGCCCATCGCAATATCTTCCCGGGTGCTCTCAAACGATTTGGAATCTATCACGTTCAGCAATCGGCTGAAATCATCCTGGCTCATTGGGGTTCTGAAGCCCGTGCCAGGATAGCTACCCCAGTTATTACCGTTCCAGTCATTGCCATTCCAATTATTGTCATAGCCTGACGTGTTGCTGCAATTTGAAGACCGCATACCGCCATGGTGAGGATGGTTGCCATCAGGAAAGGGCGAATATCCCGGCAGGCATCCAGGAGCCGGAGCAGGTTCGACATACAGCGCTTCGTAATCTTCAATTATCAAACTGTTGCCCCTGTGGATGACCGCATAGGTTGCGAATCCTTCGAAAATCTCAACATTGCCGCGGAACACCTGCGTCATGCTGCCGTGCCACCCGAATGGATGCTGCATGACGGCAAGCACCTTCAGGCGGTGAACACCCGGAGTGAGATTCAATATCTCATGCTGCGAGGTCACGGAGCCATGCGGCACACCGTCCACCAGCACTGAGATGGGCCTGCCGTCAAACATGTGCAGGTTGAGCGCTGTTCTTGCGTGGTTGGCAAACGTTGCAGCGGTAAGGGCTAACAAAAAAATTGCAATGAGTAGAAGTTTGATTTTCATAGTTACCTCCATTTTAAGGTGTATAAAACCAAGACCGTGCCAAAGTTTAAGGGTGAATGTGAATATACCGAAACAAGTCAGGTTTTCGAAAAAATGAAACGGTAAAATGTTCGGTATACAAAGACGATTTCCCGAAAAAGGAGATGGACGAGGTTGTGAAGAGGATGTGAAACAGCAATTCCTGAATTTCAAAACAGCTTTCTGCTCGGCTTGTATCCCGATTGCGAAAGCACCGTCTGCGGGTCTTTTTGCAGCAGTTCATCAAATGATAAGTCAGGATACTTATTAGCGTAAGCCCTCACAATCTGCCACCCCACCCAGGTGCCGACATTGCCAGGCGCATCCTTGGGCATCCCGGATGAAGAGGGACCGGGTGCGATATAAAGTTTTTGCTTTTCAGTGTCAACCGTATAAAGCAGATCGCGGTCAATGAAGAACTTCCAGATTTCAGGCTCGTTGACAAAGCACCAGTGAATATCTTCGGGGTTGAAGCCTATTTTTTTGTAGTCTTCCTCATCAGGCATCACGAGGTCGATAAAATACAGCACCATGCCATTGCTGATCATATGGCTCAGCATCGTGTTATCATGAGGCTCGATTTTGAAGTTTTCGGTGGCAAGCGCCTTCATGCAGTTGGCGGTGAGGTACTCGGGTGAAAATTTCTCATACATGTATTTCGGATAAAGGTCATGATAATATTTGAAATTCTCCCCGAGGTACATGTCCAATCCGATGCCAAGAAAAGTTGTGTCGTAAGTAATGGCTGAGTAGCTGAAATTAGAGATGAATGTTACAACTTCCGGGATATTTCTATGGGGGAAATAGAATTTGTAATACCGCAAAGCCCGGGACAATTCGTCTTCGATCATTTTTGTATCACCAAAGGTTTTTTCGCAACTGTCGCGCACTTCCTGGACGTAAGGATCACTCAGATATCTGTTGAGCCTGACGATGGTTGAATCCGGCTGCTTATAATAGTCGCCAAGCACCAAAAGCTCGCGTACATAAAAGGACAGGAAGCCGCGGTAAACGCTGTCAATAGCCGGAAACTGCGCCTGCATGTTTTCCGGACTTAACCTGAACAGGATATTATCCAACCTGTTAATCTTGATGTTGACCTCTATTCCTGCGAGGTCTGCATTTTTTCTAATTTTGTTGCAATGACATCCTCCGGTCAGGAGAAGGAAAACAACAACTGCATTAAGCATAATTTTCATTTCCGCTGATATTGGCATTCCAACAATTATCAAAAATAATATTTTAAAGTTCATGAAAGCAATATTGATACAAACAATGCTGCTGGCTACTGCCGTTTGCTTCGGGCAGCCGGATTTGAGATTCGGATTCACTGCCAACCCGCTTATTTCATGGATGAATCCGGAGGCCAGCGAAATTGAAAAGGGGAAAGTGCGTGGCGGCATAGAATACGGGTTTATTACAGACATCAATTTCAGCGAGAATTACATCCTTGCCACAGGCATCACTGTTACGCTTTCAGGGGGCAACCTGGTTTATACTGATTCGGTGCTGATGAGGAATCAGGGAGACACCCTGTTTGCCGGTGATGTCAATACCAGGTTCAAGCTGCATTACATTAATCTGCCGGTGGTTTTCAAGATGAGGACAAATCAAATTGGCAAATTCAGGTATTATGGCGGACTGGGATTGGTGATGTCATTCCGCTACAAAGCGCGAGTTGACGCTGAAGCAAATGGCGTTCAGATTTTTGAAAACGACAATATCGTAAAGAACAAGGATCAAACGGATGGCGTCTTTGAATCGCTCATTTTTGACCTTGCTCTTCACGTTGAAGGCGGCATTGAATATCCTTTCAGCGAGAAAACCGCATTGGTGGCTGGCGTGTTTTACCGCAACGGCTTCGTCAATGTGCTCAGCGACTTTAACGAAGATAAAATCGGCCTCAATAACCTCGGTTTAAGAATCGGAGTACTATTCTGAGCAGTTTAAGGTTTAAAGCGGGCAGTTCTAATAATTCTACCACTTACTCCCTCTCC
>CAZCXH010000148.1:0-13160 GCA_964502525.1 uncultured Chitinophagaceae bacterium
CTCGCTCATGCCCAAGGGCAGTTGGCATGGCGATTGCCAGATTCAATGCAGTTTGTGTTCACCGTGATTGACACCAACTACCAGCCAACGCTGGATGCAATCGGTGATCCGGCAGCTATTGATGAAGACGCGTCCGTGCAGATGGTTCAGTTAGCGGGCATTACCGCAGGTTTCAATGAGGCGCAGGCTATGAACGTGACCGCTGTTTCCAGCAATCCTGCATTGATTCCGAATCCGACTGTTGCGTACAACAGCCCGGACGATGCGGGAATGCTGAGTTATGCGCCTGCCCCCGATCAATATGGCGTTGCAGTGATAACAGTGACCGTTGATGACGGGGAGCCGGATAACAACACTGTCAGCAAATCATTCACGGTAACTGTCAATCCTGTGAACGATGCGCCTGCTGTAAATGCTATCAATGATCCGGCCGCCATATTGGAAGATGCTTCCACGCAGACTATTCAACTGACAAGCATTACTCCAGGACCTAATGAAACGGATGTGCTCTCAATAACGGCTGTATCAAGCAATCCTTCACTGATACCCAATCCGGTTATTATTTATAATAATCCTGATGCAACAGGCGCTTTGGAATATGCTCCGGCCGCCAATCAGTCGGGTTCTGCTGTCATCACCGTGACGGTGGATGATGGCCAGTCAACTGATAATATCATTTCAAGAACATTCACCGTCACTGTTAACCCTGTGGATGATAACCCGGTGTTGTCTGATATTGTGAAATACGGACAGGAAGATAAAACGCTCGGGTTCCAGACTGGCGATTTTGCAGGCAGCATGACCGATGCGGAGGGCGATGCGTTAGTCAGGATCAGGATTGTTTCTTTGCCCGCTCATGGCGCGCTGCTGTTGAACGGCAACACTGTGGGAGCGATGGCTGAAATAGCAGCGGCTGACATCAACTCTCTTATCTACGATCCTGCCGATGAGTTTTCGGGTGTTGACAGCTTCCTGTGGAATGCTGCGGCAGGCGCGCTGTATTCTGCCGATAATGCTGTTGTATTCATCAACATCAACAGCGTGAATGACAAGCCGTTTGTCATCACCCGGATTCCGGATGTTCATGTTAATGAAGACGCGCAAGACATTATTGGACATGTTTCGCTTGATGATATTTTCGGTGATGCTGAAACACCCGGAAACCTGACATACAGTATTGTAAATAACAGCGCTTCGCTTGTTATGGCGGCAATTGACGCTGATAATAAGCTGAACATCAGTTTCGTGCCGGATGCGCACGGGAATGCCACGATTACGGTTCAGGCAAAGGATCCGGAAGGGGCTGCTGAATCCACAAACTTTGTGGTGACCGTTAATTCAGTGGAAGATGCGCCTTCAGCATTCAGCCTGCTGACGCCTGCAGACGGAAGCGCTATCGCTGATCCTGGCGCCATCGAGTTCACCTGGGAATCTTCTGTTGACGGGGATGATGACGTGCTGACCTACTTCGTGACAATCAGGGGCCGTCAGTTGGATACGACCATGACGGTGATAGATGCAACGTCATTGATGCTCAACAATTCATCATTGTTTGCGGCAAATGAAAATTACCAGTGGTTTGTCAGCGTGAGCGATGGAGACGATGCGGCATCCAGCCAGACATTTACGTTCAAGGTACTGTCAACGGGAGTTCAGGATCCTAACACGCTGGTAAGTTCCGTTGAGGCATATCCGAATCCTGTCATTTCTCATGCAACGATCAGCTATGCTCTTGAATCGGATGCGAAGGTAACCGTGAAAATTTACAGCTACCTCGGGCAGCAAATGGAAACGCTTCGCAGTGAAGTGCAGGCAAAAGGCGAGTATGCAATTCAATGGGATGCGGCTGATGCTGCTCCGGGAGTTTACTTCTACGAACTGATGATGCAAACGGAAGGCGGTATTGAAAGTTCGTTTGTCGGGAAAATGATAAAACAATAAAGATCAATGCATGAAATTTGAATTTTGAAAATACAAGGCTTTGTTACAAAGGGAAGCTGCCGGGGGAGACTCCGGCAGTTTCGTTTTGTGGCTCCTTCCCAAGCCCATTTCCGCTGTGATACTTACTTTTACGAATCAGAATATCCGGAATTGATGGGTGAAAAAAGATGGTTTCGCAAATATCCGAAACTGACGATTGCCGCTGTGGTCGTTACGGGCGCCTTGGCTGCGACCGCGCTTATGGAAGGAACGCTGTTCTTGTTCCTCAAAGCTCCTGTTCTTAATAATTATTTCCCTTTTTTTAAGTCAACGGTTTCCAATGTTTATTTTAATAATTATAGAAATATAATTCAGCTTATGCCGGAGTGCGCCCGCTATGACCCGGAACTGACGTATATGCTGAAGCCGGGAGAATGTGTCATGGAAAATATCGAATACTCAAACAAGTATTCGGTTAACAGCGCGGGATTGCGGGATGATGAATCGTCTCTGGTTCAGCCGGAGATCATCGTGCTGGGCGATTCTTACGCGATGGGGTGGGGCGTGGAGCAGAATGAAACTTTTGCTCAGATGATAGAGAACACAACGGGAGAAAAAGTCCTTAATGCCGGTGTGCCGTCTTTTGGCACAGCGCGGGAGGTGATGCTGCTGAAGCGGCTCGATTTGTCCAATGTGAAGACCGTCATTATTCAATACAGCGCGAACGACTTCGTTGAAAATTTTGCGTACGTCAATGACGGCTTCCAACTCAGAATTATGACAAAGAATGAATACGAAGATGAATGCAGGCGGCATGCGAGCCGGGTGCGATATTCTCCATTTTTGCTGACCTCCGTTTTTCTGAGCCGTGTTGCCGGTTTGTTCATCAGGCAAGCCAAAGCCGGACAAGAGCAAAATACCAACCTGCTGAGTAACGTTACGATGGAAGTGAAACTGTTTCTTGAAATTCTGAGCAGGCAGAATTTTCCGAAAGATGTTCAGATCATCGCGCTGAATCTGTCCCATTATACACTGGACATTCATGGTTTTACTGAGCAGCTTTCGATTTGGAAAAAGCAAGATTATCCCGACTTTATAAAAAACATGAAACTGATTGATGCCGCTGCATTTTTTAACAAAAGCGACTACTATATCATTGACGACCATTTGAACGCTTCCGGACACCGGAAAGTGGCAGATGCATTAATCAGCGTCATAATTGAAAATTGATGTCATCGAAATATTTTTTTAACCGGCATCCCCGCGCAGTTATTTTAATGATTGTTGCATCGGTCTTGTTTTTACCCTTCGCGATAGAAGGACTGTTATTCTATTCCTTGCATCATCCCACGTTTGCGCAACATTCCGCATATCTGCACCGGGCAGTCACGCATCTTTATTACATGCACGAGCTGGACATTATACAGTTTCAGCCGCAATGCGCCCGGTTTGATGACAAGTTGTTCTACGCCATGAAACCCGGTGATTGCCGGCATCGCTCGGTAGAATTCGATTGCATTTATTCATATAACAAAATGGGTTTGCGGGATAATGACGCTTCGCTGGAAAAGCCGGAGATCGTTATGCTCGGAGATTCCTATACGATGGGGTGGGGGATGGAGAATGACAGGATTTTTTCTTCGCTGGTTGAACAAACCACCGGAATGAAAACCCTCAACGTGTCGGTTTCTTCCTACGGCACAGCGCGCGAATTCATGCTGCTTGACAAGCTCGACCTGAGCAATCTGAAATTTCTCGTCATACAGTATTGCACCAATGACTTTGAAGAAAACAAGCAATATGTTGATGATGGATTTAATCTGAAAATACAGTCGCGGAAATTTTATGAAGCAACAGTTAAGAATCATGTTAACCGGGTAAAGTATCGTCCGTTCCTATACATGGGTACGCTGATTAAGGCTGTTTGGCAGCGCATTTACGGCAATCAAACGGCTAAGCCCCAAATCGCCAAAGCGTCAGTTAACGAAGCTTTGGCGCAGGATTCTGAAAATAAATCATCTAATGAGAATACAACCCCTGAAGACTCTGTCGGCTATTTTCTTGAGATTTTGAGGAGCATGTCCAAACTGGATAGCGTACAGATTATTGTAATGAATATTTCAGGTCCTTTTTACACAACGCCTTCATTCATCCGGACACTCTCAAAAATGAAAGCTGAGCCATTATATCCTGCGTTCATTCAAGGCATGAGGCTCATTGATGTTTGCGATCATGTTAAAACGGAAGATTATTTCATATTGGATTGCCATCTCAACGGAGAAGGGCATCGCAAAGTAGCTGATGCAATCCTGCAGGCAATGGGGGCGGCACCGCTTCAACGCTGAGAGATTTCAATCAGCCGGAATGACAAGCCCGCGTAAACTTCTTTGAGCCGGACATTTTCCTGCTGCTCCAATTCCTTCAGCTTGTTTTCGGGAGTGAACCGCATGTCGCATTCGAGCAGCGCTTTTTCATTTTGGTTTAAAATTTCGGCAAGGGTGATTTCTTCCGTCCATGTTTTGAATTTGTCGGAATGATCCCAGAAGCAGGCATCCCTGCCAATCAGCTCTTTCATCCGTTGAAAATGATGGGGCTGGGAAAAATTTTCGTTGGCGCCATATTTCAAAGCATAGCGGATGGATGAGGATCGTTCGCCATATATGATTGCATAACCTTTGTAATGCTCATCAATGATGTTGATTACAGCCTGCGATTCTTTCGCTTCAATATTCAGGCGCGAACGAAATCCGCGCAGATCGGCATGTCTCATTCCGTAGCTTATAGCGAGGATTACGATACAGATGTTCAGAAAACCCCTTCGTGCTTTCGGATGACGTTTCAGCAACAGGGATATGCTCAGAAAAAAGACGGCTGCAGCTAAAAACAATGGGACATTCATAAGCACCTTTGTTGTAAACCATTCGCTGAGTGAAATGCCCGGCAAATCTTTTACAGAATGGCGAATCAGCAGCAACGTCAGCAGAAGGATCAATACCGCTGATTTAACTGAAATATTCTGTATCCATTTCAGCCTTTCCGGCTCACGTGAAATAATGTCAGAGTAAACTGTTACTGTAAAATAAATGATGGCTGTAAAAAGCATCAGGGATGGAATCAGGTAATGCGGATTGAAGTGCTTGGCGACCATCAGCAGTTGAGCCAACGTCACCGACACTAATGATATTAAAATTTTAACGTCAATCGAATGACGCATTGAGATCCGCAGGGATTTGGAACTATAAATTGTTAAAAGAAGAATGCACCCTGCTGTGATCACTGAGTACAGCGGGTGCTCAAGTGTTAAAAGCTGCAAGAAGCTGCGACAGGCCTGCGGGAAATCCACTACAACCGGGTCTCCGCTTCCATACAGGCTTGAATGTTGGAACAAATTCTTTATCCAACTTATCAGGTAATCATAATGCGTCCAGGCGGGGAAAATGAATAGATGAAATAAAATGAATGACAGCAGCAAATAATTGACAAAAACCCTTATCGGCATCATTATCAGCGGAATCATCACGAACGGTATCATCGTCAGTTTTGTCGCAAGGCTGAAAGCGGTCAGCAGTCCGAACCAAACCGTGTACTTCACATGATGCTCCCTGAAGTCATCTTTGGCTGAAAGACGAAGCAAAGTTGCTGCCCAAAGCAGACAGGCGATGAACATCATCATCTCCGGACTAACCTTCAGGAATATTCGCATCAACTGCCATGAGTAGAACGGAACGCTCTGCAGGAACAGGCTGAACCACAAACTGCCTGTAAACCGGAACGCAAATACTCCGAATAGAAAAAGCGCTGCCAAACAAACCATGAACAATGCCCGGTTGATGATAATGATGTATTCCTCCGGGTGAAGGATGATATCTTTTTGAAGATCATCCGTTCCTTTGATAAGCGCGGTTGCGCGTATCACCAGCGCGCTGAACAACTGAGTAGTCGTGCCCGGATTGTCAACGTGAGCCGATGGCTGAAGCGTTGCGATATTCAGTCCGTTGAAAAGATACAGGTAGGAAGGATCAGAATGAATGGCGTAATAATAGTGTCCCCAAGCCTCCCGCAGCGGAAGCACGGCAAGGTAAACGCAAACCGGAATGAAAAGAAATATCAGGTACCGCATCAGACCGAGGTCGGATAAAAATAGCTAATCAAAGCTATCAGAAAGGTTCCTGTGTAAGCAAGCATTGAAAGCCGTTAGAGTTTTTGCTACGCAATCAGCAGATGAACTGCGGGAAAGAGGCTTCACCTCTTTCCCTGATTCAAATAGCGAGTTCACCCACTTCGTTGTGTTCACTCTCAAACAAATGCTTTCAGCATTGTTTTTTGAAATGCAGGAGAGGTTTAAGGACCTGTTGCAGCCCACCGAAAACGAGCAATCATTTTGCAACACCATTTTGCAGGAACCACATCTCGGCAAACCACTTCTGAAACCCACCGCAGCATATTTTGAATTTCAAATCCAACGCCTCATTTCTGAAAACAAGTTTTCAGAGCCAGACGCTCTTGATTTGCTGACGCAAATCAAACAGCAAGATGCAAACTTTGCAAACTTGCAAGTTGCTTTGGAAAACCTGATTTTCTTGCGTTCTCAAAACCACGATAACCCGGTAACTTTTGAGCAACTCGCAAGCCAGGACTTTGTTGCCGAACACTTTTCGCTTGCAAAGCAAGCGACCACCGCGCAACTGCAATCGCTTCAATTCGGCCATGAACGCAGGGATGCTGTCAGCACATTTTTGGACAAGTTGGATTATCTCCATTCAATTGCGTTCAACAAACTTTCGATCCCTCAGCTTTTGCATAGGTGGTTATCCGAGCAAAAGGAAATCTACACCGCCCGTTTCTCCGAAAAATTTCCTGTCACTACTGATGCAACTCCCAAGAAAAGCAAAAAAGGAAAGACCAAACTTACGTTTGGCTTTCATGGCGACACTACAAAACTGAAAACAGTTTTATCGCTGCTTTGCAGCAAGGTTGACTTGCTGAATGAAGAAAAAAATACACCGGAAGAATTGTTCGCTTTGCTCACATCAAAAGATGTTAAGAAGGACTCTACCAAAATTTACGTTCATTGCGAAACGAGACAGTTTCGTTACATCATAAATAAACTTAGTCCGCACTTCACCAACTTCACTCAAAAATCCATTGGTGATTCCGGACTATTTTATTCAAGGCAGGAGAAAAAAATCAAAGCCCAAAATCTCTACTCAAGCAAAATTGAAAACCCAAAGGACAAGGAAACCATTGATAAAATCCTCAAACAACTGCAATAAAAAGCATGAGTTTGGTGAGTTATCTCATTGAGTTCTAAATAACTCAATCTTTTCACTTTTTCATTCTTTCAGTTTCGTAGTCAGATTTTTTCATCACAAAAAATTATGACTTATGGAACCTAATTCTCAAATCCTCGAAAAGCTCACCGAGATTGCAACGAAGCTCGATGAGCAGAACCTGCTGAAGAAAGCAGTATTGAATTTTGATGAGGCTTGTAAATTCCTTGATGTTAGCCCGTCTCATTTATACAAGTTCACCAGTGCCAAGAGCATTCCGCACTTCTGCCCGCAGGGAAAGAAGTTGTACTTCAAACGGGATGAATTGGAAGCCTGGTTGCTTCGCAACCGGCAGTCTACAGCCGATGAAGTAAAGGAAGACCCTTCGGATTATCTCATCCGCAAAGGCAAGTAGAATTTTTTCGCAAACTGAAAATTTGGAAAGATGGCAACGTGTACCATTTTCAAAAACTTTACAATTCCGGTAGAGAACAAATCCCTTCTCTTAATTGCTAAGGACATCGCTTCCGACAAATTCAAAGCCGAAGTGGAAGCAATACGTTCGCTCATCGCACAGGGCAGGGAAGAAGAAGCCCAGGAGCGCAAACGCAAACTACTTGCTTTCACACCATCAGCAACTTTCAGGGAACAACGATTGCTTCCCAACATGGAGCAATACAGCGGCTTTGTCCACCTTGACTTAGACAAACTGCAACCCGCACAGTTGGACGCAGCTTTTAAAATCATCATTGCTATACCTTACACCTTTCTTTGTTTCCGAAGCCCAAGCGGTAACGGGCTTAAAGTATTTATTGAGGTCAACACAGGAGCCGAGCACCACGATATTGCCTACAAGCAAGTGCAGCAGTTCTACGAACAACGCTTGGGCATCGCATCCGATCCGAAATGCAAAGACATAACTCGCCTATGCTTTATGAGCCACGACCCGGGACTTTTCAAAAACATCAGCAACAAAAAATTTGAAGTGCAGATTACCGCAGCCGTGCCAACCCACTCCTCTCCAAATGGAGAGGAACCGGAGGGGAGGCTTGACCCAGACCATGCAGAAGCCTTGCAAGACTGCCTACACTTTACTGAACGCATTAAAACTTACACCGAAGGCAGCCGCAACGAGTTCATTTACACCTTCGCATCCAACGCCAACCGCAAGGGCATCCCGTATGATGCCGCTTTGCAATACTGCTTGCAGCAGTTCGATTTACCGGAAAAGGAAATCCGCGCATCATTCCGAAGCGCATATAACCACCACGCAAACGAGTTTGCAAAGTTTGCAAACTCTGCAAACCCTCAAAAACCCCACGACCAGCCCGCAGAAGATTACCTGAAAGCCACTCCACTCATTCCTTTGGAGCTTTACGTGCAAATGCCCGACATACTTCGTTCAGGAGTTGAGGCTTTTTCTCTCTCGCGTGAGCGTGATGTATTTCTAACAGGTGCTCTCGCAGTGTTGAGCGGATGCCTGCCCGGTGTCAAAGGCATGTATGACGGTCAGGAAGTATATCCCAACCTCTATTCATTTGCTATTGCGCCCGCTGCAAGCGGTAAGGGCGCTTTGAAGTTCGCAAAGATGCTCGCTGATGCTTACCACAATTCAATCCTTCAGACAAGCCGCGATGCAGACGCACGGTACAAGCAGGAAATGGCGGAACACAAAGCGCGGCAATTCGCAAAGAAAAAGAACGACACCACCGCGCAGGAACCACCGGAGCAGCCACCTTTTCAAGTCGTCTTTGTTCCTGCCAACACCAGCTACGCAAAAATCCTTTACCACCTGGAGCAGAATGAAGGTTGGGGCATCATTTGCGAAACCGAAGCTGACACGATGGGCAACGTGTTCAAACAGGATTGGGGCGGCTACTCCGACATGCTTCGCAAGGTTTTCCATCACGAGCGCGTTTCCAGTTCCCGCAAAGCCAATAACGAGTTTATTGAAGTCAACAGCCCACGCTTATCGGTTGCCCTGTCGGGCACACCGGCACAGGTCACCGGGCTTATCGCATCATCGGAAGACGGCTTATTCAGCCGCTTCCTCTTCTATGCTTTCAAAGTGGAGCAGGAATGGAAAGACGTTTCACCGTTCGCAAACCGCACCAATCGCACGGAACATTTCAAAGCACTTTCCGAGGAAGTGTTTCGCATGATTCAGTTTCTCCAAAGTGAAGACACGTTTATTGCATTAACCCGCGAACAGTGGGACCAACTTAACGGCACTTGCAAAACATGGTTACATGATGTGACGGTTTTCACAGCCGAAGAAGCTGCCAGCATCGTGAAACGCTTGGGCTTGATTATTTACCGCATTGCGATGTTGTTCACCGCCCTTCGCAAGTTTGAAAATGCAGAATCAGCAGAACGGATGGTTTGCACCGATACCGATTTTGCAACTGCGTTGCAGTTGGCAGGAATTTACTTGCACCACAGTCTATTAATGTTCACCAATCTGCCAAAGCAGTCTGAGCAAACCCACTTCCTGGGCAGCGATAACAAGCGCAAATTCTTTGCGGCATTGCCTAATGAATTTGCGCGGCAACAGGCGGTAACTCTTGGTGCTCAATTCAAGATGTCCGCACGTTCCGTTGATGGCTTATTGAGCAGGCTGGTAGGTAGTCATTTGGAGCAGCCAAAGACAGGTTATTACAGGAAAACAGCCATTAATTTATCAACTGATTGATTTTCAATAGATAATAACAAAAATAGTCAGACTATTATCTTACTTTTTTTCTCTTGTTGTCAGATGTTAGTCTTACATTTTCTCTTATTTGTCAGGCTATATTCTTACTTTTGCCGTATAAACGTCAGGTTAAAACCTTACACTATGGGCAAAAAATCATTGCAGGTCGAACAACTAAACAGCAAGATGCTTGCTTTCGCTTCGCTCAAAAAAGTGGCGGTTCCGCCCACCGGCTGGGTGAAAGCAATCCGCTCTGCGTTGGGCATGTCACTGTTGCAACTTGGCAAAAAACTTTCCATCACCCGGCAAAGCGCTCAGGACATTGAACGAAGGGAGAAAGACGGCTCTATCTCCATTCAGTCCATGAAAGAAGTTGCAAAGGCGCTCGACATGCAATTCGTGTATGGCTTTGTTCCCAACGATGGTTCCCTCGAAGCGTTGATTGAAAAAAGGGCAAAGCAGTTGGCAACGCAAATCGTCATGCGCACTTCCAACACAATGAAGTTGGAAGACCAGGAAAACTCCCGCAAGCGCATTGAGAAAGCCATCCGCGAAAGAACCGCCATCATCAAAAACGAAATGCCTAAAATCTTATGGGATTAGATTTAGACTATGCCGATGGGCAAACGCCCCTCGATGAAGATGAAAAGGAAGGGCTGCGCATTCTCACTATTGCAACGCGGGGAGAATTGGATGAATATGAGCAGCACAACATCGAGCAAGCCCTTCAGTGGATTTTGAAAAGCTCATTCACTGCGGAAAAAATTTTCACCGAAACTTTTATCCGTGATGTGCATCGCAAAATGTATGGTGATGTGTGGAAGTGGGCGGGAGAGTTTAGAACCAGTGGAAAAAATATTGGCGTTGACAGGGAGCAGATTGCCCCGCAGCTTCGCGCATTGCTGGACGATGCCACAATTGGGTAGAGCACAACACCTATCCTCCCGATGAAATTGCCGTTCGCTTCAAACACCGTTTGGTGAGTATCCATTGCTTCCCCAACGGCAACGGCAGGCATAGCCGCTTAATAGCGGACATTATCATTGAAAAAATCTTCAAAAAGCCCGTGTTCACTTGGGGAAGCGCCAACCTGGTAAAGAAAGGCGACCCGCGCACCGCTTATCTCGCAGCCATCAAAGCCGCTGATGCGGGTGATATAAAACCACTGTTGGAGTTTGCGAGGTCGTGACCTTTGCAACTTTGCAAAGTTTGCAATCTTGCAAATGCAGGGTCCGTAGCGATGCGTTCTGCGGATACTCCGCTCTTGGTTTTTGCAAGATACCCGTCTTGCGTTTTGTAGAAGGTAATCTCATCCAGAGTTCCTTCAAACTTGATGATTCCTTTTTGACGTGCCATTTTATTTGGTTTTTATGGTTAACGAATGATTTTAAATGCTGCATCCATTGCAGTATTTCAATTTGTTCCTGTAATTGTAATGCCTGAACAACCACGGAGGGCAAACCGCAGCCGCGCCACACGCCCACAAGCCAACGCCCTCATTTACTGCGCTCGTTTGACAACTCGCAAGCATAGCGCCATAGCTGTAGTTGGTGTAATGCCACGCCCAACCGTTGCGGATTGCTGAGCTATCCAATCTTGCACCATTCACCCAAATGTTAACCAGCGTTCTTTTGTAGCGGTCTGTTCCTGTGCTATCATAGCGCACATATTTTCCGAGCAGCACAAGAATCATCCTGCTTCTCGATGTCGTTCCCCAGTGCTGCTTCAATTCCGGTGCGTCCACATTAGCGAGCCGTGCAGTAAAGGTTTTCTGAGCCGTCTGCAAAACGTAAGTATCACCATCAATCACTTTCACCACCCGCGCAGAATCTTGCGCTTGCAGCGCAAGAGCGAGCACCGAAATCAGAATTGTTGCGATTGCTTTTTTCATTTCGATGCCAAATATATTTCGCTCTGAAACCAGCGACAAATAAGGCGTTCCGTCTGTTCCGTTTATGCCGCTTTATTCCATCAAACACCCTTTTGCCGCATCCATAAAAGCAATATCTTTGCTATACATTCTCCATACCTTCGGTATGGATAGTGCATGAGAACAGTATCAAAAACATGAATCGTTTGTGCATTTACCCGAAAGACATCGTGGTAATCACAGGCAGAAGCGACAGATATGGCAGAAAGCTCATTAAACGCATTAAAGAGCATTTTAAGAAGCAGCAACACCAGGTTGTTACTGTGGATGAGTTCTGCCGTTACATGGGATTGCAGCCGGAAGCGGTTGCAAAGCAGTTGAGATAATTGCAACCCGCGAAACGCAAAGCCTTGATGAAAGGCACTTCCCAGCCCTCAACTGTTTTTTTTTCTTTCCCTTAGTTAGTTCTTCCTTTCAGTTCTTCAGAGGGAACTAAGGTCACATTCAAGGTCACAAATAAAAAAGCAGCTATGAAATAAATCATAACTGCTTCATTATCAAGTGGGAGCTACAGGATTCGAACCTGTGACCCTCTGCTTGTAAGGCAGATGCTCTGAACCAACTGAGCTAAGCTCCCTTTCTAAAAACGAGTCGCAAATCTAACAGTCTGTTTGTTCTCTACAAAACATTTGTTGATAATGATTTTCATTTGCTGAAAGCGATAGGCGAAACTTGAAATTGGCGTATTGTCTAAAATACGAACCGTTAATTACCGTTTGATACTCCATGAAGCCGGGAAAGCGCTTTTATTATTTCGCGGGGAGCATTCTCGCAGTTCCCCTGTTGTTTTTTGCGGCAGCCGCCCTGTATGTGGCGGCTAACAGCGAGGTGATAAAAGAAAAACTGGTGGATGAACTGAATAAAGAAACCGGTGCGCATATTACCATCAGCGGAAAAGTAGGGCTTTCATTTTTCAGGCATTTTCCAGATGTGGCGCTCGAGTTGAAAGGCGTGGAGGCACAGGGCAGCATAGATACGCTGGACGAGCCATTGCTGAAAGCCGGCAGAATTTATTTACTGGCGAATTTCTGGGAGGTGCTGCATGGTGAATGGAATATTCAATCCACTTCTGTTGAAGACGGAGCGTTTACGATGCTCAGAACGAAGGAGGGCGCTGTCAACTATGTTTTCGCTTCAGATGGAAGTGATTCCACACATGCTGCTGCTTTTTCCCTGAATGTGCAGAAGGCGTCTCTGAAAAACATGCGCTATCGCCTGCTGGATGCTTTGGCGCAGGTGGAAATTGACGTGTTGGTGGAAGAAGCTGCGGTGAGCGGAAATTTCAGTACGGAAAATTTGTCGCTTCATGCGGTGGCAGATGTTTTTTCCCACTCAGTGGCAATCAAGG
>CAZCXH010000149.1:0-13115 GCA_964502525.1 uncultured Chitinophagaceae bacterium
GTGCCGATCAGGATTACTTTATGGCTTATCCGCGGATAATCCTGCTTCATCACGCTTTTCATCGTTAAAAGCGCTGATCCAAGATTTTCCGGCTTTGCCAGCGTGACAACCGCAAATTGCGGGTTATCCAGATTGAACTGGTAATCTTTCAGAGACTGCTTCACTGCTGATTCGATTTTCTCTGCATAATCATCATGCAGCCTGGCAATTTGCTGATTATAGCCCTGATGCAGTTTTCTGATCTCAATATTCAACCCTTCTATCTTCTCCGCATATGTCTTATGGATGTTGTCAATCTTCTTGCTGTAATCGGCATGCACGTTTTCAATCCGATGCACCAATTCATCCTGAAAAATGATTTCACTCACCGGCTTGTATTTGTAGTAATTGGCATCGGCAGCAACATTCTCCGAAAGGACATTCTCCTTCTTCACCAGTTTGATTTGATTACCCTTTATTTCATTGATGACATTCAATATGGGTGGAAACATTTCAAGTGAGAATGCTGCAACTTCGTCTTTTGCCTGCCTGATGGTGAGCAGGTAGGGCGTTTTGCAATTATGTACCGGAAGCGTTCCGTAAGTATCAACTGTGAAATCATAGTCATTCAGGCGGGGGCACCACTTTTTCAGACAATCAGCGCGGATTTCAAAACATGCGTCATAGACTGATTTGGAATCATCAAACTTTGGAAAAATATATTCGCGGCTCCCCTCTGCAAGCGGAACCTGGTAAAGCCCCTTCCTGTCTGCCGTGTCGCCCGGATCCTCAAAGTTGGTGCTGAGCGAATGGCGCGGGAAAACAAAGTACCTGCCGGCATGATGGAGATATCTGATGAAGTGTCTCTTCCAGGAGTTCTCATGCCAGTTGAAAAGATAAGCGGGCGGGAGTTCCTCCTTCGTCATCACCGGATGTTTTTCAAACCATTCCCTGAAGTTTTTCCACTGATCACCGGTCCACGCTTGTCCCCATGAAGAGGCTACCTGCATGAAATATGCGTCAGTGCCGTCATCCACGGGTGCAAAGGGATGGAAGCCGTTTTCCGCAATGTCGTAACTGTAAAGAGAAATTCCTGCTATCCGCTTATCGCCTTCGTAAAAATTCAAACATTTGCAGGTGTAGTCATGAAAATATTTTGACACCAGAAGGTCATCTTCAAGCAGGATGATGCTGTCATATTCGGCTGTCAGGTCACCGCAGCGCAGTATGTGGGCTTTAAGCCCTAGATGTTCGGAATGCCTTATGATTTGCTTTTCACCCTTCGTCCAATTGAATTGCTCTGCAAGTTTGCCCACATCATCGCTTCCTCCGCCATCAATGCTGATGACCAGCCTGACCGGGTTTGCAGGGTAAACCGCCTGCTCCAGTGAACGAAGCAGCCGCTGCAAGCTATGGACGCGGTTATAGGCGGCAACAACAATGGCGGGTGAATATTTTCCGGCACTCATGGACCTGTCGGTGCGAGTGTGATCTCCTGAAATTTTTCAGAAGGCATTCCCCAGTTGTCATCATTTATGTAAAATATCGTCTTGCGGTAAATCATGTACTTGGCTGCTTCCCAAATGAAATCATGCGCGAGTCCCGGGCGCTTCTCCCAAAATTTAATCTTCTCAATCGGGTTCATGGATTCCCAGCCGGTATTGTGTTCTATGTGGTAGGTGCATGCGGATGGTGCAAATACCACTTGCTTGTAATCCAATGTGAGCGCCATCATCAGCGCAAACGTGTCAATGTGCAGGGAATAGAGGTCAAGTTCGAGATAACCCTTGATTTCATGCCAGCCTGAATGATGAAACATTGTAAAATCTCCGCATGCCACCGCATCCAGAGGCCGCAGCCGGAATTGCGCGGAATGATACAGATATTTCAGGCGGAAATAATTTAACCTATCCATCAGCCAAAGGTAAAAATTGTTTCGCGGCAGCGAATGCGGCCAGTCGCCTATGTAAACAAATCGCGTGTCTTTCCCGAGACGATTGATAACGTTCTTTTTTGAAAACTCCAATGCCGCCTCTGTGGACCAGTCAGCCAGAATCTTATTAGGCACATCACAGCGCTGAGCGCGATAATAGCTTTTCTGGTTAAACCCTCCTGCCTTTAGCTTCATCATCAACGGGTCGGAAAATAATAAGTCAACGTTGGAGCAAAGAATCCAGTCGCTCTGCGCCCTTCTGATTCCAATATTTTTAGCAATCATCTGAAACAAGGGAATTTCGGTTCCCCGCTTGTAGCGCCTATGGATTTCATTGGGAACAATGATGTAGCGAACAGTCAGTTTGTCTCCTTTTGCCGGTTTGGGAAGCACCTCGCTGAGCAGCGGCTGGTCACCGGGAGGATTCCATTCAACGAATACCAGTTCAGTATTCAGGTTATGCTTGCGCGTTTGATGAATCAAGCCTTTGATGAAAATAGTCATCCGCTTGAGCATCTCTCCTCCGTGATCATCATTGCGGGAGGTAACAACAATCGAAATTTCAGGTTTTGCCACAATAGTCTGCAAAAATCACACTAATTACCTCTGCAAAATAAACAAGTAGCTTAAAAGCGTGGAAATTATTTGCAGAAATCTCGCATGGCTGCTTGTCAAAACACACAAACACGTTGTGTATAAATCCTCTCCATTGCACCCTATCAACAAACTACTTTTAAAAAATTGCTGGATCTTAAAACTTTTGCATGAACAAAGCATATTGGAATGACATCGCTTCGAGCTATGAAGACGAGATATTCAGCGTTTTTCATGAAGACAGGAATAAAACGCTGTTATCTTATTTCGACAAATATGCCAATCCCGCTCATTTCGCCATAGATTTCGGCTGCGGCATCGGGAAAGCATTTGGTTACCTGGCGCCACGGTTCAGAGAAGTGCTTGCCATTGATTTTGCGCAGAACCTCCTCGACACTGCAAGGCTGAATGCGCCTTCCAACATCAGCATCAGGAGGTTTGACCTTACAAAAAATGGACTGAAGCTGCCCCAAGCCGACTTCGGGTTTTGCTGCAATGTGGCTATGCTGCCTGATATTGAAAAAAACTATGTGATAATAACCAATATCCGCGATGCGCTGAAACCCGGTGGCAGGGTCCTTTTCGTTTTGCCATCGCTTGAATCCATGATCAGCAAGTCATGGATCACTGCGGAATGGTTCAGGCGCGATGGCGTGGCGTTTGAAGAAATACCCCGTTCGCAGTGGAATGATTTTAAATATGGCAAAAAGAGTTTTTTGCTGGGGCTGATAGACATCAATGGCGTTGTCACCAAGCATTACCTGCGTTCGGAAATAATACACATGTTCAATTCGGTGGACTTTGATGTTAAAGGCATTGAGAGGCTGGAATATGACTGGAACACTGAATTTGAATCCCCTCCCGAATGGATGCATGAGTCCTACCCGTGGGATTGGCTCATTGAATGCGAAAGGATGCGTTAGCTCTGTTCCGTCCCTGCGCGGGTGGAGGATTTTCGGAACTCATGTCGCGCCCGCGCGCTTGTAATCGGCAAGTTGAATTCTTTCATTGCAGAATCCATGCTCCTCATCCCGGTTGGAACTGACGATCAGCAGCCTTCCTTTCAGATATTTTTCCATAAGACTTCTGTACCATTCAATTCCCTGCTCATCAAGGTTGGTTGCCGGCTCATCGAGCAGCACTGCGGGGACATCCGACAGGATGGCAAGGCACAGTTTCACTCGCTGCTTCATGCCCGATGAGAAATGGCGGATCTGCTTCGAGGAGTGCGCCTGCAATCCAAGCAGGTCAACGATGGCTGCTTCACTGAAACCGTCCATCATTTTCTTAAAGCTGAAATGAAACCGCAACTGCTCCAGCAGGGTGAACTCTTCAATCAACTGCATGTAGGGCGCGCACAGGCTTATTTTATTGTATATATCTTCCTCGCCAATGGTTTTCGTTCCGTTTGAAAACGTCACGGTTCCCTCTGTCGGGGTTTGATAGCCTGAGATCAGTTGCAGCAGCGTGCTTTTCCCAGAGCCATTGGGACCGAGGATAGCGTATGCCTTGCCGGAAACGAATTGGAAACTGACGCGCCTGAATATCCAGTCGTTGCCGAAGCGCTTGCCGATGTTCTCAAGTGTTATTGTTATCATGGCGCGGAGTGAAACCCTTCATGATGCCGCGCACCGACTCGCGGATGAAGCGGATAATCTCATCCCGTTCGTCTGAAGCGGAAACTTCGGCTTCAATGATGTCGAGTGCGATGGAAACATTATGATATTTCACGAAGAGTATCCGGTAAATATCGAGGATGTGGTTGATTTTTTCGGAAGAAAATCCGCGCCTTCTCATGCCAATGGAATTGACACCCACATAGGAAAGCGGCATGCGCGCGGCTTTGACGTAAGGCGGCACGTCCTTCCCCACCATCGAGCCGCCTGAGATGAACGCGTGCTTGCCGATGTTCACAAACTGGTGGATGCCCGACATGCCGCCTACGATGGCATAGTCGCCAATTTCAATATGTCCGGCAAGGTTTACCCCGTTGGCGAGAATGCAGTTTTTGCCGATCACGCAGTCGTGCGCGATGTGCACGTAAGCCATCAGCATGGAGTTGTCGCTGATCACCGTCTTGAAGCTGTGCTTCGTGCCGCGGTTTACGGTGGAATATTCGCGGATGGTGACGTTATCGCCAATTTCAACAGTGGACTCCTCACCGGCAAACTTCAAGTCCTGCGGGATGGCTGCGATGACCGTTCCGGGGAAAATCCTGCAATTCTTGCCGATGCGCGCTCCTTCCATGATGGCGACATTCGGACCTATCCATGTTCCTTCTCCAATCGTCACATTTTTGTGAATGGTGACGAAAGGCTCAATCACCACGTTGTGGGCGATGCGCGCCTGGGGATGGATGTAGGAGAGAGGCTGGTTCACTGCTTCCGTTTACGGTTTACGGTTTACGGTTTGCCGTTTACTGATTTTAACCGTAAACAGAAAACTGTAAACCGTAAACTGTTCATGTGTTTTCCTTACGATATATTTTTGCGACCAGCACCGCTTCCGATGCAACTTTGTCGCCAACATAAGCTGTTCCCTTCATCTCGCAAATACCCCTGCGGATAGGGCTGAGCAGTTCCAATTTTAGTATGAGCGAATCGCCCGGCACCACAAGGTTCTTGAACTTCGCCTTGTCAACCATGATGAGGTAGGTGTCGTAATTATGGGGATCATCAATGGTGTTGAGGATAAGGATGCCCCCGGTTTGAGCAAGCGCCTCCAACTGCAAAACAGCAGGCATGACGGGGTTGTCCGGGAAATGGCCGGTGAAGTATGGCTCGTCAATCGTTACGTTTTTCACGCCAACCACATGCGTGTCCGACAACTCGATGATCTTATCCACCAGCAGGAACGGGTATTTGTGCGGAAGACTCTTCGCGATCTTCTTCACATCCATTATCGGTTTCTTCGATGAGTCATATTGCGGAATCTCCTGCTTGATCTTGTTTTGCTTGATATAAGCTTTTATCTTTTTTGCAAACGCAATGTTGGAAGCATGTCCCGGTCGTGTTGCTGTAATCTTTGCCTTAATCGGCTGGCCGATAAGCGCCAAATCCCCGATGACATCGAGAAGCTTGTGGCGTGCAGGCTCGTTGTGATAATGCAGTTCAACGTTGTTTAATATTCCTTCAGTTTTTACCTCCACTTTAGGCTTGTTGAAGAGCTTGGCGAGCCTTGTCAGTTCACCGTCAGTTACCACTTTGTCAACGACAACGATCGCGTTGCTGAGGTCACCGCCTTTGATGAGATTGTTATCGAGCAGCGTCTCCAACTCGTGTAAAAAGCAAAACGTGCGTGACGAAGCAAACTCATTTCTGAATTCATCAATGTGTTCCAACGAGGCTAGCTGGCTGCCGAGGACGGGTGAATTGTAATCAATCATCACAGTAACCTTATATTCCTCGCTGGGAGTTGCGATCATGTCAACGCGCATGTTCTCATCGGAATATTGGATGGTTTCTTTCAATTCGAAATAATTGCGCTCTGCATCCTGCTCTTCAATGCCGGCATCCATCAGCGCTTCCATAAACATTCGGGAACTGCCGTCAAGAATAGGCACTTCCTGGCTGTTCAACTCTATGAGTACGTTGTCAATTGTCAGTCCGACCAATGCTGCAAGGGCATGCTCCACGGTGCTCACGCGAACGCCATTATGTTCAAGGGTGGTTCCTCGCGACACGTCCACCACAAGGTCGGCATCCGCATTGATAACGGGTTCTCCTTTGATATCGAGGCGCTTGAATTTGAAGCCATGATTGGCCGGGGCTGGCTTGAAGGTAAGCGTCACATCTTCTCCTGTATGCAAACCCACGCCCGACACGGTCACGGATTTTTTGATGGTTTTTTGGTATTCGATCATCTTCGGGGTGGTTAGATATTGGTCATTGGTCATTAGTCATTAGTCATTAGTCATTGGTCATTAGTCATGTAGCATTTAACGTCAATATCTTACAGCCTGATCTCCTTCTTTCATTTTCTTTTCCAGTGCCGTTACGCGTCTTTCAAGCTCGGGCAAATTTCGGTAAATAACGTGAACTTTCAGACTTTGCCGGTGCTCCATCAGCGGGATGCCCTGCCATGTCCGGCCCGGTTCTTTCACGCTGTTGGAGATTCCGCTCTTGGCTCCGATCCTGCTTCCATCAGGGATATTGATGTGCCCTACAAATCCTACTTGTCCGGCTATCAGACAGTTCTTCCCAATCCTGGTGCTGCCGGAAACGCCCGTCTGAGCGGCTATTGCGGTGTTGTTGCCTATCTCCACATTATGCCCAACCTGGATAAGGTTGTCGAGCTTAACCCCTTGCCTGATGATGGTTGAACCGAGCGTAGCGCGGTCAATCGTAGTATTAGCGCCAATCTCCACGTTGTCTTCTATGATCACGTTTCCAGTTTGCGGAATTTTTTCAAATGAGCCATCTGGCTTGGGAACGAAGCCGAAGCCATCGCTGCCTATGACGGCACCGGAATGGATAACGCAATTTTTCCCGATAACACTATCTCGGTAAATATTCACTCCGGCATAAACAGTCGTGTCGTTACCCAACTGAACATTATCACCGATGAAGCAGCCCGGGTAAATTCTTACGTTGCTTCCCACATTTGCATTTTCACCAATGTATGAAAATGCCCCGATGTAAATGTTCCTGCCAAGCCCGGCAGACATACTTACATAAGAGGGTTGTTCGATTCCTGTTTTTTGGTTTTCCTTCTGCAAAAACAAATTGAGCACTTTGTTGAATGCATCATAGGGATCATCAACGCGGATGAACGCGCTCTTTGAGCCTTCGGGTTTCGTAAAATTTTTGCCGACAATGAGCGCCCCGGCTTGAGTTGTTTTGGCGAACTGTTCGTATTTCGGATTGGCGATAAAACTGATGTTGTTGGAAAGCGCATCTTCAATTTTTGCGGGGCTTTCAATCAACAGGTCGCCTTTGCCTTCAAGCGTGCCTTTCAGGAACGTGCTGATGGACTGGATTGTGAATTGCATTTGAGTTGGTATTTAGTATTGGGTATAGGGTATTGAGTAATTGAAGAAATTGATGGCATTGAAGTGTTGAGCATCGTGATTAAGATTTCAGTTGTCTCAATACCCGGTACACAATACTCAATACTCATCAAATTTCTTTCGGATAGCACAAATAATACTTTACCACCGGTGCTGATAGTACAGAAACATTCAACTGGTCTGACGCTCTCGCCACATCTTTCAATGTGCCGTCTTTGAACAAGATATTGATTTTGCTTCTTTCCGGGTCATAGGCATAATTGCTGGTGCTGGAGGTGAATACGAAATATCCGGCTTCATCGCTGCTTTGCAAATGGTATTTTGATTTCACCTCTTTCTTCAGGCGTTCAATCCTTGATTCGGGAAATTCTTCATTCCTCATTTCGATTTTCAGGAGCTTTCTTTCAATCAGCTTGCGGCAAAGCATCGAAAGGATTTTATCACGATGATTCACCCAGCTTTTCACCGCTGCCATGACGTCCACATCATCGAGCATTGCGAAATTTTCAAGCGGCTCCTCGCTTTCTTCAAACATCCTTTTGGAGATGTTATTTTTCAAAAAGTACTCTAACGGTCGGCTTGCCGAAACAGGTATTTTCGTTTTGCTTAATTCTTTTGCCCGCTTCAGGATCATAACGAGCAACTGTTCCGCCACGAGCACCGTTTTGTGAAGGTAAACCTGCCAGTACATCAGCCTTCTTGCAACAAGAAATTTTTCAATGGAGTAGATTCCCTTTTCCTCCACAACAATCTGGTCGTCTTTGATTTCAAGCATTTTAATAATCCTGTCATTGCCGATTACGCCTTCCTGCACTCCGGTAAAAAAGCTGTCACGCTTCAGGTAGTCGAGACGGTCAACATCCAGTTGGCTTGAAATAAGCTGATGCAGAAACCGCTTTTTGTAATTGTCCTGGAAAATTTCGATTGACAGAGAAAGTTTTCCTTTATAAAGTTCATTCAATTTAGCCATGAACATCTCCGAGAGGAATTCATGCGACACCCCGGGGATAAGGCAGTTTTCAAGCGTATGCGAGTAAGGACCATGGCCAATGTCGTGAAGTAATATTCCGATGCGCACCGCTTCTTCTTCCTTTTCTGATATTGCATGACCTTTTGAGCGCAGCACGTCCAGCGCCATGCCCATCAGATGCATGGCACCGAGCGCATGATGAAAGCGCGTGTGGTTGGCGCCCGGATAAACATAGTTGGTCAGCCCGAGTTGCGTTATCCTGCGCAAGCGCTGGAAGTAAGGGTGCTCTATTAAATCGAATAAAAGAGGATGGGGAATCGTGATGAAGCCATAAACAGGATCATTGAATATCTTGTGTTTGTTGATGGAAGTCAGATTGCTGATTTTGTGGGTGTAGGACAAATTGCATCTTTGAATCTGTCACCCTCCAACCTCCCTCCCGATAGAATCGGGATGCTTCGCTATCAAGGGAGGCTGCTACCGCGCGAGGCATCCCCCTTTGAGGGGAACGAAGGGGGTGAGTGCAATTTGTCCTACACCCGATTTTGCGCTAAATTAATGGAAGCGGTCTCATTTTCGTAGCTTTGAAAAAAGCTATGCCGGTTTGAGTAGTTACGAAAAACTGCTTCAAAAAATATTGAGCGGAACATCGGATAAAAACATCCGGTTTGATGAACTTGCAAATGTTCTCAGAAGGTTGGGATTTGATGAAAGGGTGAAAGGAAGCCATTTTATCTATACGATAAATGGCGTTGAGGAAATCATCAATATCCAAACTGCAAAGGGGGGAAAGCGAAGCCTTATCAGGTTAAGCAAGTCAGGAATCTAATCACTAATTATAAACTGCTGTTAAAAATTGCGAAAGATGAAAAATAATAATTTCAAATACGAGATCATTATTTATTGGAGCAAAGATGACAAAGCATTTATTGCTGAGGTTCCTGAATTGCAAGGTTGCATGGCTGACGGTAAAACTTATGGCGAGGCCTTGCAGAATGCGGAGGTTATCATTTCAGAATGGATTGAAACGGCAAAGTCATTGAAGCGTAATATACCGGAGCCAAAAGGAAGGTTAAAATATGCTTGAGCGCACTGATTATTCAGGCATTAAAATATGAACAATATTCACATACTTTGGGCTGATGACGAGATTGACCTCCTCAAGCCGCAGATATTGTTTCTGGAGCAGAAGGGGTACAAGGTAATCCCGGTCACCAACGGTCAGGATGCGATTGAAAAATGCAGGAAAAACGGCATTGACATCGTGTTTCTCGATGAGCACATGCCCGGCATCTCAGGGCTCGAGGCGCTTTCGCAGATAAAATCCATCAATGCGAGCCTGCCGGTGGTGATGATCACCAAAAACGAAGAAGAGAACATCATGGAGGATGCGATAGGCGGGCAGATTGCGGATTATCTCATCAAGCCGGTGAAGCCGAACCAGATTTTACTGACGCTGAAGCGCATCATCGAGAACAAGAAGCTGATCAGCGAAAAAACCAATGCCGACTATCAGCGGGAGTTTCAGCAGATATTTTCTACCATACAAAACAACCAGAACCATTCGGAGTGGGCGGATTTATATAAGAAACTGGTTTACTGGGAGCTGAACCTGGGCAAGTCAGAAGGCAGCGGAATGAAGGAAGTGCTTGCCATGCAAAAGCAGGAGGCGAACGTGGAGTTTAACAAGTTTATCATTAAGAATTACCTCAATTGGCTGGACGCGGAAGGAGATAAGGTTCCCGTGATGTCGCATACATTAATGGAAAAGAAGGTATTTCCTCTGGTAAAGAAGGACATGCCGACATTTTTCGTGCTGATTGACAATCTGCGCTACGATCAATGGAAAACCATACAGCCCGTCATTTCGGAGTCGTTCAGGATGGCGGAAGAAGATTCCTTCTACAGCATCCTGCCTACGGCAACTCAATACAGCCGCAATGCCATTTTTTCCGGGCTACTGCCTTCGGAGATTGCCGATGAATATCCCAAGCTGTGGAAGAATGACGATGACGAGGGCGGTAAAAACCTGCATGAGGAGGAGTTCTTCAAGGACCTGCTGAAACGGACATTCCGCGATGAAGTGAAGTCGGCATACATCAAAATCACCAACCATCATGACGGAAGAAACCTGGAGAACAATATACTGAATTATATTAATAACAATATTGTAGTCATCGTTTACAATTTCGTTGACATGCTGTCACATGCGCGCACGGAGATGGAGGTGCTGAAGGAGCTTGCAAGCGATGAAGCCGCTTACCGTTCGCTGACGCTCTCATGGTTTGACCATTCGCCCCTGCAGAATGCCCTGAAGAAGCTAGCGGAAAAAGATGTCAGGATCATCATCACCACCGATCACGGTTCCATCAAAGTGACACAGCCCAGCAAGTGCATTGCCGACAAAAGCACCACGACCAACATCCGCTATAAAACCGGCAAGAGCCTGAATTATGATGCCAAAGACGTTTTCGAAATCAGAAACCCGCATGATGCTTTCCTGCCAAAAACGTTTGTCAGCTCCACATTCATTTTCGCAAGGGAAGACAAGTATTTCGTTTATCCCAACAACTACAACCACTTTGTAAACTATTTCCGCAACACGTTTCAGCATGGAGGCGTTTCTTTGGAAGAGATGATTGTTCCCTTTGCGGTTTATACCACGCGGTGAGGTTTGGAGACGACCATTCACATTCCCGATTTAGAACATATCAACGTTGCCGCGCAGAAGTTGCTCGGACTTTGCAAGAACCGGTTTTTTTTCGCATTTTACGGTGATCTTGGTTCCGGGAAAACCACTTTCATCAAAGCGATTTGCAAAACGCTCGGAAGCCAGGATACGGTTGCAAGCCCAACATTCTCGCTCGTGAATGAATATCAGGCATCGGCTCGATCATCCGCCTACGTCATTTATCACATGGACTTTTACCGCCTGAAAAACCTTGAAGAAGCCCTCGAAATCGGAATTGAAGAATACTTCAAAAAAAATAATTGCTATTGTTTTATTGAATGGCCTGAAATAATTGAATCTTTGCTCCCGGAAAGCAAAGTGAAAGTGAAGATTGAACAACAGCCTGATAATTCCAGAACAGTAATTATAAGGCAATAAACATTCGGTTTAAAGTTTAAAATCAAAAGTTTAATGTTAACCGTCAACTTTAGACTTTAAACATTAAACTTTAGGCTCTAAACTCAAGAAGAAGTTGGCAATAGAAAAACCCGTTTCATCATCCATTTCCGGCTACGAAGTGGCATTCGGACTTGCACCGCAGGAGTCCACCGCGCAGTTGAAGCGCAAGGCAAGCAGCCTCTATATCGGCATCCCGAAGGAAGTAACGTTCCAGGAGCAGCGCGTGGCGCTGACACCCGAGTCGGTGAGCATTTTAGTGGCCAACGGACACCGTATCGTCATTGAGTCGAACGCGGGCAAAGGCGCCCATTTCAAAGACAAGGATTATTCAGAAGCCGGAGCCGAAATCGTTTTTGATGTTAAAAAAGTTTTTGACGCTGAGATAATCCTGAAGGTTGCTCCGCTCTCTGAGGAAGAGATTTCGATGATGAAGCTGCACCAGATTCTCATCTCGCCCATCCATCTGCCCACCATCAAAGAGGATTACATCCTCAAGCTGATGAACAAGCGCGTCACCACGCTGGCGCTCGAATACATGAAAGACGAAGCGGGCACATTTCCTTTTGTCCGGTCTATGAGCGAGATAGCAGGAAGCGTGGTGATCATCATTGCCGCAGAATATCTCAGCAACGCGCAAAATGGACAGGGGATACTGCTTGGAGGAATTTCAGGCGTTCCCCCTGCCAAGGTGGTCATTCTGGGGGCGGGCGTTGTCGGTGAATCGTCAACGAGAACCGCTCTCGGTCTCGGTGCTGATGTCAAAATATTCGACAATAACATCTACAAACTGATGCGCCTGCAAAACAATATAGGAAGGCGGCTTTTCACATCGAGCATCTATCCTGATGTGCTGCTGCGCGAAATTGCAAGCGCTGACGTGGTGGTGGGAGCGATTCACTCGGAACTGGGCAGGTCGCCCATCTTGGTCACCGAAGAGATGGTTTCTCAAATGAAACCCGGCTCGGTCATCATTGACGTGAGCATTGACCAGGGCGGAGTTTTCGAAACATCGGAAATAACCACGCACGAGAAGCCGACATTCACAAAATATGACGTTATCCACTATTGCGTTCCCAATATCGCCTCGCGCGTTTCCAAAGTGGCTTCTTATGCCATCAGCAATATTTTATATTCAAGACTGCTCAAGGCGAGCGAATACGGGGGCATCGAAAAATACCTGCTCTATGATGCCGGCTCGCGCCATGGAGTTTACATCTACCGCGGCAGCCTCACCAACAAATACCTCAGCGAGCGCTTCAATCTCAAGTTCACGGATATTGATCTGTTGTTTACGGCTTCGATTTGAGGGCATTCTGACAACATACAAGCTCCAAACCGTAAACATGTAAACCGTAAACTGTAAACGGCTCAATGGCGCAATTTATCCCGTTCAAAGTATAACATTAATACCTACCTATGCAGGAAACGGGGTGAATTACCGTATTTGCACAGGGCAATCGCATCTAAATTTTAAGAATCTTGAGAAGGTAGTCTCTGTCCC
>CAZCXH010000150.1:0-13024 GCA_964502525.1 uncultured Chitinophagaceae bacterium
TGGCTCCGACTGAGGCATTGCGGAATTGAATAAGCTGGCCTGCAGGAACCGTTAAATCATCAGCATTGAAAACCGCTTGCGCTTTTACCTTTCCGTCAACATTTATCTTCTTTGAAATCTCGAAGCCGTATTGGTCAATCAAATTGAGCTGATAATTGCCGGCACTCAATCCCTGAAAAATCGCGCTTCCGTTAAAAGCCGCTCCTGATGCTATTTTCTTATCATTCGCATCAAATAGTTCGTAGTCCCATGTTTTAGCGCCTGGTTGAAATATTGAAATTTCAGCATCAGCGCCCGCGCAGCTTTCTTCAATCGCGTTGATCTGCAAGGCTGGATTTATATGCAAATAAAAACGATTGATATTGATTCCGGCAGCGGACTGAAATTCATATTCTGGGTTATCGCTCAGGTTTTGGAATAAATTCAAACCACGGTCTTCAAGCACAATTGTTACCGTCTCATCCAGATTTTCGCTGTAGCTGAAATGCAGCTTGTGGGTGCCGCCTGTTCCTGCATCCATGCCCAAGGCAATCACCCTGTCAGTTGTGAGATCAGGAAGCGCCTGAATTGCAAAATCGTCATTGCCGATTTTGGTGTAAACCGAGATATAAGCATTGCCTTTCAGTTTTTGCGCGTCATATAAAAGGTCAACGCTGTCAGTGGCATCATCAATGAATGCAATTAATGTTTCATTGATTTCATTATCGGGATTGGTGATGTTCACCCAAAAGCGCTGGATGGGTTTTTGCCGGAAGAAAACATTGTTGGTGGTGCTGCGCATGGAGTTGCGGAATTCGATAGCGCTGGTGCCGTCAACGGTTTTGTTGACAAAGAAGCTTTGACCGGTAGCAATATGACCATTGGGCGAGTTGCCGCTACTGCTTGCAGTATGAGGACCTGGAACCGGACCAGCCTTTGTCCATACCGCATAATCATTAGTCGCCCAGCCTGCGCCACCGCTGTTGTCATCATCCCAGAAATATATGCCGCCACCGATTGTGCCTGATCCCCCAGCTAAAACAGGTCCATTAACGTTAATGAATGCTTCTGCGTCAAGAGCACTTGGGAAAGGATTGCCTATGAGATTCCACGGAACATTGTTGGACGCGCCAACATTTTTTTTAATATTAATGGTTATGGGTGTTCCGGTGGGCGCATTGCCGGCTGTGCCGGTGAAAGATACCGTGCCGCCATCTGTGGAAATATAACCTGCTCCGGGAGTCATGGCGCCTGATGCTGGCATCCATCCAGCCCTGAGTCCGTTTTCAGTGAGGTCGTTTGCGCTTGTGGGATTATAATAATATAAGCTGCCGCCCAACACGCTTACATCCGCGCCTGTAACCGGGGAGCTCCAGTAGTTAAAATAATATCCGCCTGAGTTGCCGGTTCTTCTCACGGTGACGTTTCCGCTTACGGTTCCTTCTCCATTGGGCGTACCGGTGCCATGCAGCAGCGTTGCGCCTGATTGAAGCGTAAGATTTCCGTTTGCATTCAGCGTGCTGCCGGATTTAACCGCGAGTATTCCTTTCACTTCTTTTGCGCTGGGGATGGTAACCGTGATATTGTTGTCAATATTGATCGTTCCGGGACCGGAGGATGATGATCCGGTTGAAGGCCACTCCGTTGTTGCATTCAGCGATGTGGAGCCGTTGAGGTTGAGCGTGGCGTTTGCTCCATAAGTGAATGCGCCACCGCCAACGGCAGAAACAATTCCTGCCGTGCGGGTAAGCGTGCCGTTCACATTTGGAAATGCTCCCGTCAGCGTGATGTCGCTGGCGACAGGAAGAGTCGCGTTCGTTCCAAACGTGATGGCGCCTGAGCCGCTGATGACGTGAGAGTTGCCGCTGTTGAAAGTGAAGGTGGAAGAACCTCCGGGATTGAAATTGAACGCTGCCCCGTTTGCTGCCGACAAATCATTCTTCAGGTCAATGTTCACAGTGGTTGCAGTGAGGTCGAAGGTTCCCTGGGCAATGGTGATATTATCAATCGTGCATACTGCAGCGCTGGAAATGGAATGTGTAACAGTGCCAGCATAATCCATTTCAAAATTTGCGTATGTTCTGCCCGGCAGTGACGGAGCTGTGCTTTGCTTGTGCTCGTAGAGGCTGCCTGATTGAAACACCACTTTAGAGCTTGGCTGAGAAAGTGCAAACGGGTTCGCGCCTGATTCTGAAATAAATGTTGAACCGCTCTTAAATACGTGGCTGGAAGCTGTTCTAAATGCAACAGGAGTCGAGCCGCTGGCGTCTCCAAACGGATTGCCCTGCATTTTTTTTGCATGAAAAACGGCACCGTTCTCAAACGACACCGCACTTGCATCCGCTGCAAGCAAGCGATGGTCGCGTCCGCCTGCCGAGGTGTTGTCAAAAACGATGGTGCCGCTGATGCTTGCCGCAGAGCCTGCATCAACTCTCAGTTCAAGCGGATCGTTGCTGTCAATTTTCAAGGTTGATCCCGAAGCTACCGACAAGCCGGCTGCTCCTTTCAGCGTCAATATCCTCGTGGCACCGGTTTGCGCGACAAACGTCACAGATGTGTTGCCTGAAATCGTGATTTGCCTTAAATCTTGGGTGGAGATATTGGTGACCGTTGGGGTGCCGCCATTAGTGAATTGCAGCAGATCGTTGGTGGTTATTGCGCTGCGGGAAGGCGACCAGTTGGATGCGGTTTGAAAATCTGCCGATCCGGATGTGGCAATCCAAGTGTAAGTGGGTATGTTGGAATAAGCGGTAACGGCAATGTCGTCAAGGGCAAACTCATCCATATTGCCCGAACCGCTGACCTCATCGCCCGTCCATCTCAGGTAAAAATTTCCGCCATTGGCAATATTCAGGCTTGTGATGGCGGTTGATCTGTTCACAGACTGCCAACCAAAGGCATCCAAAGCTTGTGGCGAGGTGTAATCCAATGCGGCAACAGAAGTGTAAGATCCAATATCGTCTGCATCGTATGAAAAATTAAATGAATTCGCTTTATCCTGATCATTCCTTATGTAGATTTTATATGCAACATCAAGGGATGTCAGCGTGCTGCCTGTGTTGTTGTAAAGCTTGAGGGTGAATGTTCCTGGCGTGAAATCTGCACCGATTGGTTGAACACCAAAAGCATCATTGCCGGCACCAACGTCAAAGCGGTAAATGCCTCCGGTCGTAACGCCTCCCGAACTTGCGCCTCTTGCATAGTCTCCGGAAGTATTCGTGCCTCCAAAAGCAAGACTGCCATCTGACATTCCTGTCACTGCCCATGCATCGGAATCAAGCTGTCCGCTTGCCGGAGATGATTGGAATCCGGCACCGGTGAACGCGCCATTGTTTATTCCTGACAAAGTGCTTTCAAAGTCAATAGTATAGGCCGTTGAAACAGCATCAATGGACAACTGCGCCCGTGTCGGAAATGCAATGACGGTGACGAGAAGGAAGAAAACTGATAGTTTCATCTTACTCAGGTTTTGGGTTGGTTGAATGGAGAACGCTGATACAAATTAAGCAAACTGCGGTGAATACTTAAAGAATTCGCATTAAATATTTGCAAACAATTTGTGATGTGGATTAGTGTGCCGCGGTGCCTGTACGCGAGATCAATTATAGGCCTGCTATGAGCAGTTTATCGTTTACGTCTTGGCTCATATGCTGCAGGCTATTTTATGACAAGATGCTTGCCTCGGTTTTCTGTAAAACCTCAGGAACATAAGTGGTGGAAAGGAAAGGCTCATCCCTGAAATTGCGCCTCAGCATCTCTTCGTGATCGAAAGTTGTTTCGAGATTTATTTTTCCTGCATTGAGCGAATGGTGGATCTTGAGCGTAAGCTCGTTGATATGAAGGCAGAATGATTTGTTGAGCAAGGGCTCTTCATCATGGGTAATCGCATTGGCCAAATCGCTGATGCCAAGGCAATAGTCCATTTTTATCTTTTCCGGAAACAGGCTGAATTTTCTCCGTGCTCCGTTCACGAAAGGAATTGCCGAGGCATCAAGCCCAAACACTTTCCGCAGCAGCCAGTTGTCTTTGATAAATTCTTTCCGTTCGGCTTTGAGCTTTAAACCGGTGTAATAGTTAACATTCACGGGAGAATAATTATCCCAGAAGTCTCCGGCAGTCAATACGCCCCTGTCGCCAATGATCCTGACACTCCGGTCCATGGGCGCCATGATGCCCCCCGTCAGCCGCGTGACCACTCCGGATTCATGCTCAAGGCAAGCCACCGAAAAATCAGGCGTCTGATTAGGCTCGACAAACGGCAGTTTTTGAGGGGTGAGGCAGTTGGAGAAGGCGGTAACATGCCTGACAGGACCGAAAAAAGCCGTTAGCCACGTGAGCGCATAGCCAAGATGCTCGAGAGCGCAGCCCACAGAAAATTCATTCTCATAAGGCCAGGGTACTCCGAGTTTTGATCTCCATTTGTCCGGTCCCATGAAATGCACGGGACCATCATCCATCTCCGCATACGCCAGCCTCACCTTTCCTATTTTATTGTCGCGAACGGTTTTCCAGAGTGTTTGGGCGGTTGCGCTCAGCAGGCTGCACGGGGCGGTGATCAGATGCAAATTATTTTTATCGGCAAGTGCCGTCAACTCCTGCGATTGCTTGAAATCAGGGCAGGTGGGCTTTTCACTGTAAACGTGCCTGCCATTCAGCAGGCATGTTTTTGAAATTTCATAATGGCTGTGCGGATCCGTGAGGTTGATGATGATTTCTGCTCCCGACTCTGCAAGCAGTTCGTCAAGAGTGGCGTAAAAGGCGGTATTGTAGTGTTGCGCAAATTTTTCTCCCCGCTCCCGGATTTTCTCGGTGACTCCCGCCAGCTCGAGATGAGGATAGTTGCGGATTGTGCGCATGTAATAATCCGCTACGAAGCCTGTGCCTGCAATGGCGACCTTGATTTTTGGTTTGGACATTTTCTGTTATTCAAGCGGATATCGCAATCCGCATTGCTTTCTCACTTCATCCATGATTTGCAAAACGGCAACCGAATGACTCAAGGGCATCTGTTGGCTCTCGGTCCTGTTTTCACGGAGGCAATTGTTCACTTCCATGATCTGATAATGATAGCCGGTGCCTTCAAACGGGATGACCAGCCTCCTCGGTTGCTTTCCCGGCAAGCTAATAAGGTTTTCTTTATAAAATGACGCAAAACGCAGAAAAAAAGGATATTTGTATAAATTTCTATTTACGGATGCAGCGCTTTGGGGGCGCGCCTCACCGGATGATTCCGACAGATAAATTTTTGATGTCCGGTAAAATGGCGGACCAATCTTGATGGAGCCTTTCTCGCCAAAAATGATGAATTCATTATCCAGTTCAGCGCGGAAGCTGCAAGAGAGCGAAGCCAGGGCTCCGCTGGCATACTTCAGCGAAATGGCGGTTTGTTCGTCAACCCCGGTTTTGCCTACTGCCATCTCGCCCTGGATTTCATCGGGCATTCCAAGAAACAAATATGTTAAAGATAGCGGATACACTCCCAGGTCGAGCAGCGCGCCCCCGCCCTGGTTCAAATCGAATCTGCTTTCTTTGGTCAGCCTGGTTCCGAAGCTCCCCCTTATCATTCTTATCTCTCCGATTGCAGCGGCTTTAATCAATTCGCTGACCTTTCCGATGGAAGGGATGAAGCGCGTCCACATGGCTTCCATGCAAAATTTGCCGGCAGCGGCAGCCGCCCTTTTGATTTCTTCCGCCTGCATGGAATTAAGGGTTAACGGCTTTTCGCAAAGCACATGCTTCCCGTTTTCAATGCACAGCTTCATGATTTCATAATGCAGCGAATTGGGAGCAGCGATGTAAATGATGTCAATATCCTTGTCTTTGACAAGATCATGATAGTCAGCGCAGGCTCTGGCGCCAAATGTTTTTGCAAATGAGGCAGCGTTCTCCTTTTTCCGGGAAGCGACAGCGGCAATTTTATTTCCTGCAATAAAATTGATTGCATAGGCGACATCGTATGCAATCCTGCCCGTGCCGATTACGCCCCAGTTAAGCATTGCTTTTTATGATCTCCTGGTATTCTTTTATTTCAGTCTTGAAGTCAGGCGTTTCGAGGTGATACTTCACTTCTTTATTGAACCTTTTCTTAACGGATTTCAAAATGCCCCCGTCAATCATCAGCCTGCGGTCGCTGGTCCATACCCTGGCGTCCGGTGAAGTGATGCGCTTTATTTGGCCGTATTGCTGCAGCATCATTGCCATCCACGCATCCGACCAGCGCTTTCGCGTAGTATTGAATCCACCCACTTTTCTTCCATCCTCCGTACGGAAGGCGAAATTGAAACCAAGCACATTGAAGAAGTCCATCTTCTTCCGCCTCACGTTGAAGAAAAACCTCGTGGCGCCCTCGTAAGCCGATAGCGCCATCCGCGGCAAGCCTTCGCTTGGAAAAAAGGAATAGGTGCCGTAAGCGCATGTTACCGCAGGGTCTTTCAGCGCTTCCGCATAAGCGTCAATCCAACCGGGCGGGTATATTGAATCACCATCGGCATTCAGAAAATATTTTCCATTTGCCCTGCTCAATCCCGCCTGCCGTGCAAAGCTGATTCCCTGCCTGGGTTCATCAACAACGGATACTCCGAGCGTTTCGGCTATCTCCCTGGTACTGTCCTGCGAGTTGTTGTTTACTACAATCAGCTCAGCGCTGTATTTGGTTTTCATCCGGGAGAAAGAGGCGAGCGTCTTCAGCAATGTTTTTTCCTCATTATAAACGGGCATCACGATGGAAACTTCCGCATCAGGAGAAGCAAATTTTTCAAGACCCCTTTTAATTTCCGCGAGGATTGATGGATCCATCCGGTCAACGGAATGAAAGTTTCGTTCAATGTCATCAACCCAGCGGGGCGCTTTGAAAAAATTGTTGATCGGCATACTTTGCGTTACAAAGAGGCAAGTTAATTGCCGCATAATGAACAATCCAATTTATTAAGGGCAGTTCTAAAAATTCTACTACTTACTCCCTCTCCATCAGGAGAGTGTTAGGGTGAGGCATGAAAAGTGCAATTTTTAGAACTGCGCTTAATGAAGCAACAATAGTTAGGTAGTTTTTTTATATCAGGGCTAAAGCCCTTTAGTGACGGGCTATCCATTAACCCCGCCTTTAAAAGCGGGATTAGAGCAGAGCAGAGCCTTTATAAGGGCTTTAGCCCTGACCTGTGAAAAAAGTAGCGAACTGTTGAAGCATGAAATATGCAGAAAACGGGACAAATTACCGTATTCGTGCAACCGGTTAGCGGTTTGCAAGTTTGAGTTCCCTCCGATAACCGGTATCACTCATCGGATGAACTGCCAATAGGACGATAGAAAGAATTACACATCGCATGATTTTTATAGAGCATTCATCCGATGACTTTTCAGAGCGGGCTCAAGTTTACGGTTTACCATTCTGCCCAAACCGTTATCGGTAAACTGCTCATCATAGCATATTGATCTCGCGTACAGTAAAAGACCCGGCAATTTATCTCCCGTGAAGTGTAACGAGGAATCGCTCCACATCAGCGCTTTCGTTGGAGATGCAATGAAATAAATAAATGCCTGAATTATATTCAGAAACATCTATATCCACAATGGATGAAACCGGTGATTTCTGAAAAACTTTTCTGCCCGTAATATCTGTGATCCTCAGCGTAGCATTTTTAATTGGCCTCACCGGCACAAAGCGAACCATGCGGTCAGCAGGGTTGGGGAATAACTGATAAGAGGAAGTTTCTGTTGATCCGGAAACACGTGTTCCGGTATTGCTATATATTCTTACATTATCAACAAACCAGACACCATCGGCAGAAACATTCATATAGTCAGAAACGAGGCAAAAATGAATTGCTGCGGCATTGCTGACAGACGACAGGTTAATGGAAATTGTTTCATAGTCAGCGGCTGCCGGCCTCCAACTGCTGTTAGCAGCGGCCGCAGTTGTGTCATGTGTGGACAGCAGTTGCCAGCCATCCAGAATATAACGGTTATTGGTGGTATCCCACACCGGATTGCAAACGCTGTCTGTGGTAAACCATACTGAAAGCTGCACATGGGTATCAATGACCGCCATCGCGAGGTCAAAACCGAGATAAGGATCAGTAATTGAAGTGAGATCAACAGGCGGCAGTTGTATGCCGTTTAAAACACCTCCGAAATAAGGGCCGCTGGATTCTCGCAAAGCGCCAGAATCAATTGCCCATTGAGGGGTGGCTCCCCAATTACCGGAGCAATGACTCCAACCCGAAGGCAGGCCGGCATCAAAGTTTTCATTTAATAAATCAGCCTGTGCTTTACTGAAGCGGCAAGCAAACAGGAGTATTAAAATGATGGAGTATCTCATAATATATTGCAATCAAAATTTAAAATAACCGGATGGGTGCCGTCATGCCGCAATCTGGCGCTGTTGTATCAATATTCCCACGGTTCGGAACATACATCCCGTTTCTGCCGGATTGTTGTGAAGATAGCCCAATTTTTGCTGCAAGATTTCTTTATCATCTTGCCCATCGCCTGCCTGCAGGCAGTGCTAAAATTCAAATTCCAAATGCAACTTTAACGAGAGAATAAAAAGAGTAAAAGGCATCAAACGACACATTTCAGCGAACACATTAGGACTGGTGCTGGGAGTGGCTATTCAAAAAGCATCGGTGCAGGATAGAAATGGGGCTGCCAAGGTCATTGAATGCATGGTCGAAAAATGGAATAAGATTATCAGGATATTTGCTGATGGAGGATATAGCGGTGGCTTAATTGAAGCCTTGAAGCCATTAAAAAGCAATATAGGATTTAAACAAAAACCCATTAATTTCCCGAGTCGTTTAAAAAACCGATTTAAAATTCTAAATCCGAATATCGAAATCCTAAACAAATTCTAATCTCAAAATTCCAAATAAAGAAAGCAGTTCATTTTCAAGGTTTTGCGATTTGCAACATTCGAATTTCAAATTGGTTTAGGATTTGGAATTTTTAGGATTTAGGATTTTCTTATTGCTTTTGTTAGTTTCAAAGAACCCTTCTCTTAACTTAACGACATTGATCTTGCGGGGGGAACAGGGGAAAGTTTTTATTGTCGCAGGTGTAAACCTTACCGACCATTACTGATTTGTTACTTCCTGGGAAGCCACTGCCGCTGGAACCGCCAGAGATTATTAGTATAGTTTATGGGACTCTCCGTTGAACGACCATCGTAAGGATTGTCGCCTGACAAAATAACCAGGACATCGGGCAACCGGAAAAGCGCCATCAGCATGCTCCTCAGGGAGAAACGATTCTGCGTTGTTGGTTTCATATTTCAAGTATTGCTGTTACATCGGATTTATACCGAACAGGGTTTTTTGTTACCGGGTTTTTGAAACCTTTTAAAATGAAGGGCATCTCTAAAAACCTTACCGCAAAACCCTCACCCATTGGATAGGGCAAGGGTGAGGCGATAAAAAAAGCAGGTTTTTTCGAGATGACCTGAATGTTTCATTTCATATCGCAATCCTGTTCCCGGATGAATCCTTTTATAACCCGATACCGGTAACCTTTTTTTAAAGCGGTATATACAATCAAACAAAGGGCACAAAAAATCCCTTTGTGATTAGCATCATAATCTCAAACCTTAAAACCATGAAAAACCATTTCAACCCGTCATCAATCCTGTCATTGAGAAGCAATCTTTATCTCTCAACGTTGACGATTTTGCTTTTCTATTTATTCATGTCGGGCTTTAGCAGCTATGCTTGCACATCAACGGGTGATGAAGCGGTTGCGGGAGTTTCCCCCTCTCCGTATCCTTTGAAGGTGACGCAGCCGGATGGCTCAACGATTACCGTGTTGGGTAAAGGGAACAAGCAACTCAGTTACACTGAAACCGTTGATGGTTTTACCATCACAAAAAATCAGCAAGGCATATACGAATACGCGGATCAGGCGGCAGATGGAAGCTTGAAAGTATCGGGTGTCAAAGCGAAAGATATTCAGAACAGGACTATTGCCGAGGCGCAGTTTCTCGGAAGCCGGTCTAAGCATGTTAGGCTAAGCCCTGCCAAAGCGCAACAGATAATGAACGTTCAGGGCAGTTCGCCCTCCGGCAGTCCCTCACAGGCTCCGCAGGCCGCATTTCCCGCAGCGGGCGCCCGTAAGGTGTTGATGCTGCTCATTAAATATCCTGACATGGCGGATACTTACACGCCCGGAAATTTCCACGATTTGATGAACAAATCGAACTATAATGGCACAGGCAGCTTCAAAGATTATTACATGGCTGCATCGTTTGGGGCGCTGAACCTGTCAACGGATGTTTACGGATGGTACACCGCTACGCACAACTATTCCTATTATGGCGATGAAAATGGAGATACCCGTGCGCGCGAATTAGTGAGAGAAGCGGTGGATGCAGCGCAGAATGCCGGAGTTGATTTTTCTCAGTATGATAATGACGGTAACGGCTATGTGGATGGCATCATTGCGGTTCATGCCGGTCCGGGAGCGGAGGAAGGCTCTCAAACTCAATATATATGGTCGCATCGCTGGTCGCTTTATACAAGCGCTGTGCAATATGACGGAGTATGGATTGATGACTATATGATCAATCCTGAAAGACGGACTTATACCAATAGCATGGTTGGTATAGGTATATTTTGCCATGAATTTGGTCACGGCTTGGGCTTGCCCGACCTTTATGATATTGATGACAGCAATGGCGACTCGGAAGGTGTGGGTAATTGGTGCCTGATGGGTGGCGGAAGCTGGCTGAATGACGAGAAGACGCCTGCCATGATGTCTGCCGGGTGTAAAGAGCACTTAGGATGGGTATCACCGGCTGTTATCAGCAACTCCGGCACTTACATGCTTGCATGGGCTGCCAACAACAGCAGCGCCTACAGGATAAATACCCCTGTTGCAAATGAATATTTTTTAATTGAAAACAGACAAAAAACAGGATTTGACGCATTCCTTCCCGGTGAAGGGCTTGCCATCTGGCATATCAATAAAGCTGTTTATTCCAATGCCAATGAGAACATGAAGCTTGTGGACCTCGAAGAAGCCGATGGGTTTAATGATCTGGATAATCAAATGGGAAGGGGTGATAACGGAGACCTCTATCCCGGAACATCGAACAACCGGGACTTCACCAATACATCCAGTCCCGATTCAAAAAATTATAATGGAAATAGTTCCGGAGTCAATATCGTGAGCATCATGGAGCAAACCGGGATGGGTGTCACAGATAACGTTAGTTTCAGTATTGCCTGCACCGGAAATAATCAGTGTAACGATTCGGATGTGTGCACTGATAACGCCTGTGTTAACGGAGTGTGCGCGTTTACTCCGGTTGTATGTGATGATTCCAATGCATGCACGTATGATGATTGTGCAAACGGACAGTGCGTATTCACCGCTATTTCATGCAGTGACGGGAGTATCTGCGTGGATGATACGTGTGTGAATGGAGAGTGTATATCCACCCTTGTTTCATGTGATGACCAGGATGTTTGCACCGATGACCTCTGCGATGTCATGAATGGCTGCCTCCACACGCCCAATGGAAACTGCGCAGATTCAGTGAACGTTGCCGGCATGGTAGTATCTGAAACCGGTGCCGCCATCCCTGATGCTACCGTTCATCTGACAGGCGCAAGCAATGACAGCAAAATCACCGGAAATGATGGCGCGTACAACTTTGATGCGATCAAGGGCGACAGCTATGCCGTTACGCCCTCAAAGGATGATTCTCCGGCTTCCGGCTGCATCTCCACGCTTGACCTGTTGCTCATGCAAAGCCATATTCTTGCACTACATCCGCTGAATTCACCTTACAAGATCATCGCTGCGGATGTCAATGGTTCCGGGTCGGTTACAACAATGGACATCATTCACGCCAGAGCCATCGTCCTCGGAACTGCTTCCACATTCCCCAGCGGTAAAGCATGGGAATTTGTCAGCAGCGACTTCGTGTTCACCGATCCCCTCAACCCGTTTCCCTTTGAAAGTTCAAGGACCTACGACAACATCACCTCGTCATACACCGGTCAGGATTTCATAGGCGTCAGGCTGGGCGATGTCAATGGCAGTTGCGATGCTTCGCTTAAAATGAATGCAACGCGTGAAGTGAAATTTTCAGCCGGTGAACATCATGCCACTTCCGGTGACGAAATCACTGTTCCCGTGAAGGTGAAAGATTTTAAAAATATTGCAGGCTACCAGTTCACGGTGTCATGGGATGCAGAGGTGTTATCGCTGATGGAAGTGAATAACAAGTCAGTCAGCGGCTACTATGGCAAAAGCCATATTGACGCGGGACAACTCACTGTCTCGTGGATTGATGAAGCAGCGAAATCTGTTACGCTCGATGATGAGTCTGTGATATTCGAATTGAAGTTCAGGGTAACGGGAAAATCAGGAAGCTATTCCGATATAAAGATCGGCTCCGAATTAGTATCGGGTGAAGCATACGATGCGGACCTTCAGGAACTTTCCCTTTCTGCATCAAACGGCATGGTGAAGGTGGGCGTTTCCACCTCCACCGACCTTCCGGTTGCAACCGGCAATCTGCAGGTTCATCCGAACCCCTTCAGCCACAGTACCAGCATCGGGTGGATGATTCCGGCAGACAGCGAAGTGAGCGTAACGGTTTATGACCAGTTCGGCAGGGTGATTAAACGCCTCAATGATTTTTACAATGCCGGCAGCCATCGCATCGCCTGGGATGGAGATGATGACAACGGAGTGGGCGTAGAGAATGGCATTTACCATGTGACAATGACCGCGGGTAATCAACACTTTAGCAAAAAAGTGGTTTTGACAAGGTAAGCCGAAGCAAGAAGGGTGTGCGACATTTTTTTGCAGCGTTATCCTGCTAAAATGCACCCACCCCAGCCCTTCCAAGGAGGGGAATAATAGGGTGCAATACAAATTCCTGAAGGGAAATGGCACATGTTGATTTGATAAAGCCGCTTTGCGCGCAGGAACTCTCCTCTCCCGGAGGGGAGTGAGGGGTGGGCGCGCTTCTAAAAGCGAAACGAAAAAATATCGTTCACCCAAGTAAACCTTCAGATCTGAATGAAAGATTAATTTACATCTTTGC
>CAZCXH010000151.1:0-12903 GCA_964502525.1 uncultured Chitinophagaceae bacterium
TCGGCAACCAGTTGAAGCTGTTCAAGGAAGAGGTGGACCAGGCGCGCGGGGGAACGGAAGAGAAGAAAGATGCTGCCGTGCTGAAAGTGCTGAAGCGCTACATTGACGAATCAAAAAAAATTCTGTTCGAGGGCGACAACTACAGCAAGGAGTGGGAGAAGGAAGCCGCAAAGCGCGGGCTGAAAAATATCAAAACGACACCCGAAGCGCTCGACATGCTGGTGTCAAAAGAATACCGACCTGTGTTCACATCAAACAATGTTTTTTCAGTCAAGGAGCTGGATGCGCGCTATGAGATACTGCTGGAAAACTATAACCAGCACATTCAGATCGAGGCGCACACCCTGCAGGATGTGGCGCTGAACCAAATCATCCCCGCAGCGGCAGGCTACCAGGCAAAGCTCGCTGCCAATATGAAACATCTGAAAGACCTGGGGCTTGAAAAGGAAGCGGCCTACCACAAGGAGTTAGTTATTAAAATTTCCGGACATATCCACGCTATAAAAGGGGAAGCGGAAAAGCTGGCGGGCGAAATGGAAAAAAGCACGAAAGCCTCACCCCGCGAGCGCGCGTCAGCTTATTGCAACAACATCAAGCCGCGCTTCGAAAAAATACGCGCTGAGGTTGACAGTCTGGAACAGATCGTGGAAGACGGCTTGTGGCCCCTGCCCAAATACAGGGAGTTGCTGTTTGTGCGGTGATGAAACGATTGGCAAATAGCCCATACGCCAAAGTCATCCTTTTGGCAAGTGTTAATTATGGGCAGTTCTAAAAATTGTTCTTTTTATCACCTCACTCCTTCCCTCTCCAGAAGGTTTCCTGAAGGAGAGGGTGTAAGTGGTAGAATTTTTAGAACTGCCCTTATACCTGTATATCATGTATAACTACTATAAAAAACAAGCCATAATCGGGATGCCCGTCTGCCCTTTGGGAAGGCGCAATCAAATACCATCAGGCACAAGTTCGGAAACCTGATTTCCGATGGCATAACTTTGCGTCCGTGCAAAGTTTCTCGCCCAAGATTTCAATCATCACCGTTTGCTTCAATGCCGAAAAGTTTATCGAGAGAACGATAAAGAGTGTCATCAGCCAGACGTATCCGAATATTGAATACATTATCATTGACGGGAAATCGAAAGACGCAACGGTTGAAGTCATTAAGAAATATGAGAATAAAATCAGCCGGTGGACGAGCGAGCCTGACCGCGGCATTTATGACGCCATGAACAAAGGGATGCGCGCAGCCACCGGTGAATACGTCTGGTTTCTCAACGCTGGCGACCGCATTTACAGCGAGCGAACAGTGGAAGACATCATGCGGCAGGCAAACAACGAAGACCTGATTTATGGAGATGCTGAACGGGTTGACGAAGCCGGCAACAGCCGCGGCTGGCATAAAAAAACACCTGCGGCCAATGAGCTTTCCGTGAAAAGCTTTTTGAACGGCATGGTGCTTTGCCATCAAAGCATGATCGTGAAGAGGTTGGTAGCACCGGAATACAGCCTTTCATGGATGATCGTTGGCGACATTGACTGGGCGATCAGGATCATGATGCAGGTGAAATCCAAAAAATACATCAACACCGTTTTCTGCCGCTTTCTCGATGGCGGCATTTCATCGGCAAGAAGAAAGAAAGCTCTGAAAGAAAGGTTTGACGTATTAAATAAATATTACGGGCTTGTTCCAACATTGCTGGCGCATCTGAAATTCGGTTTTCAGGCGGTGAAGCGAGGAAGTATTTCGTAGCGAATAACGTGTGGCGATTGTTAATCGTTAACGGTTTGAAAATTCTAAACCCCCGCTCTCACTCGTTGTGATTAAGAACCTTGTGCCCTCCTTCAATTAAATATTTATCTCTTGTGAACAGGGCGATGTCGGAGGCCACCATGTCCTTGACCAGATCTTCCAATGTATGCGTTGGCTCCCAGCCGAGTTTCTTTTTTGCCTTTGAGTAATCTCCTATCAGGTAATCCACCTCCGTGGGGCGGAAATATTTCGCATCCACCTCCACAACAGGCTCCCCGGTTTGCTTGTTGATTCCCTTTTCCTGCAGCCCTTTACCTTTCCATTCAATATCCATTCCCGCTTCGCGGAACGCCATGGTGGTGAAGTCCCTCACCGATACGCTTCGCCCCGTGGCGAGTACGAAGTCTTCCGGTTCGGACTGCTGCAGCATCATCCACATGCCTTGCGCGTAATCTTTGGCGTGCCCCCAATCGCGTTTCGCGTCAAGGTTGCCGATGAATATCTTTTTCTGCAAACCAAGTTTGATGCGGGCGATGGCGCGCGTAATCTTCCGCGTGACGAAAGTTTCACCGCGGATGGGGCTTTCATGATTGAATAAAATTCCGTTGCAGGCAAAAATTCCGTAAGCCTCGCGGTAGTTCACCGTAATCCAGTAGGCATAAAGCTTGGCAACCGCATACGGGCTGCGCGGATAGAAGGGCGTGTTTTCCGTCTGCGGAATTTCCCGCACTTTTCCGTAAAGCTCGGATGTAGAAGCCTGATAATATTTTGTTTTCTTCTCCATGCCCAGAACTCTGATCGCCTCCAGCAGGCGCAGCGCACCGGTTGCGTCAGCATTGGCCGTATATTCAGGAGTTTCGAATGACACCTTCACGTGCGACTGGGCGGCAAGGTTATAAATTTCATCCGGCTGTGCTTCCTGCACGATGCGGATAAGGTTGGTGGAATCAGTCATATCGCCATAATGCAGGCGAAAGTGAATATTGGCTTCGTGCGGATCCTGGTAGAGATGGTCAATGCGGTCCGTATTGAACAGGGAGCTTCTGCGTTTGATGCCATGCACTTCGTAGCGTTTGCTCAGCAAAAACTCGGCAAGGTAGGCTCCATCCTGTCCTGTGATGCCTGTAATGAGGGCTTTTTTCATGTTGGTAAAAGTACAAAGTTATTGCCGTTCGGGAGCAGTTTCTTCCATGCCAATTCTTCAACGAACGGCAATTTCGCCAATTAAAATTCGCGGAGTAATTTTATCAAAAAATATTAATGGCAAAGCAGAAAACAGCGCTCGTAAATGGTGCCGGTGGGTTTATCGGGAGCCATCTAGTCAGGAAGCTGAAGAAGGAAGGATTTTGGGTGCGCGGTGTTGACCTCAAAAATACCGAGTTCAGTCCGACTGCGGCTGATGATTTTGTGATCGGAGACCTGCGCCAACAGAAGCTGTGCGAAGACATTTTGGACCGTCCCTTTGACGAGGTTTATCAGCTTGCTGCCGACATGGGCGGGGCCGGGTTCATCTTCACGGGTGAGAACGATGCCGACATCATGCATAACTCCGCAACCATCAACCTCAACATGCTGCATTACGGAAAGATAGCGGGCATTAAAAAGATATTTTATTCATCATCCGCCTGCATTTATCCGGAATTCAACCAGCTCGATCCTGACAATCCAAAATGCGATGAGGCTTCCGCATACCCAGCCCAGCCCGACAGCGAATACGGATGGGAGAAACTGTTCAGCGAGCGGTTGTATTTTGCGTACAACAGGAACCATAAAGTTGATGTGCGCGTAGCGCGCTTTCACAACATCTTCGGACCGGAAGGCACGTGGACAGGCGGGCGCGAGAAGGCTCCGGCAGCGATCTGCCGCAAGGTTGCGGAGGCAAAGGATGGAGGAGACATTGAAATCTGGGGTGATGGGAAACAGACGCGGTCGTTTCTTTATATTGATGAATGCCTTGAGGGTGTGCGCAAGATGATGAGTTCAAATTTTTTAGGTCCGGTGAACATCGGGTCGGATGAGATGGTCACTATCAACCAGCTTGCTGAGATGGCAATGAAAATTGCCGGAAAAAAAGTCACCTTACGTCACATTCCCGGTCCATTGGGTGTTCGGGGCAGAAATTCCGACAACCGGCTGATTAAGGAGAAACTGGGCTGGGCGCCCAGCCAGCCCCTGGAAGTAGGATTGGCAAACACGTACCAGTGGATTAACGAGCAGATGAAAGCGAAAAAGCCGGAACTTAAAGGTCAAAGCAAAGATAAGTTTATCCGGATGTGATTTGAACCCATTTTGTTTTGATATTGGTTTATAACAAAATTTTAAGAGAAATATCCAGAGGCGCTTCATTCCCCGAAACTTTTACAGTACCATTCTTTACCGCTTAGGATCTTCCCGTGACCGGTACAGCTACCGTTTGAAACAGTCCCCTTACTCCCTCTCCTTCCCGATCTTTATGATGCAAATCAAACTTGATGCTTGCCAGAATGTGCTCAGGAGTTATTGGCAACAATCCGAACCCTGACTTCTCGATTATCCCGAAAATATTTTCCAAATCAGATTTTAACTCAATACGACCCAATGAGTATTTGATTCCCATTTCCCAGAGCTAGGCAACGCTAACTACACAACTGTTATCGCTGTCTTCGATGATGGCTTTTGTTTTCTTGGGAAGGCCGCAGTCGTTAAACCTAATTTGATATGCTTCTTTTTTTCTTTTACATTTTCATGCTAAACTTACCAACTTCGTTTTGTTTATTGATGCGGAAATTTATCCCGTGCACAGTATAGCAATCAGGTCGCTGATTTCGGTGAGTTGAGCATCAGGAACACCGGCAGCATAGAGTTTCAACAATTGCTGTTGCATATTGCTTAACGGAGGATTTGATGACATGACGACAGTGAATTTTAGATATGAAAGATAGGAGTAAATAACCAGCACATCAATCTCATCTCATTTCCGAAAGGTAAAAAATCCACTTGAATCCCCCACACCCCAACTTCGCATCCCCGCCCCGCGCAGGGCAAAAGCGAAGGGATGAATGGGTGTTACTTCTTCTTGCCTCGCTTCGTAAGCTTGATTGGATTTTGCTTCGTGTGAAATACATCGGTGATAATCACTTCGCTTTCTTCCACCTGGTAAATGATTTTGTAATTGCTTTCAACCAAATACCTGCTTGCCTGACCTATCGCTTCCAACATGGGTTCAGCCTGCCCGATATAAGGATGAATTTCCAGCGCGTCCGTGCGGTAAATTAGCTTCAGGATAAACTTGTCAGCTGGAGTTTCTGATTTCGCTTCAAAGGAAATGTAAGAATGAATTTCCTGAAGGCTCTTTAATGCAAAGGGAATCCACCTGATTTTATAGCGGGGCATTACTTCCGGGTTCGGAACTTCTTCTTTACTTCTTCTTGAGTAAACAGCTTACCCTCTTTTATTTCTTTTTGTGATTGAGCATTGCGGGCATAAAATTCATCCAATGACATTGGCTTCAGGCTTTTTTTCGTGCCGGCTTTATTCAGAATTGTATAGACAGCCTCCAACAGATCGGTATCATGAATGCTGTCTACCGATTCGTGAATTTGTTTTTTAAGAGAAGTGGTTGTCATGAACTTGATTTGTGTAAATATACGAAAGGTAAAAAATCCCCTTGAATCCTCCACACCCCAACTTCGCGTCCCCATCCCGCGCAGGGCAAAGGCGGAGGGCATGGGTTAATAAATCTTATTTGCTAAATTCTTCTTTGCTGATTCCTGATTGCCGGATGATTGATTGCAATGTTCCCCGCTTGATTTCCTTATGATTAGGAACAGGGACTGTTATTGTGGAGTTTGGAATTTTTTTCTGCATCACAATATGACTTCCTTTCTGCCGCACTTTAGCGAAACCATGCTTTTCCAATATCTTGCACACTTTCGCACCCGAAAGCACCACCAGTTTGGTCATACAGCAATGTCAAGGCGGGTAATCAGAACATCATCATGCAGCCTCTCCTTGATTTCGTTTTTAGAAGCGGTTTCCAAAAATAGTTCAACAGCCTCCCGCAAATTATCTCTTGATTGTTCAATATTTTTCCCTTGACTTGCAATATCCAACTCCGGGCAAAGCGCAACATAACCGTCACCTTCCCTTTCTATTATTGCCGTCAAACGATATTGTTTCGCCATGATGTTACTTTTTCCAAAGGTACTGAATAGTTAAAACTTCCGCCAGACCTAGAAAGGTAAAAAAATCCTCTTGAATCCCCCCCCAACTTCGCATCTCCGCCCCACGCAGGGCAAAGGCGGAGGGCATGGGGGGCGCAACATTTATCAGATAACCTTCACAGGATAGTACTTGAACTGCTTATCCTTGCTGATGATGGTGAGTTTTTCCGTTACAGCCTGTGCAATAATGATTCTGTCGAAAGGATCTTACCTATGCACACAAGTCTCTGAAATATGCGTCAGGCAATGATTTGCTTCATGTCAAGATATTCTAAAAATGTATTACTATTCTCTTTTAAAATACAGAAACCGCAGAGATACGCAGAGGCTTACACAGAGGAAGCAGAGGAGGATTTTGTATTTTCCTTTACCTCTGTGCTGTATTTCTCTGTGTTCCTCTGCAGTTTCTGTATTTCTTAAAAGATGTGTGCATAGGCAGGCCTTCCGGAGAGGGAAGGAATGAGGCGATAAAAAAGCAATTATTATCCCAATCCCGAAACAAGTGTAAAAAACGAACTACGCTCGGTCCGAATGACTCCGGACTCCTTCAGAGGATATCCCATCGGGTACTATTCGTGATCCCGAGTACTTGGGACGAAAATCCGCCAAAGGACGGATCAGTCCTCTGGCTGACCTGTTTACCAATGGTATATAAATTGTCCTTAAATTATGATAATCTCCAAAGCCGAACATAACCTCATAACCTCCTCCTCAGTATTAAAGCTGTGCGTCACAAACCGGATTCTTTCCTTCCCCCGCGGAACGGTGGGATAAAGAATTGCCTTGGCGTAAAAACCGGATTTTTCCAAAGCGCTGGATACGTTCAAAGCGTTTTCATTTCCGGGAATAACGAGGCTTTGAATCGGGCTTTCACTGGGGATGTATGCAGATGATGAGAATGATTTTAAATTCAGTTTAAGCAAACCGCTTAATTGCCTGATTTTTAATATTCTGCGCTGCTGGTTTAACAGAATAACATACGCGCATTTTATCGCAATTAATGAATGAAATGGCATTGCGGTGGAGAACACAAAAGGGCGAGCGAAATTGAGCAGAAATTGTTTCAAAGTCTCCGATCCGAGGATGATAGCTCCCTGGCAACCGAGGGCTTTGCTGAAGGTGTGGATGCGGGCAAAAACATTTTTTTCCAAACCCAATTCCACTACCCTACCCTCTCCTTTCGGTCCGAACAGTCCGGTGGCATGGGCTTCATCAACAATAAGGTTTGCTCCGGTTTCCCTGCATATTTCTGCCAACTCTTTCAATGGCGAAAAATCGCCATCCATGGAATAGACGCTTTCGACAGCGACATAGATATTTTCATAACTGCCATCAAGCTTATCCTTTAAATCAACAAGATCGTTATGGCGGAATTCAACGGCTGTGCCGCGCGTGAGTTTGATACCGTCACGAATGGAAGCATGCGCCAACTCATCAAACAGCACCAAATCATTTTTCTGCGGAACTGACGAAAAGAAACCGAGATTGGCGTCATAACCCGAATTGAAAATCAAGCCCGCTTCTGCATGATGATATCCTGCAATGAATGATTCGAGTTCTTCAAACAATGGATGATTGCCGGTGATGAGCCGCGAGCCGGTGGAGCCGATGGGGTGATTTCCAAGTTGCTCCAACTCCTTTTTTATCTTTTCTCTTAATAAAGCAGAATGGGAAAAGCCGAGGTAGTCGTTCGAGCAGAAATCAATGAGGTGGGGTTTGCCGGGAAGTGAACGAAGGGAGAGGTCGGATGTTCTCTTGTTTAAAAAGTCTTGCAAAGATTTCTCTGCGTCCGCCTCACCCCGCCCCTCTCCGAAGAAGAGGTTGTCCGGGCGTAATATTTTTGAATTAATCATTCAAATTTTGGAAATAGATGCTGCGGATTTTTGATGAACCCCATTTCCCCACTCCTTCGGAGAGGGATCAGGAGGTGAGGCTTTAAAGGACTCCCGGGGAGTTAACCCCAGCAACTCAAACATCTCTCTGTCTGCATCAAAATCAGGATTGGGAGTGGTAAGCAATTTCTCACCGGAGAAAATCGAATTCGCTCCGGCTAAAAAACACAAAGCCTGTTCTTCCACGCTCATCTCATTTCTTCCGGCAGAAAGCCGCACTATCGCTTTGGGCATCAAAATGCGGGCGGTGCCGATCATGCGCACCATGTCCCAAACGGGAACACGCGGGCGGTCTTCCAATGGCGTGCCTTCCACCGCCACCAAAGCATTCACCGGTACGCTTTCAGGATGTTCAGGAAGCGTGGCGAGCGTGTGTAGCATAGTCATCCGGTGATCATCCGTTTCGCCCAGTCCGATGATCCCTCCGCAGCAAACGCTGATGCCGGCTTTCTGCACATGCGAGATGGTTTTTAAACGGTCATCATAACTGCGGGTGGTGATGATTTCTCCGTAATAATCTTCGGAGGTGTCAAGATTATGGTTGTAGGCGTAAAGCCCGGCATCCTTCAGCCGCTGCGCCTGGCTTTCCGATAGCATCCCCATTGTGCAGCACACTTCCAATCCCAGTCCGTTGACTTCTTTCACCATTTCGAGAACATTGTCAAAATCGCGGTTGTCACGCACCTCGCGCCATGCCGCTCCCATGCAGAAGCGGGTGGAGCCGGCATCTTTTGCCTTCCTTGCTGCGGCAGCTACCGTTTCTTTATCGAGCAATTTGTGCGTTTCGACATCAGTATGATAGCGCGCAGCCTGCGAGCAATAGGCACAATCTTCAGTGCAGCCTCCGGTCTTCACGGACAGCAGGGTGCACACCTGCACCTCGCCCGCAGCGTGATGCTGGCGATGAACGGCCGCAGCTTTAAAAATCAGCTCCAATAAAGGAAGATTGTATATCTTCCTGACTTCCTCGCGTGACCAATCATTTCTAATTTGCATGAAAATTTTTTAAGGGGCATAAAGTTACTAAATTTCATCGCGCACAGATTCTATACCATCGGCAAACAGGTCAGCCAGAGGACTGATCCGTCCTTTGGCGGATTTTCGTCCCAAGTACTCGGGATCACGAATAGTACCCGATGACATATCCTCCGAAGGAGTCCGGAGTCCTTCGCACACATCATAGTTCGTCTTACACTTGTTTCGGGATAAATCCTTTTCGTTATTGAAACCTGATAGCCTTCACCGGGGTGATTCTTCCGGCAATCAGGGCAGGCAGCAATAAAGTTGCCATGCACACAATGAATGTTCCCGCATTCACCAAAGCAACATTTAACAGATTTATTTCCACAGGCGCAACTGAAACATAATACGACTCTTCCGGCAGCCGGATAATTCCAAAGTGCTTTTGCAGCAAGCAGATTGAAATCCCGATCGCATTGCCCGCCAGCAAGCCAAGCGCCAGGATGTAAGCCGCTTTGTAAAGAAATATTTTCCTGATGGATCCATTTTCAGCGCCCAGCGCTTTCAGAATGCCGACCATGTTGGTGCGTTCCAGCATCAAAATCAGCAAACAGGTAATCATGTTGATGGCTGCAACCAGCGTCATCAGAAACAAAATGATGATTTCATTCATATTTTGAAGCTTCAGCCAGTCGAAAATGTTGGGATAAATTTCTTTGATGGTCTGAGAAATGAGATCCGGGCCTAAAACGCCATAATAAATGTCGTCAGCGGATTTTTCCAAGCCGCCCACGTCATCGAGGTAAACTTCAAACCCGCTGACAAGGCTGTCGCTCCAGTCATTGAGCCTCTGCACCTGCCGGATGTCCACCAATGCATAATATTTATCATACTCCTCCAATCCTGAATTATAGATGCCCGCAATCTCCAGCCTGCGCATTCGCGGAGGATTTTGAATGAAGTAAATGCTGATGACATCACCCGTATCCAGCGAGAGTCGGCCTGCTGTTTGCGAGGAAATCAGAACGTTCCTTGACTCAGCGGAATCAGTCGTGCTGAACACTTCTCCTCTTACCAGATAGTTCCTGAAAAAATTCCAGTCGAAATCCTTGCCCACTCCTTTGAGGATAATTCCCTCAATCTGGTCGGAAGTTTTAATAATACCGGCTTTATTCGCGAAAACCTGGATATGGCGAACATTATCAAAAGTATCGAGGGAGGGATAAAAAGGCTCGTCAATTGAAACAGGATTGTCTTCGAATGATTTTCCGAAACCGAATTTGGTGATATGAATGTGCCCCCAGAAACCGAAAACCTTCGAGCTGATTTCCTTTTGAAAACCGCTCACCATGGCGGTCGCAACTATCATCACCGACAAGCTAAGAGCCACTGCAACAATGGCAATGGAAACAATGTAGCGCGAAAACGACCTGGGCGCGTTGAAGAGAATTTTGCGGGCGATGAAGCGTTCTATACTCAACTATTGAATGGCGATTGACAACCGAAAATTGATGAAAGCTTATTGCAGAACATGATAACGTAAATAATCAATCATATCCTAATTTCGTTCGCAATTTAACAAGAATGAACGGGGCTAAAATCATCCTGCAGTTTTTGTTTTTGCTGAATTTATCCTGCAAAGCAAACTCGGTTTCAACTCACGAGGTAAAAACAGAAAACCAGGCAAGCGTTATTGTTGGCGCTGAACGATTCAACCAGTATATCACCCGGCTGAACCAAAAAAATGTCGGGTTGGTCGTTAACCACTCTTCGATTGTCGGCTTTCCAAAAAGCATGACGCATTTATTAGATACGCTTTTGCGCCAGGGCATCGCTGTCAAAAAAATATTTACCCCGGAACATGGTCTCCGCGGTGTTGCGGACGCGGGCGAAAAAGTGAAAGGCGGCATTGATGAAAAAACAGGACTGCCGGTAGTTTCCCTGTATGGCAATAAGAAGAAACCTGTCCCGGAAGATCTTGCAGACCTTGATGTGATTGTCTTCGACATACAGGACGTGGGCGCGCGGTTCTATACCTACATTTCAACAATGCACTATGTGATGGAAGCCTGCGCGGAAAACAAAAAGCCATTTCTCGTTCTGGACAGACCGAATCCGAATGGATTTTATGTTGACGGACCTGTACTCGACACGGCTTTCCGTTCTTTTGTCGGCATGCATCCAGTGCCGATTGTATATGGAATGACCATAGGAGAATATGCGAAGATGATCAATGGGGAAAAGTGGCTGAAAGGAAAGAAGCAATGCGAACTGACGGTGATTCCATGCATGAATTATGATCATGGCACGATGTATAACCTCCCTGTAAGACCTTCACCAAACCTGCCGACAATGACCGCGATCTACAACTATCCGTCATTGTGCCTGTTTGAAGGAACCGCCATCAGCGTGGGGCGCGGAACAGATAAGCCGTTCATGGCTCTCGGCTATCCGGAATTTCCAAGTGGCGGATTCGGATTTCAACCCCGCAGCCAGGAAGGCGCAAAGGAGCCGCTCTATGAGGGAAAGATTTGCTATGGAATTGACCTTTCAGGCTTGCCGGCAAAATATTTCCAGCAAAAAAGGGCCATTGATCTTACCTACCTGATTGATCTTTATCAGAAGTATCCTTACCGTGATAAATACTTCAACAGCTTTTTTGAAAAACTTGCCGGGAACAGTGAATTGCGAAAACAAATAGAAACCGGAAAATCAGAGGAAGAAATACGCTCAACATGGCAACAGGAACTGGAGAAGTTTATGAAGGTTCGGAAGAAATATTTGCTATATAAGGATTTTGAATAAACGTTGTTTCCTATCGTTGGCGGATTGATGTTATCGCAAAACAAGTGTAATAAACAAATTGTGATCCGTCCGAAGGACTCGGGACTCTTTCGGAGGATATACCATCAGGTACTGAGCAGCACAAGTTTGAAAACCTGTTTACTGATGGTATAATTGAACCGCAACCGAACGGCAAACCACAAAACGAAAACGAAAAACCTTCATGCGGATAGTGTTCATGGGCACCCCTGAATTTGCCGTTCCTTCGCTGGAAATTTTGGTGAAAAACGGTTTCGGCATAGCTGCGGTGGTTACCGCTCCGGATAAACCTGCAGGACGAGGACTGCAGGTTTCGGAATCTGCCGTTAAAAAATTTGCTCTTGAACATTCATTGAAAATATTGCAGCCGCATAAGCTGAAAGACACGCATTTCCTCGATGAATTGAAATCACTGCAAGCGGAATTGCAGGTGGTGGTTGCTTTCAGGATGTTGCCTGAAGAAGTCTGGAGCCTGCCTCCAAAGGGAACCATCAACCTTCATGCATCCCTCCTGCCCGACTACCGCGGGGCAGCGCCAATCAACCGGGCGATTATCAATGGAGAAACGGAAACGGGACTCACCACTTTTTACATAGAAAAAGATATTGATACAGGTAAAATTATTTTCCAGGAAAAAATGGAAATCGGGTTTGAAGAAACAGCGGGTGAATTGCACGACCGGATGATGGCTGCAGGAGCGGAATTGATTTTAAAAACAGTTCAGGCAATTGAAAAGGGCAAAGCGCCTGCAATCAGGCAAGTTCCGTCTCCTTCATCCAAACCCGCGCCCAAGTTGACCCGCGAAGGATGCAAAATAAACTGGGATCAACCTGCTATCAATGTCTTCAACCTCATCAGGGGATTATCACCCTACCCTGCCGCATGGACGCTGCTCGATGGCAAGGTGTTTAAGATCTACCGGGCGGGAAAATTTTTCAAGGCTCCCGATAAGCCGGCAGGTTCATTCATTTTTTCAGAAAGAGACCTTCGGATTACTGCGCAAGACGGCTACATTATCCCAAAAGAAGTTCAGTTGGAAGGCAAAAAGAAAATGGCGATTGATGAGTTCCTGAGAGGCTATAGTCCATCTTAACAATAGTCCGTTATTTTTTCGGGAGGAAGGGCTAAGTCCCTTGTAAACACCCTGCGGAACGATCTTATGGGCAGTTATAAAAATTGCTCTTTTTTATCGCCTCACCCATCCCTCTCCTTCTGGAGTTGCCCATGCACACATTTAATTTTGGAGTAATAATAGCCCTCATCCTTGCCGGGCAAGCCT
>CAZCXH010000152.1:0-12856 GCA_964502525.1 uncultured Chitinophagaceae bacterium
CAATGCGCGCAACCCGGTGTAGCTGTCCGCTGTGAGCAAACCTTTCGCAACCAGCTCGCTGATTGCGCTTTCGATCTGACCATCGAGCAGTTTCGCACCCTTGGCGATATCGTGATAAAATGACGCGCCATTGCTTTTCAGAAAATCGAAAACCGTTTTCGCAAGCACCGGCAGATCCTGATGATTTCCGTTTGAGCCGGAATAGACGCTTTTGAATAAATTCACATTTGTCCGGTTGATGAGCGTGATGGGCGTGGTCTTAATCGGGCTTGCCCCCTTCTGCTCCGATGTGCCATTTGTGCTATTGGAAATTGTGGTTCTGAATTTTCCCCATAAAATTTTCCCTGAAAGGCAAAGCCCGTCCAGCCATTGATAGTCGTAGTCCTTCACGCGGGAAGGCAGCAGGTCGCTCTCCCATGAGGCTGCCTGCGCCTCGAATCCTTCCAATTGCTCAACAACTTTTTCCAATGCGAGATGTCCTTCCTGCTGCGTGGTCGCATCGAAGTGATGCCATGAAAAAAGGAATCGCATGAAATCAGCAATGGAAACCGGCTCGATCTCTTTGCGCAGTTTTCCCAGCGTGTAGCGGTGGATGCGTGAGAGCAGACGTCTTTCACACCACTCCAATTCATTAAGGTCAGGGGTGAAATTTCCACGGAAAACAAAACCTTCGTTTTCCAAAACCGTTAGCGCCAGATCAATCCGGGTTGCCGGAAGATTCATCGAAGCCGCGATGTCTTTCGATTGTACAGGTCCCAATGCTTCCAATCTTCCGCGAACCAATTCTTTAAGCGCTTCATCTGTTTGAGGAAGAATTGCATTAAGTTTTTTTGGAAGATGGATAACCGGAATTGTTTTCGCTTCGGGATAAACGCTTTTGATTTGAGGAAGCCTTTCCGTTGCGCACCAAATATTATGTGTGCCGACATTCACTGAAGTTGCCCTTTGCTGCGATGTAAGTTCAGCAAAGAAGTTTTCCCACGATTCGTTTTTCCCTTCTTCTTCTGTGATGAAACCAAACAACACCAGCGCGTCATGCAACTCATCGGCATTGGAGGACTGAGGCCAGGCTTCAGCCTGAACCGTTCTGACCGCTTCCATATCCAGCTTGCCCAAATCTTTTGCCGCGGCAGGATCAAGCCATCTGCGATTCTGAACAGCGTTTGTCCTTCTTTCCTCAAGTGGCGCATCATCTAAGAAAGCAAAAGGACGCGCGTTGAGAATCTCTGCAGCAAATGGTGAAGGTTCGCGCAAATCTTTTGCAACGAGGTTGATTTTCCCGCTTTTTATTTTCGCAAGCAGTTTTTCCAGTTCTTCGATATCCATCGCTTCGTAAAGACAATCATGGATGGTTTGATTCACAAGCGGATGGTCGGGGATTTCGCGGTCGCCTGCAATGTTTTCAAGGCAGGCAAGCTGATCGGGGAAAATAAGCGCTACCAAATCCTCCGACAGCGAGCGCTGGATTTGCGGAGGCACCTTCTTCCCCCCGCGTCTGCGCGGGATGGCAAGTGCGCGGGATGCGTTCCAGCGCCAGCGCGCCCCAAACATCGGTGCATCCAGCAAGGCTTGAGTTAAAACATTTCTTACGGTTTTCGCAGAGAGGTAATCGAAAACTTCTTCCAACGGAAAACTGTGCGTAGCGCCAAGCGATAAGATGATTGCATTTTCCGTTGCAGCAGCCTGCAACTCGAAATTGAATTTGCGGCAGAATCTTTTTCTCAAAGCCAGTCCCCAGGCACGGTTGAGCCTGCTGCCGAAAGTGGAATGAATCACAAGATGCATGTCGCCTGCTTCGTCAAAAAACCTTTCGAGCACCAGCGTTTCCTGTGATGGCATCACTGCGAGAGCCGCTTTGCCGGCAGCGAGGTAAACGGTGAGCTGGTCAGCCGCGGCATGTGGAAGATGCAGCTCCTTTTCAAGATAATCAAGCGAGTTTTTTTTCCATTCTTCGCTTTGAGGATTATCATCACTGATTTCTTCCAGCGGTTTTAAATCGCTGAGGTCTCCCAGCCTGAGGGAGATTTCATCTTTCAGCCGGGCAACCGATTCTGATAGCTCTGTCGTTCTTCCGGGCGCCTCGCCAAGCCAGAACGGGATGTTTGGCGGCTGCCCCTGGGCATCTTCCACGCGCACTTTGCCGGTTTCAATTTTCACGATGCGCCATGAGTTGTTGCCCAACTGGAAGATATCTCCCTCCATGCTTTCGATGGCAAAATCTTCATTTAATGTTCCGATGGGAATATTCTCGGGTTCAAGCACCACATCATAGTCGAAGTTGTCGGGAATCGCGCCACCGGAAAGCAACGCTGTGAGCCGCGCGCCCTTCCTGCCGATCACCCGCTCGTTCACCATGTCATAATGCAGATAGGCAGACCTGCGCCCGTTGCGGGTGGTGAATCCTTCTGACAGCATTTTGATGACTTCATCAAACTCTTTACGCGAAAGGGTAAAGTAGGGATAAGCCCTTTTGACGAGGGCGAAAAGTTCATCCGTTTTATATTCCCTGCACGAAACTTCCGCCACGATTTGCTGCGCGAGAATGTCGAGAGGCTTTTCAGGCATAACGATTTTATCCAATTCACTGCGCCTCACCGAATCAAGCAAGGCTGCACATTCAAGCAGGTCATCGAGGCTGAGCGGGAACAGCCGTCCTTTTGGGGTTCCCCTGACGCTGTGCCCGGAGCGCCCCACGCGTTGCAGGAAAGTAGCGATGGAGCGCGGAGAGCCGATCTGAATCACCAGATCAACGGAGCCGATGTCAATGCCGAGTTCGAGGGAAGCAGTTGCCACCAGGCATTTCAGCGAGCCTGATTTCAGTCGCTGCTCTGCATCGAAGCGATGGTCTTTTGACATGCTGCCGTGATGAGCGGTGACCACTTCTTCGCCAAGACGGTCGGTGAGGTTATGCGCCATGCGCTCGGCAAGCCTGCGCGTGTTCACGAAGATTAAAGTGGTTTTATGTTCCTTAATCAATTGCTCGATTCTGTCATACATCTCCAGCCATACTTCATTGGGCATAATGGCTGTGAGTGCAGATCGCGGAAGTTCAAGGGCGATGTCCAGCTTGCGGGTGTGACCGGTGTTGACGATGGTGCAGGTGTGGCCAGATGGCTGGCGCAAGCGTCCGCTTGTGCGCGCCTCACCCCCGCCCCCTCTCCGAAGGAGAGGGGAGTCCGAGCCTTCTTCCTTTATAGCACCTCCAAAAGAAGGCGTCCGGATTGTATTGTAAGCAGAATGGAGTTTATGATTTGCATTTGGATTGGAAATTTTTTTGCCCTTAGAAAGTGATAAAGTTTGGACTCCCTCTCCTTCGGAGAGGGGCGGGGTGAGGCTTCCCGTCAGAAAATCCGCGACCTGCTCAATGGGTTTTTGTGTGGCTGATAGACCGATACGTACCAATTTTTTCCCTGCAAGTTTTTCCAATCGTTCGATGGAAAGCGAGAGATGCGAGCCGCGCTTATCGTCAACGAGGGCATGAATTTCATCAACGATAACCGTGTGAGTGGTTGCGAGCATCTTGCGTCCATTAACGCTGGTGAGCAGAAGATAAAGTGATTCGGGGGTGGTGACGAGGATGTGCGGGGGATTTTTTGTCATGGCGGTACGCTCAGCTGGGGGAGTATCACCGGTGCGGACCATCGCCTGAATATTGGGTTCTGAAAATCCTTCAGCAATCAGTTCTTCAGTAATGCCCTTGAGCGGAATCTGCAGGTTGCGGTGAATATCGTTGCTGAGCGCCTTAAGCGGGGAAACATAAACAACCTGCGTGGTGCTTTCCAACGTTCCTTCCAGGCTTTTTCTAACGAGATCGTCAATGGCTGAAAGAAAAGCCGCCAGCGTTTTACCGGAACCTGTGGGAGCGGCAATCAGGGTGTTCCGGTGCTTTTTGATTTCACGCCATGCCTGTAACTGCACTTCAGTGGGCGAAGTGAAGGTTTTGATGAACCAATTGGCTACCGCAGGATGGAAGAGGTTGTTCAGCATGAACTGTATGAAAAGATAGGAGTTTTTCAGGGAAGGGAGTTTTTGGTTTTGACAAAATTTTCCTTCCTCGCAACTATAACCGCTATTTGACGCGTCTTAGAAATTCAACCCTATACTATGGACAAAGAGCAAACTATCTCTCTTTCCAACCTCGTTCTCGCACCTTACATCCAGAAAGCCATCCTCCTGACAAGGCACGCCCGCACCATCGGTGGCAATATGTTCCGCCATGCGATGTCAACGCTGGCGATACTGATAGATTACCACTATTTCGACCCGGTGCTGCTGAAGGCTTCCGTGATCCATGATCTCATCGAAGAGATTCCTGAAACGAATACAGATGATATTAAAAGTATTGATAAGGATGGAGCGGCAGTGTTGAAACTGGTGCTGGAGGTGACGCGCAGGGCGGAAGAAACGAAAAACGATTTTCTGAAGAGGATTCTCGAATCCGGCAGCCAGGAAGCCAAAGTCCTTAAAGTTGCAGACCGGATCAGCAACCTGATTGATATAAACCTCACCCTTCAGGATAAAAAGTTCGTGACCAAATACCTGAAGGAAACCGAAGATTATATTCTGCCTATGGCTCGTCAGGTGAACGGATTTATGGTGATTGAAGTGGAAGATTTGATCAGGATGAGAAGGGAGAAGCTGGAGTAAATCCAGTTGCCAGTTTCCTGTTTACGGTTAGAAAACATGAATTCAACCGTAATACATTGCTCCATACTTCAGTAGCAAATTACGATGCCAATTTAAGGGCATTTTCCAGCATAGCCTGTCTGAAACCCTTTAATAACGGGCATTTCAAGAATTACTTGCCTTTATAATTTCCCTGTCTTACATTATTTACCGCTTGCATGGGAGTAATTTGTAGAAACCCTATTAATAATTAAAAAAGCTGAGTCATGAAAAAAGGGGCATTTTTCATACTGGCGATTTTATTCTCTTTCCTTGCCTTTTCACAGGTGCCGGAGGGAATTAAATACCAGGCCGTTGCGCGCGATGCTGAAGGAAATCTCATCATCAACCAGCAGATTAACATCAAAATTTCCATTATTGACAGTTCCATCGGTGGAGCGATTCAATATTCCGAAAGGAACAAGATAGGCACCAACCAGTATGGATTGTTCAGCGTTACCATCGGGGACGGAAGTAACCGGCTGGGAACGCTCGGCACGGTCAATTGGGGCGAGGGGGAGAAGTACATCGTAGTGGAGATGGATCCCACCGGGGGAATTAACTTCCAGAGGATAGGCGTGTCCAAATTAGTTTCCGTTCCTTACGCACTTTATGCCAAAACGGCTGGCGGACCGGGGTTGAACGACACCAGCAGCAGCAACGAAGTGATCTCCGACCTTTTCTTCAACCCAATCACCAATGAATTAACCATTAATGAGTCAGGAACTGCGCACACCATCTCCATTAACAAAGAAGCGGATGATTTAAGCGATAATGTTTTGAATGATCTTTCTGACGTGAACGCCCTTCCTGATTCCAGCGATATTCTTAAATGGGATGGGGCGCAGTGGATTGCTTCTGATGAGATGAGGATTTTCCTGAAGCATGACACTCTCATCACCACTAATGGAGACACCATGGACCTCTCGATGTTCTATGATAATACGGACAACCAGCAGCTTTCTTTCAATTCTGCCGATAACATGCTGCGCTTGACCAGTGGCGGGGCGGTTGACCTTTCAGACCTTTCAACGGATTCATACAATGACACGATGTTCTACAACCCTGCAAGCAAATTGCTGACGATTATTGACGGTGGCGGTGTGGTGAATGCCGACCTTAGCACTGTGATCAGCTCGAACGGGGGAGACAATGATGCGCACAACGAAACGAACATATCGTTTAATTATAATAACGCTACCAATACGCTGAGCATCAGCGATGCAGACAGCACCCTTTCGGTTGATCTCACTGACCTTGTCAATGATGCGGACCCTGATCCCGCCAATGAGTTGAACCAGGCGGTCAGGCTTACCGGAAGGACGCTTGAAATTGTGGATGCCGGGGGAACGAAATCGGTGGATTTGAGCACGTTAGCCGGTGATGCTGACGCAGACCCCGCCAACGAATTGCAAACACTGTCCAACTCCCGTCTCGGCAACAACGTCACCCTCTCGATTTCCAACGGCAACAGCACCACGTTTAATGTAAATGACGCTGATTCCGACCCGAACAATGAGTTGATCCAGCAGGTTATTCTTGACGGCACTGAGTTAAGAGTTACCGAAGGCATCACCACTTCGATCGTTGATCTGAGCAGCCTCCGGAATGACGCTGATTCGAATCCCACCAATGAGATTCAGTCCCTGAATTTCAATTCGAGCTCCAATATGCTGAGCATCAGCGGGGCCAACCAGGTGAATTTGGCTCCGCTTATCGGTACCGACAATCAGGATTTAAGCTCAACTATCAATACGCAGCAACAAACGGTAACGATGAATATATCCGGTGGGTCCGGAACAACCTTCAGCATTGCGGATAGAGACGCTGATCCGGATAATGAGTTGATTAATCTGTTTTCATTTAATCCTGTTACCAATAATATAACCCTTGGTGACAGAGGCGACACCGCTTCACTCAATCTTCAGGATTTGGTGAATGACGCTTATAACACAGATGTGAGATTTGATTCTCTCGCTAACACCATTACCGTGACTGACGGGGGAGGCGCCAGAACCATCAACGTGGGAAATCTGGTCAGGGACGCGTACAACACAGGGTTTAGCTACAACCCGGCAACAAACACCATAACCGTAACTGACGGTGGCGGCAGCCGCACTCTGAACCTTCAGGATTTGGTGAATGACGCCTACAACACGGAAGTGAAATTTGATTCCGTTGCAAACACGATCTCTGTCACAGACGGAGGAGGATCCAAGACCATTAACGTGGGAAATTTGGTGCGGGATGCCTATAACACCGGCTTCAGCTATAACCCGGGTTCAAATACATTGACCGTAACAGATGGCGGAGGGAGCCGCAGCCTGAGCCTTCAGGATCTGGTGATTGACGCAACCCAGGATTTGTCATTGGCAGGGAATACATTGAGCCTGTCGGGGGATGCGTCACCCGTAAACCTCACGCCTTATCTGGACAACACTGATAATCAAACATTAGGTTTAATCGGCAATTCACTCATCATCAGCGGTGGCAACGCGGTGATGCTGCTGGATAATAATCCGAACAATGAAATCCAGGATTTGTCATTATCAGGAAATACTTTGAGCCTGTCGGGAGATGCAACCACAGTGAACCTTGCGCAATATCTTGACAATACTGATTCGCAGATATTAAACATAAACGGAAATAATTTGAGCATCAGTGGCGGCAATACAGTCGTTCTTTCCGACAACAGCGCCACGAATGAAATTCAGGACTTGTCGTTATCGGGGAATGCGCTGAATCTTTCAGGTGATCCCTCTCCCGTGAATCTTTCGCAATATCTTGACAATACGGATTCGCAGATTTTAAGCGTCAGCGGAAATAATTTATCCATCAGCGGAGGCAATGCGGTCATTCTTTCAGATAACAGCGCCACCAACGAAATACAGGATTTGTCGCTGTCAGGAGCCACCCTGAACCTGTCGGGTGATGCAACGCCTGTGAATCTGACGCCTTTTCTCGACAATACAGACTCGCAAATCCTGGGCATCAGCGGAAACAGTTTGTCCATCAGCGGTGGAAATTCCGTAGCGCTTTCAGACAACGATGCCACCAATGAAATTCAGGATTTATCAGTGTCGGGGAATACCCTGAATCTTTCCGGAGACGCGACTCCGGTTGACCTCACTCAATATCTCGATAATACGGATAGTCAAAATCTCGGACCTGCTGTTAAAACCGGAAATTCAGTCACTTTGCATATTTCGGGAGGAACGCCTGTTACTTTCAGCGTTACAGACAGCGATGCGGACCCTGCCAACGAATTGCAGACGCTGACGCTTTCGGACACCACGCTGTCCATCAGCGGAGGAAATTCTGTTACGCTTGCCGACAACGATGCTATGAATGAAATTCAGGATTTGTCCCTGTCGGGAAATGTCCTGAGTCTTTCTGGCGATGCGACATCCGTCAACCTTAGTTCATATCTCGATAACACGGATGCTCAAACATTGACGTTGAGCGGAAACAGTTTGACTATCAGCGGAGGAAATTCGGTGACCCTGTCGGATAATAATCCCGCGAATGAAATACAGGATTTGTCCCTGTCGGGGAATACCCTGAGCCTGTCGAACGATGCCACGCCTGTGGATATTTCCCAATATCTGGACAACACCGATAATCAAAACCTGGGACCTACGATCAAGACCGGAAATTCAGTTACCATCAACATTTCCGGAGGAACCGGAACCACGTTCAGCGTGGCTGACTCGGATGCGGACCCCGGCAACGAATTGCAGACGCTGACGCTATCCGGTACTGTGCTTTCCATCAGCGGAGGGAACTCCTTAAGCCTGTCATCGCTGCTGGATAACACGGATGCTCAAACATTGGCGTTGAGCGGAAACAGCTTGTCCATCAGCGGAGGAAATTCGGTATCGCTTGCCGACAATAACGCATCGAATGAATTGCAATCGCTGTCGTTGACGGGAAACAATCTTTCAATCAGCAGCGGCAACACGATTAATTTGAATTCTTTCATTGATAATACGGATGCCCAAACGCTGAACCTGTCGGGCAACACGCTTTCGATTTCAGGCGGAAATTCAGTGGTTCTTTCGGATAACAGCGCTGCCAATGAGTTGAATACGGGATTATCCCTCACCGGCAACGTGCTGAATATTACCGATGCGGGCGGCACGCACTCGGTGAACTTATCTTCATTGAAGGATGACGCTGACGCCAACCCTGCCAATGAATTGATTACAAATTTCTCATTGAGCGGAGATACTCTTGAGATTATTGAAGCCGGTGTTGCGCGTTCAGTGATCCTTGAAGACGGTGAAGATTCAACGAATGAACTGCAGACGTTGCTCTTATCAGGAGATTCGCTTTTCATCAGCAGCGGCAATTCGGTCAGCCTTGCTTCCTATCTTGATAATACCGATGCTCAAACCTTGAACCTGAGCGGAAATACGCTTTCGATTTCCGGAGGAAACTCCGTATCCCTTGTTGACAATAATATCACCAATGAATTGAATACGGGAGCTTCGCTCACGGGCAATACCCTGCGTATCAGCGATGCGGGAGGCACCCTGCTGGTTGATCTTGCTTCGCTTAAAAACGATGCCGATGCTGATGCAGCAAATGAACTCAACACCGCCTTTACCTTGAATGGAGACACGCTTTCCATTGCTGACGCTGGCGACACCCTTTCTGTCAACCTTTCAGCATACCTCGACAATACTGATGCGCAAACATTAAGCATAGCCGGGAGCGTGCTTTCCATCTCGGGCGGCAATTCCGTGACGGTTGACAACAGTTCTTCCAATGAATTGAACACAGGGATTTCGCTCACCGGCAATCTCCTTCGCATTACGGATGCCGGAGGCACCCTTCAGGCTGACCTGACATCGCTTAAAAACGATGCCGATGCCGATTCCACAAATGAATACAACACGGATTTTTCACTGAATGGCGATACGCTGTTAATCGTTGACCGTGGCGGAATTCGTTCTGTCAACCTTTCGTCATATCTTGACAACACGGATGCGCAGGTATTGTCGCTGGTGAATGACACTCTTTTCATATCAGGCGGCAATGCGGTTGACCTTAGTTCTTTATCAACTCCCGACACGGACAACCAAACTCTGGGCATCGTCAATGACTCGCTGTTTATCGAAGAAGGAAACGCTGTGAACCTGGGCGCATATCTTGACAATACGGACAGCCAGTTGCTGTCGTTTAACAATGACACATTATCCATATCTGGCGGAAACTCCGTGTTGATTGACGATTCGGATGATCAAAACCTTAGCATCAATGGAGACACGATCTTCATTGAAAATGGAAACCATATTTTACTGCCTGCGGGGCTTACGGATGATCAAACCCTATCCCTGAATGGCGATACGCTTTCAATACTCGATGGAAATTCGGTTGACCTGAGCGGTTATCTCGATAATACGGATTCACAAGCTTTAGCAATTGTTAATGATACACTTTCCATAAGCGGTGGCAATTCCGTGGACCTCAGCGGCTATCTGGATAATACGGACAATCAAAACCTGGGCGCGGTGAAAGTGGGGAATACCGTAACTGTCGGCATCAGCAACGGCACCAGCGCCATCTTCAGCGTAGCGGATAACGACAATGATTCCTTAAATGAATTGCAGAATCTTTCAATTAACAACGACACGCTTTCAATTTCACAGGGGAACTTCGTTGAGTTGAATCCCTACCGCGACAATACCGACTCCCAAAAACTGTCGCTTGTCAACGATACGCTTTTAATTTCAGGCGGCAATGCGGTTGACCTCAGCGGCTATCTGGACAATACGGACAATCAAAACCTGGGCGCGGTGAAAGTGGGAAATACCGTAACTGTCGGCATCAGCAACGGCACCAGCGCCATCTTCAGCGTTGCGGATCATGATAACGATTCGACCAATGAAATGCAGTCGCTCTTGATGATCAATGATACGCTTTCCATTTCTGGCGGCAATTCCGTGGATCTGAGCGGCTATTTTGACAATACGGATGCGCAAACTCTCAGCATCAGCGGAGATACTGTTTCTATTCAAAACGGCAACTATATTTTGCTTCCGTCAGGATTGGGCGACAATCAAACCTTGTTGCTGAATAATGATACGCTTGCAATTTTGAATGGCAATTCGATCAATCTCGCTGGATATAAAGACAATACTGATGCGCAAATACTTTCGCTGGTCAATGACACGCTTTCAATCTCAGGGGGCAACGCGATTGATTTGAGCGTTGTCAATACTGACTCGCAGACCTTGGCATTAGCAAGCGATACGTTGTCAATTTCAGGAGGAAATTCCATTGATCTGAGCGGATACCTTGATAACACCGATTCGCAATCATTAGCTATCGTCAATGACACCCTTTCGATTTCCGGAGGAAATCTTGTTGACCTCAGCGGTTACCGCGATAATACGGATGGACAAATTCTCTTTTTGAATAAGGATACGTTATCCATTTCCGGAGGAAATGCCGTAGCGCTGAAGGGCATCAATACGGACAGCCAGACGGTTTCCATCGCCAGCGATTCGCTTTTCATCAGCGGAGGCAATGCCGTCAGCCTTGCGCCTTATGTCAACACCGACAGTCAAACTTTGACATTCAGCAACGACACGCTGACCATTTCCAACGGCAACAGCGTGGCGATATTGAACTGGAAGAAGACAGGCGCGGATATCTACCGCTCATCAGGAAAGGTTGGAATAGGCACCGGCATTCCCGGCTACAATCTTGATGTAAGCGGTGACGCAAGGGTAGGTTACCTGGGAAGTTGCGACACGATTGCGATTTTGCCGACCTGGTTCATAAAAAACAATAATAATGTTTCTGATGCCGCTTTCCGCGACAGCAGCGGCAGCTTTGGTGCCACTTCGCAAAGCGACAGCATCGGAATTTTCGCTGCTGTTCCCCTGCCGGTCGGCTACAAAGCCGCAAAGCTGATGATCTATGCTTCTGATACGCTGGGCGTTGATGTGTTCAGCGTGAACATGACGAATGGAGGCGAAACCAGCCTCGGTGCGGGAGGATTCGCCAACACGGAATACGATTTCTCAGATATGAGCTACAGCAACACCAGTTATTTTTTAATCAGGGTCGGCATCAATCAAAACCAGGTTGTTTACGGAGGCTACCTCGTGATTGACCGTTTGTAAAAAAGCAATGCCCCTTTCTTCGGAAGCTGCGGTGAATGTCCATTTGCCGCAGCTTTTTTTTTGAATATGCCATCACAAACAGGCTCGCGAATATATATGCCACATGGCGCCCGATGGCAGGCTGCCCTCCGGCATGGCAGACATCGCGAATCATGGTTCTTTTCTCACGCTGGCATCGGGATAACTCCCCGCTGTTCTTTTCAGGTAAAACCGGGTAGCATGATTCTCATTTTTTACATCCAGGACCCCATTGGCTGCCAGATCATTCAAAGACCTTTTGGCAATGCTATAGGAAATATTCATCATTTTCATATACTCCTTGACCGTAAGGGATTCATTTTGCTTCAGGTAATTGACCAGCCCCTTGTTTTCCTGCAACAGTATCGGAATGGGCTTCAGGTTGTGCTTGTCAGCCATCGCCTGCTCGTCAATATCGGGGATCAGCACGGTCTGGTCTTTCACGCGAACGTAGAAATTCCATTCACCCGATTCGTTCAATGCGCGATGCTCTGACTTGCTTGATTCAATTTCGGCTACGAGCACCGTCATCCGCTTTTCCTCCATCGCGGTGAAATGAACGAAAATCGGGGGATCGCAGAATTTTTTACCCGCCTGTATCATCATGTATTTTTCCTGCTCGGAATCAACGCCAACCACATCGCCCGAATCATCCACACCGATCACGATCCTCCCCCCTTCGGAATTGGCGAATGCCACCATCGTTCTTGCAATCTTATTCGGGCTGGTGATGCTTTGCTTGAAATCGAGATGCTGGTCTTCACCGTTCTTGATAAGGTCGTATATCTGTGTGGAACGCGGCATTGGTTGTGAAATTCCCTAAGAGGCGTTTAATTTTAAATTAAATCATAATAACAGAGTGATAATAGAACGCTGATGACGCGGATTATGCAGATAATCGCTGATTGCTTTATCTGCGGTCATCCTATTTTTCTGCGTCATCTGAGTTCTATTTTAAATTTTAAACAGCTTCTAAGAGGCTGTTTAATTTTAAATTAAATCATAATAACAGAGTGATAATAGAACGCTGATGACGC
>CAZCXH010000153.1:0-12833 GCA_964502525.1 uncultured Chitinophagaceae bacterium
TATCAATTTCTTGAACAGCGAAATAAAAATTAGGTACGCATTTTTGCGATGAACCTCCATTTCTTATTCGAATTATGATATTTTGTAAATTTAAATAGCTTCTAAGAGCGTTCATCTGCGCAACCAAACAGTCTCCACGTTTGCATCTTTCAACAACACTGCAACAGATTTTTAATACCTCTTCTTCCGAACATCCGTACACGGAATCCAGTATTGTAATCCCGCCAGCAGCCTGTTATCTTAGCTTCATGAAAACAAAAAAGGAAATCACCGCCAACTGGCTGCCTCGATATACGGGGCGCAAGCTGAATGATTTTACTCAATATATCCTGCTCACCAACTTCGACAGCTACGTGCAGATGTTTGCTGAAATCAACAAGGTGCGGCTCATCGGCAGGGAACGCCCGATGATGAATGCCAGCGCCAACGGCATCACCATCATCAACTTCGGCATGGGCAGCCCGAATGCAGCAACGATGATGGATCTGCTGGGCGCCATCCAGCCCAAAGCCGTATTGTTCCTCGGCAAATGTGGCGGATTGAAGAAAAAAAATAACATCGGAGATTTCATTCTTCCCATTGCCGCCATCCGCGGGGAAGGAACATCGAATGATTATTTTCCACCCGAGGTGCCTGCGTTGCCGGCCTTTGCATTGCAGAAAGCAATTTCAACCACGATCCGCGATCACCGGCAGGACTACTGGACGGGCGCGGTTTACACCACCAACCGCAGGGTATGGGAGTGGGATAGCGGTTTTAAGGAATATTTGCGCAGGATACGCGTGATGGCGATTGACATGGAAACCGCCACCATCTTTATCACTGCTTTCAGGAACAAAATCCCCGCAGGCGCGCTGCTGCTGGTGAGCGACCAGCCTATGATCCCGCAGGGCGTGAAAACAGAAAGGGGTGACAGCAATGTGTCAAAGAAATTCGCCAGGCTGCATTTGCAGATCGGCATAGACTCGCTGAAGCAACTCATCAACAACGGTCTTACGGTGAAGCATCTGAGGTTTTGATTTCACTTCAGAAACTCCCTGAACCAGTATCCCGAATCTTTGATGATTCTTTTTTGCGTTGGGAAATCAACATGCACGATTCCGAATCGGGGGTGGTAGCCTTCCGCCCATTCGAAGTTGTCCATCAGCGTCCACACAAAGTAGCCCTGCACGTTCACGCCATCCTGCTTCGCTCGCAAAACATTCTGCAAGTAATTTTTGAAAAAATTCACGCGCTGCTTGTCGTGGACAAATTCACCCTCTACAACATCCGGAAATGCAGCGCCATTCTCGGTGACAAAGATCCTGTCAACGCCCTCATAAGCGGCAAACTGCTTCAGCACCTTGTAAATACCCTCAGGATACACCTCCCATCCCATCTCGGTGATTTCAGCGCCTTCGATTTTTTTGGGCTTCACCTGGTTTGCCCAAACGATGGGAGGCCAGATGCTGAAGCGTCCAACGACTCTCGAATAGTTTTGAATTCCTATGAAATCGAATTTGAACTTGATTTTTTCATCATCACCCGGCTGCATGTGTTCTTCAATTTTTCTGATAATACTGAAATCATCAACCGGGTAGCCCATGCCCAGTGACGGCTCGATGAACAGGCGGTTCAGCAGCGCGTCAATCTTGCGGCAGGCGTTGCGATGCCTGTCCTTGTCGCTTTTCGGCTCCACAAACGAGCAGGAAAACGTTGTGCCCACGTTGACGCCCGAAACATTGGACCGGATAATTCTGCCGCCCTCGGCCTGGCAGAGCGTGGCGTGGTGCGTTGCCTGGTTGAACTTCTTGAAGTCACGGATTGCGGGCGGGTGCATCTTCATCAGGTAGCCGAGCGCCACGAACGCCATCGGCTCGTTGAGCACCATCCAGTTTTTCACCTTGTCGCCATATTCGCGGGAAACGAGGTTCACGTATTCCGAAAACCAGCCAACAATCTCCCTGTTGGGCCAGCCGCCCCGGTCATGCAGCGCCTGCGGCAAATCCCAGTGGAAGCAGGTGATCCACGGCTCAACGCCCGTTTCAAGGCAGCGGTCTATCACTTTATGATAAAAATCAATGCCTTTCGGGTTTACCCTGCCCGTTCCTTCCGGCAATATCCTCGGCCATGACAGCGAGAAACGGAACACGTCCATGTTCAACTGTTTGATGAGGCTGATGTCCGATTCGTAACGATGATAAAAGTCGCAGGCGATATTTCCGTTCTCTTTTGTTTTAATGTTTTTTGGGTTTTGCGAAAACGTGTCCCAGATGCTGGGGCCTTTTCCGTCTTCATTCCATGCGCCTTCGATTTGATAGGCTGCGGCTGCCACGCCCCATTTGAAGCCGGCTCCGAAATCGGCTTTGGTGAAATCTCCGGGCAGGCGGAAACTCCGCAGTTGGTTAGGAGTCATGAATAAACCAGCGCCCAGCGCTGAATTGCGGATCATTTTTCTTCTATCCATCGGGCTAAGTTAATTGGTTAATCGGTTAAATGGAACACGGAGCCTGTATGACAAATTGTACTCACCTCCTTCGTCCCCCTCAAAGGGGGATGCCTCGCGCGGTAGCAGCCTCCCTTGATAGCGAAGCATCCCGATTCTATCGGGAGGGAGGTTGGAGGGTGGCAGATTCAAAGATTTGTCTTACACCCCGGCATGGATAGCTCGTGATAATCTGTCCCATCCGTGTCATCCGTATTCCAGCTTTTCACCTTGATTTGTCATGCAAATATCATTTCACCACTTGCGCGCAACCGATCGCAAAACAGCATTGTCATACATCCATGCCGTTCTGCTATTCTGCAAATGGAGATTTTATACTGTGCGCGGGATAAAATCATACATTTTCTATTTCTGTTTACAGTTTATATGTTTACGGTTTACATGGACAACATTATCCCGCCTGGTTTTTGGCGGACAGGATCTAAAAGTCCGGCACCTCCGTTTTGCGCGGGGGAAATGGCTTTTGTTTCGGCAAGGCAATTTTTTTGTTGCCGTATCTTGCGGTTTCAAAATTCACTATATTTACCGCCTTTTAAAGGGTGGTGTGTTGGCGTGCAAAATGTTGTGTTTTGAATCAGGCGCGCGTTTCCCGGCACTCTAACAAATAAACCAACAACCGGTTATGCGAAGGTTACTCTCTGCCGCTGCATTATTGTTGTTTCATTTTGCGCTCCTCCACGCTCAAACAGGGGAAATCTCAGGACGCGTGGTGGATGACAAAGGAGAAGGAATGCCGTTCACCAATGTTATTGCAGAGCAGGATGGAAAACTCGTTAATGGCGTTCAAACCGATTTTGACGGCTATTACATCCTGAAGCTGGATCCCGGCAAGTACGACATCAAGGTTACTTCCATGAGCGCTGCGACTAAAATCATCCGGGGTGTTACGGCTTACTCCAACAAAGTGGTGGCGCTGGATATTTCCACAACAGAGAAGGTGGCTGAACTCGATGTGGTGGAGGTAAAATATAAAAAGCCCATTGTCGCCAAAGATGAGACGGCCATTGTCAATTCCATTTCGGCAGAGGAAATCGCTGCCACTCCATCCACCGACATCGGTCAGATCATTTCCACCACTGCGGGAGTTTTCCAGGCGGATGATGGCGAGGACATTCACTTCCGCGGGGGCAGGGCTGATGCCTACGAAGTATATATTGACGGCATCCGCGTGATCGGAACTTATAATGTTCCGATATCAAGCATAGAGGAGCTGACGACTTACACAGCCGGCATACCCGCCAAATTTGGCGATGCCACCAGCGGCATCATCGAAATCATCACCAAAGGTCCGGCACGCGAGTTCGGAGGAACGGTTGACCTCTCCACCTCGCAGGGCATGGACGCTTATGGATTCAACCGTGCTTCAGCCAATTTAACCGGACCGATTGTTACAGCAAACAAGGGGAAGGATGACGAGCGCGTTGCATTGGGTTATTTCGTTGCGGGTGAATATCAGCGTTATCAGGACGCCAATCCGGGCATTAATGGCGTTTACACCACTAATGACGACTTGCTGAAATATCTCGAAGAAAATCCATTAATACCTTCTCCCTCCTCCGATGCCTTTATCCCTACCACCGAAACAATCACCATGGATGATCTCGAACACCGGAAGTCAAAACCTAACGTGGTTGAAAATTCTTACTCGGTTTCGGGCAAGCTCGAAGCCAAGCCTACCAAAACAATTACCATTTCGGCAGGAGGCAATTTTATTTACGATACCGGTCACTCCTGGATTGACCGATACACCGTGTTCAATTATGTGAATAATCCCTATTTCACAAACAACACATGGCGGGTTTACGGGCGTTTCAGGCAGCGCTTTGGCGGGAAATCCGCTTCTTCAGGCGATGACGGTGACAGCAAGCCCGGCAAGGCATCCATTCAAAACGCATATTACCAGGTGCAGTTTGATTTCACCAAGGTGAATAATAAATCTGAAGATGATTCACACGGCCAAAATCCATTTGACTACGGATACCTCGGGAAGTATGATATATTAAAACAACCTATTTTCCAATATGGCGAGGATGAGGTGTCCGGCAAAACCGGATGGAAGCAGATCGGCTATCAGGATACGCTGGTGAGATTTGCCCCCGGTGATGCGAACCCCACGGGCACAGCATTTCCTGAAAAATATTATGAACTGGCCGGTGCATCTTTCCAGGATGGCTGGTGGACGGCTCCTTATGGGGGGGCGCAGGACGGCCTTTATTCTTCCTTAACTGACATCCAGTCTGTTGGAGGCAGGGGAACGCTCAATGGCGACCGCACCAACCTGGTGCATGGCATCTGGTATAACACAGGGAGGCAACTGGACGGTTACAGTAAAAATGATTTCAGGCAATACAGTTTGAGCGTGATGGGTTCTGCGGATATTGTTCCCGGACGGGCGGGCGGCAGCAAGCATGGCCTTGAATTTGGCTTTGAGTTCGAGCAGCGTGTTCAGAGCAATTACCTAATAGCGCCTGTTACCCTATGGGAGCGAATGCGCCAACTTGCGAATCAGCACATTGACCAGTTGGATACGGACAACCCTTACCTGCTGATTGACGGGGAAATATACAGGTATGATGAGCCTCACCCTGCGTTCGGGCAAAACGATACCATATTATATAACCGCAAATACGTTGCTTCACAACAATCGTTTTTCGATAAATCTGTGCGCAAGAAATTAGGGCTGCCGGAAGACAATACTGATTTTATCAATATTGATAACTACGATCCCGATTTCTACTCGCTTGATATGTTCAGCGCTGACGAGTTGCTGGGAACGGGACAGAACTCATTCGTATTTTACAATGGGTATGACTACCTCGGCAACCTGCTCTCCAGTCAGCCTTCATTTGATGACTATTTCAAAAAGAAAGATGCCAACGGAAACTATACAAGACCAATTGGCGCTTATCGTCCGATTTATTCTTCAGCATTTATACAGGATAAGTTCAACTTCAAAGACCTGCTGTTCAACGTAGGCTTCCGCATTGACCGCTTTGATGCCAACCAGAAAGTGCTGCGTGATCCCTATACGCTTTATTCTGCATATACGGTCGGTGAAGCCAGTGAATTCCTGAACGCAGCCGGCAACGGAGTTCCCGGAAATATCGGTGATGATTTCGTGGTATATGTTGATAATATTGAAAATCCCACAAAGGCGGTTGGATACAGGGATGGCGATACATGGTACACTGACGATGGCGTTGAAACGAGCAATCCGAGAGTGATTGCCGATGCCTCCGGTGGAAGAATAGCGCCTTATCTCAAAAACCCGAATGATGATATCAAGTCCCCCGATTTTGAGCCGGGTAATTCATTCAAGGATTATGAGCCGCAGATCACCGTGATGCCGCGCATTGCTTTTTCGTTCAATATCACTGAGTCGGCTAATTTCTTTGCCCATTTCGATATATTAACCCAGCGGCCGCAGGGTTTCAACCAATCCACTCCGGATGACTGGTATTTTTTCTTAGACAGGGGAAACTTTATCCCAAATCCCGCTTTGAAGCCTGAAAAAACAATTGACTACCAGGTGGGATTCAAGCAGGCGTTGACCGAAAATATGGCGGTGAATCTTTCCGCTTATTACCGCGAGTTCCGCGATATGGTGCAGGTGATTAATGTACCTTACGCCTACCCGAAGGATTACCTGACATTCGGAAATATTGATTTCGGAACTGTAAAGGGGTTTTCCCTCGGTTATGAATTAAGAAGAAGCGAAACCAGCAATTTTTCGCTTGACATGAACTACACCATCCAGTTTGCGGAAGGTACCGGTTCGGACGCAAGCTCACAGCAGAGTCTTGTCGCTGCCAACCAGCCTAACCTCCGGACCATTGCCCCTCTCAGCTATGATGTTCGCAACACCATCAACCTCAACATTGATTACAGCTACAGAGACGGAGACGAGTACAATGGTCCGGTTATAAAGAACAGACAAATCCTCTCCAATGCAGGAATTAACCTGATTGCAAAAGCCTGGTCAGGAACGCCCTATACGCAGCAGGAAAATCCCACTCCTGAAGCGGAAACCGGGGTAAATTCAAGAAGAACCCTTATAGGTTCTATCAACGGTTCACGTTTGCCGTGGAGCTTTAAAATTGATTTAAGGATATGGAAAGAATTCAAATTCGGAGGAAAAAAGCAAAAGACCGATGAGGAGGGCAATCCGGAAGCCAACAACGACAAGTTCAGCCTCAATATCTACCTGCTGATCCGCAACCTGCTGAACACTGAAAATATACTGGCTGTATATCCCTATTCCGGCAATCCGGATGATGACGGCTACCTGTCATCAGACATCGGGCAGCAAACCATTGACAGCAAGCTATATCCGCAGTCTTATACTGATTTGTATGGCGTTTATATTGATCATCCGAATAATTATGTTCTTCCTCGAAATATCAGGGTGGGGGCGATTTTTAAGTTTTAAGAATGTATAGAGCAATACAATATCAGCCTCACCCCGCCCCTCTCCGAAGGAGAGGGTGCCCGTGCAATTTTCTTTGCCCTGACGAAAAAAGAATTGATTCCTATTTGTCTTACTCAATGAGTATGTCATGGACTCCCCTCTCCTTTGGAGAGGGGGCGGGGGTGAGGCTTTGGAGAAGCGTGCAGAGGCTTCATGAAGAGAATAATTTTTTAATGAGTTAAAAAACCACTGCTCTATGAATAACAAATTCATCAATACCATTGCGGTCATTGCGCTGTCGGTTTTCGGCTTGGCCGCCAGGGAAAACATCGGCACCGGTTCCGGCAAAACAACCGTCAACTATAAAGGGCTTGCCGCGGTGTGCAACCCGGCTACTTCTCAAATAGAGTTGAGCATCAATAATGTGCGGACCATCCTGCTTAACGGAGGCGACATGTGGTGGAACCTTACCGATGCCCGTTATGAGATACCAAAGGTTGACCCATCTACAGGCGCAGCGCCTGCCCACTCGCTGTTTGCCGGAGCTATCTGGATGGGCGGTATTGATGAAACCGGACAGTTGAAAATTGCTGCCCAGACATACAGGCAAAGCGGCAATGATTTTTGGCCCGGACCATTGGACGACAATGCCTCCGTTGACCGTACCGTGTGCGATGAATATGACAAATTTTGGGAGGTGAGAGGAACGACCATAGATTCGTTCCTTGCGGCAATCGCTCTGACGGGAGGAGGTTGCCTCTCCGAATCGGACGTTCCCAGGTCAATACTCGAATGGCCGGCACGGGGCAATACCAGGGCAACAGGCGCCAGCGGAACTTTCCTCAACATCACAGAGGAAATGGCTCCTTTCATGGATGCAAACCACAATGGATACTACGATCCTGAATGTGGCGATTATCCTGTGATAAACCCGGAATGCGGTGATGGCAACACCTACGGTGATCAAATGATTTTCTGGGTGTATAACGACCGTGGAGATATTCACACTGAAACAGGCGGAGTGCCAATAGGCATACAGGTGAACGCGCTCGCTTTCGCTTTCGCCACCAGCGATGAAGTCAATGACATGACCTTTTACCGCTACAAGATTATCAATAAAGCTCCGACATCTCCCATCAGGGATTTTTACATGGCTCAATGGGTGGATGCCGACCTCGGTTGCTATGACAATGATTATGTTGGATGCGATACCGTGCGCGGATTGGGCATCTGCTATAACGGTGAAAGCACGGACCCTGACTGCGCGTCAAAAGGGTATGGCAATGACCCTCCGCTGGTGGGAGTTGATTTCTTCGAAGGTCCGTTGTCGGATCCGTTCCTGCAGATTGTTGGCGGTGATACATTAGGATTTATCAGGAAGCAACTGGGCATGTCCGCATTTACCTATTACAATAATGACTTCTCGACAATCGGAAACCCGGAAACTGCAGTTCATTTTTATAATTATATGACCGGCAAATGGAAAGATAACACCTGCTTTACAAGTGATGAGTGCAATGCCTACGGAGGAACACAGTGCACCCGGTTTATGTTTCCTTCTTCAGCCGAATTAAGCCCATTTCCCGCTTATTGGTCCGAATGCAGTTGCAATAATCCGGCTTTTGACCGAAGGTTCCTGCAATCATCAGGTCCGTTCACGCTGCAGCCGGGGGCGGTGAACAACATAACGATTGGCGTGGTGTGGGTGCGTCCTTCGGGCGTTTATCCCTGCCCTAAGTTTACCTATATTGCTTCTGCTGATGATAAGGCGCAGGCGCTGTTTGATAACTGCTTCAAACTGGTGGATGGGCCGGATGCCCCGACACTTGCAATCCGTGAGTTGGACAAGGAACTGATCATAGCCCTCGTCAATCTTCCCGGTTCCAACAACATCAATGAATCCTATGACGAGGTTGACCCCATCGCCCGCGCTTATTGGGAAACCCATCCTTCCGCCACGGACACCACTTACAAATTCCAGGGGTATAAGCTGTACCAGTTGAAAAACGAACAGATAAGCGTGCAGGAGTTGGGCGATGTGAATAAAGCCCGTCTCATTGCCCAGGTGGATTTGAAAGATGATGTGGACAAGATCATCAATTTCACGTTTGACCAAACATTAGGCGCATCGGTGCCCGCATTGATGGTGGACGGCAATAACGAGGGCATCCGCAAAACGTTCCGGATACTGGTGGACCAATTTGCCACTGAGTCAAACACGCTGGTGAATCACAAAACCTATTATTTCGCGGCAATTGCTTACGCGCACAATAGTTATGTTCCCTATGATATTGGGACTGGCGAGGGGCAGGGCACTCCTTACATTCAGGGCAGGCGAAATTTTGTCAAGTACTCAGCTATTCCGCATATTTCCGATCCGCCCCGGGGCGGCACTATCCTGCAATCCCAATATGGCGATGGGGTGAAAATCACCCGCCTCGATGGCACGGGAAATGGCGGATGGAACCTCGACCTGACGGATTCTTCAACCAATGAAATTCTCAAAAACAATTTTGTCGCCAACATAGAATATGATACCGGGAGAGGTCCTATTGGCGTAAAGGTTTACGACCCGATGAAGGTGAAGAAGGCTTATTTCAAGCTTTCGATGATGGACTCCGTTACCATTGATACTCTTTCAGTGCGCGGTACGATTGATACCACCTATATATCTCCACAGGCATATTGGGAACTGGAAGTTACAAATATCGAAGATGGCAACACGGAGATAATTCAGGCAGAAAAAGATATAGAGAATATCAATGAACAGTTAATCACCAACTACGGCATCTCGATTCAGATAGGTCATGTCGGGCTTGCCGGCAAAGCTCCGGATGATTGGCCTCAGCAGTCAATAACGGATATCCGCACCGGATATATTGCTGCAAACGGTTTTATTGAAGGCTCGGTTGAATTTGAAGACCCGGAAGACAGGTGGTTTACAGGAGTTCATGATGCCGGCACAGCCGATGCAACCAACTGGATAAGGGCAGGGCAATATGCGGAGCAGATTCCTTCGGAAAGCAATCCTAATCCTAATTACCAGGAAGGCTTCTATGACGACCACCTTTACAGAGAGTTCGGAAACCGCGGTGGTGATGTTGTATTCTACGATCCAAATGAAATATTTGAAAAGGTTGTTGAAGGCACATGGACGCCTTACGGGCTGGCAGCCAACTGGGTGAACAAAGCGCTAACCAATTCTTATGATCCGCCCCGTACCAACACGCCATATACTTACGGTCCGGCATTCCCTTGGAGATTCAAGAAACGCTATTTCCCGGGATATGGCCCATTTCAAATAACGGAAAATTGCCTGCATAATCTGCAAAGCGTAGATGTGGTTTTGACGGATAATCCTGACCTGTGGACGCGCTGCGTGGTGGTGGAATTGGGTGAAGACACCACGCTGACGGAAGGTTTTGCAATGAAAGGAAATATCAGGATGCACTATGTTAATTCTCCGGCAGGATTGAGGCCGTCATCCTGGAACAAAGACGGCACTTATACCACAGCCGACACCGGACGGTCATGGTTCCCCGGGTATGCCATCAATGTTGAAACCGGTGAGCGCCTGAACCTGATGTTTGGAGAAGATTCATGGCTGATAGGCGAAAACGGAAGGGACCTGGTATGGAACCCCACCTCCACGGAAAAAAGCCCGGTGGGCAACAGCGAGCCGCTCTTCGGTGGCAAACATTACATCTATGTGATGAATACCCGCTATGATGAGGGGCGCGCGATTCAGCGCGACATGATCAGCAATTTTAATAAAACCGTAATTGACCTCAATGTGCCTCCGTCCAACCCGATATTGATATCACCGCTGAATGATCTGGTTTACAGAAAAATCATGTGGGTTTCGATGTCGCTGCTTCAGAAAGGGTTCAAACTGGATGCGCTGCCGCCAGCGGGAAACATTGTTCCAAGCGATGTGAAGGTACGGCTGCGCGTGAATGCGCCTTATCGCAGGTATATGGATCCCAACGAATGGAATGTCGGTAGCAATAAGAGCTTGCCCCAGTATGCCTTCACCACCGATGGAATGGAAGCCCGCACGGAGCAGGTGGAAGTGGCGAAAACAGCCTGCGACATGATTCGCGTGGTGCCGAACCCTTACTACGCTTATTCAGCGTATGAAACCGGTCAGCGCGACAACAGGGTGAAGATCACCAACCTGCCGGACAACTGCACGGTAACTATTTATACATTGGGCGGAACGCTTATCAGGCAGTTTGACCGCGATATATCCAGTGATGTCTCCGATGGATTCAATACCGAAGCTGACGAAGGCTCCAACCTCGACAGCTCGATTGACTGGGACTTGAAAAACAATAAAAATATTCCAGTGGCAAGCGGTGTTTACCTGATACATGTGGTGAAGGATGGCGTGTGCGAAAAAGTGGTGAAGTGGTTTGGTGTGCTCAGGCCGTTTGACTCGGATACGTTCTGATGATTAGACAATTCGATGATTCGATGATGAGATTAAAATAAAATCACTGAATTATTGAATCACCGAATCAACCAATAAAATGATTAACGTGAATAGATTAGTTATTCTGATTGCATTAATTACGACTTGCGAAGCCTCCATCCGTGCCGGCAATCCCGACCGCGCAGGTGAAGCAGGAGCTTACGAGCTGACCATCAATCCGTGGGCGCGCAGCGCGGGGCTTTTCGGCATGAACAGTTCCCGCGTCATCGGGCTGGAAGCCGAGCGCATCAATGTTGCCGGCATGGCGCTGACAAGAAAAACTGACGTCATCTTCGCAAGAACGCATTGGGTGCAGGGAACGGACATTTTTATCAATACCGCAGGCGTGGCGCAGAAATTCGGCAGGAACAAGGCTGACGTGGTGGGGTTTTCGTTTATGGCATTCGACCTCGGTGAGTTTGACCGCACCACCACTGATAATCCCGACCCCGGAGATCTTGGCACTTTCAAGCCGCAATTTTTCAACATGGGCATTTCGTATGCCCGCGCATTTTCAAACCACATCAATGCAGGAGCGACCGTTCGGCTGGTCTCCGAGCGCATTGATGACCTGAAGGCATTCGGCTTTTGCATTGACCTCGGCATCATGTACGTCACCGGCAAATTGGATAACGCCCGCTTTGGCATTTCGCTCCGCAATGTGGGCACGCCCATGAAATATTCAGGTGACGGGCTGGTGTTCCGCGGACCGGCTCCCCAGGGAGGATACCAGCAATCCGCCAGCCAGCGCACTGAAAAATTCGAACTTCCTTCCATGCTGAATATCGGAGTTTCTTATGATCTGTATGCCGACAACCTTAAAAACGACAAGGAAAAGCCGCACAACCACCGCGTGTCGGTAATGTTCAATTACACTTCCAATTCTTTTGGAAAAGACCATGTGGGAGGCGGACTGGAGTATTCATGGAAGGAATATTTCATGATACGGGGCGGCTACCGGTGGGAAAAAGACATAACCGCTGACGCGAACCGCACGACATGGTTTCGCGGTCCCAGCGCGGGCTTCAGCGCGGAAATGCCCTTGAAGAAGAGCAAAGGGAAGGAAAGCCCCACGCTGGGTGTTGACTACGCATACCTCGTGACAAGCCCTTTCAAGGGCACTCATCATTATGGTTTGAGGTTTACCTTGTAAGGGTAATCAGATGTTAGATATCAGACGTTAGATATTAGAGTCTGTTTGTCGGTTTCTTTCGTTTCCTGTTTCCGGTTTACACGTTTACGGTTTTTGTGAAAAAAAACAACGGTAAACCGTAAACCTTCAATTACCTTATATAAAGCACTTGTCGCTGCAAATAGAATTTAGAGTTTACAGTTTGACTTTTGAACTTCAATATTTAATTTTACCCTCTTAATAATTCTTGAAACGTTTCCCTCAGGAAGCGTTTCATTATTTTCTCAACTTTGACAGCAAATCGCGTTAACTGCTTGATAATCAGGCATAGCGC
>CAZCXH010000154.1:0-12505 GCA_964502525.1 uncultured Chitinophagaceae bacterium
TTTCATCTCCGTTGGCTCAAGCCAACGGCAATGAAGCTATCCAACATTTTAATGCGTGTTGCCCTGAGCGTACAAAATATTGATATGGAATGTGCGCAGATGGCAAGTGTCGCTTGAGGAATGCCATACAGCCTTCTGAAAAATGCGATGTAATTTTGAAGTAATATACCGAAACAAGTCAGGTTTTCGAAAATTGAACCGTAGAATGTTCGGTATTAACCGAGAGTACGTTTCGTTCCTTCGGAAACCCGACTACTCTCGGTATATCTGCGGAGACTATGATGATGAATAAACCGGATGTAAAATTTTTAATCGCTGTATTGGCGGTGTGGCCATTGTTTTCATTGCTTGGACAAGTGCCGTCAGATAAAAATTTTATACAGGAACACAATGACCCGTATTATTCGAGAAATTGTCGAAGCACTTTCACCAGCATAAAGATTCAGGCAACGGATAATTATGGCGAGGCTGTAATAAAGTACTTAAAAGGAACAAACAAGAACCTGCAACCGGCAGATGTGGGGCTTAAGCTGCTGCACGATATCGAAAGTCCGGGAGGAAGGCGCCTCGCGTTTGAGCAAACATATTATGGAATGCCGGTCTTTAATTCGCAGTTGAAGGTGAACCTTGACAGGAACAACCGCATCAAATCCATCTTTGATAACACATGGAATCCGGAAGCATGGGATGAACGGATGGTTCAGGACAACTTTGAGAAGTTGGATATTGCCCGCATCAACGCGCAATTCGCCCGTCAGCGCTCGCTGAAAATGAATTTTGTAAAGAGCCGCAAGGTGGTTGCCGTTGTGAATGACAAACCCCTTGCGCTTGCCGAGGTAGAATTATGGGACAACAAAACTGACGAGCACCTGCTGCTGCTTGCAGACAGCGATCTGAACATTTTCATGAAGCGCGATCTGAACACGTACAAGATTTCTGCCACGGCCACTGCGATGGTATTTATCCCTGACCCCCTCACCTCCGCCCATGCTGAATACGAAGACCCTTATGTGGACGACAGCAACCGGGATGTGTCAGTATTGAATGCGCAGCGCATGCCGGTTAATATTGATGTGACATTTGACGGGAATGTGTACAGGTTGGAGAACGAGTTTGCGGTGATTTCAGAGTTCAGCGCGCCAAACGTTCCTCCCGCCACATCATCAACGCCTGATTTCAGTTTCACCCGCGCCCAAAGCGGATTTGAAGACGTAAATACCTTTTATCATATTACCGAGTTCAGCGAGTATGTGCAATCTCTCGGATTTGACAGTTTGATCAGGGACCCGGTATATGCCGACCCTCATGCGCTTGACGGAAAGGACCAGTCCATGTTTTCTCCCGGATTCAACGGTCTTCAGCTCTATTTCGGTGAAGGAGGGGTGAATGATGCCGAAGATGCGGACGTAGTGGTGCATGAATTTGGTCACGCGCTTTCTTTCAGCGCATCACCGGGAACCAATAACGGGCAGGAACGTCAATCTGTTGATGAAGGCATTGGAGATTACCTGGCTACATCTTATTCCCGTTCGATTGATACTTTCAGATGGGCTGACATGTTTACCTGGGACGGGCACAATGAATACTGGAACGGCAGGACTGCGGCCGCCACCAGGGTTTATCCTGATGATCTCGCATCAAGCATTCATTCCAATGGAGAAATTTATAATGCAGCGCTGATGAAAATCTGGGAAGATATCGGCAAGGAGAAAACAGACCGGATTTTACTGCAATCCATGTACGGGCTTGCTTCCAACATGAGCATGAAGGATGCGGCAATGCTGCTGTATGATGCGGATACCGCGCTGTACAATGGAGCGCACTTTTGCCAGATTTACAGAGCGCTGGTCAGAAGGGGACTCAGCGACACTTTTTCAACGGACCTGTGCAGGATGGTTGATCCAGCGATTATTGTGGATGCCGGAGGTAACAAGACTATTTGCACCGGTGAGGAAATCAGCATTGGCAATGAAAGCACATACAATGATGACTATACATTCATCTGGTCGCCCATACAAGGGATCGGCTCGCCATTTACTCCGGTGACTCCTGCATTCCCGGAAACAACAACTTTATACACTTTGGAAGCCTTATATTTTGATGGAACATATAACATAGATTCGGTTATCGTGAACGTGCTGAATTGCAATATTGACGTGGACGCTGGTAGTGACGCTGCTATATGCATGGGCGATACGGCTCTGATCGGCAGCGCAGCATCGTTTCAAAGCGACATTGCCTATACATGGATCATGGATAGCAGCACGGTGAGCCTGAAGGACAGCAACGTCACTCAGGCATTTCCAAATACCACCACGGACTACATACTCATGGCGCAGATGAGCGATGGCTCGTACAATTTTGATACGGTTACGGTTTACGTTCTTCCTTGCGATAAAATACAGGTGGCCAATTCGGAAGGCTTCAAATATGGAGAAAATCTTGTTATCACCTTCCCGCCAGGGTCAGGTAAAAATTCTGTGGAAGTATTTGACGTCACGGGAAAACGAGTCTTTAATTATACGGAACTGACTGATCAAATCTATACTTTTAGCGGAAGGTTGTTGTTGCCGGGCGTTTACGTCCTGCGCATGAAATCAGAAGGCGATAAGGCGACAGAGAAGGTGGTTAAACTGACCGGGCGCTGATTGATTGCTTCAAAGCTGTTTCAAATCAATGCCCACCCTCACACCGAATTCATGGGGATGCTTGCTGCTGAGGCTGAAAACAAAATCAACCCTAACTACCCGCAAAATGTTTTCAATCCCAACCGATAACTCGGTATAGTCCTTGAAATCCTCAGAGTAAAGGAAATGAACACCGAATGTTTCCTGAAATTTGAGCTTGCGGAAGCCGGGGATTTTATTGAAAAAGAATCCATCGAAACTATGCTGGAAATGAACTTCAACATAAGGGTTCGTTGTGCTTGCCGCATAGTAATCGAGCAGTTGAAAGCCGTCATGGTAATGTGAACCGAACACGGTTTGGTTGCCGTTGAAATGCTTCTTGTCCATCAATTCAACATGGTTGTCGTTAAGGAAAGTGCCGGCTTTCGCCATGTACGTTGTGTTTCCGAACATGCCGAGCGCAATTTTATCCGAGACTTTGAATTCCAGAATATCATAATTCAAATCACTGCCGAAAACATCGGGAATTGATTTGCGCCACGTCAGGGAAAATGCAGGCCATTTTGATCCTAAGAATATTTTTTCATGCGGGCGCGAGATGAACTTTTGTCCCGGACGATATTGAAGCGTGAATGAAAATGCAAAAGCTTCATGGCCGGGAAAGGTATCATTGGCTTCAAATTTCAGTTTTCCCCCTTCTTTAACCGAGACGCTCGAAGTGTTATTCAGCGGGTTTCTGAGCGCAAAACTCACGTTTGACCAAAGCGTCAGCCCGTTTGCGATTTCCGTCCGATGCGCCAGCCTGCCAAAGCCCTCCTCAAAGATTTTCATGTGGTTTCTTCCAATGAACAGCGAGTAAAACGAGTTGACGATTTCGGATACAGGCTCTGCCCTGTTGAATTGGTAAACGTACCTTCCACCTTCCGCTTCAATGTAGCCGAGCTTTTCGGGCTTGTAATCATAACGGGCCTGCAAGGTTGAGTTGAAATGCTTGTTGGAGATTCCATAGCGGACAACGGGTTCCAACGAAAACATGCGTTTTTTTTCAAATTCTTTGGAAATTTCAGCCTCGGCTTTCACGTTAAAACCCTCCACCGTGTTGTATTGAACGCATTGTATCATCGGAATGAAGTTGACATGCAGCTTTCTGTACGAATTCTGAAAGCTGTAGCCAAGCAGCAAATCCCACCCGCTGAATTTATTGTTCTTGCGGTCAATCTTCCGGAGATATTCTTTCGATTCTTTAAGCGTTTCGATGCTGTCTTTGTGCTGGTAATCGCCCATTTCCTCCTCCGTGAGCGGCACCGGCCGGTTCTGTTCCCAGTAAAGGCTGTCTTTTTTATTGGCGCCTTCTTCCACCGTCAGCACCTCATTGTTGAAATCCCGCCTGGTAAATTCGGGATTCACGGCATAATCGCTGTAAACAATGCCGTAGTATCCTTCAGCCTTGATGTTCAAAATCTCGAAGTTGAACTCAAACCATTGCGAAAGCTGCATCCACAAAGAGTCTTGCACAGGCGCATAAACCTGTTTCATCCACAGGGTGTCAATAAAATTCATCTGGTTATTCTTAGTGAGATAAAAGTCGAGGCTGTGTATTTCCCATGTGCTGTCAACTATATATATGGCGCCCGTAAATGCGGGATCGTTTTTTCTGCGGGGCGTAACTTCAATTTTATTGATGATGCGGTTATTATCGGTGATGACTCCGTCCAGTTTATAGCGGTAGTAAAGCATGGCGTTGTCGGCTATTGGCGAAATGAAAACCCGGTCGCTTAGGAAATCGAGTTTGATATTGTTTTTGTAAAAATTGAAGATGTAGAAATCTCCCGCGCGGTTCCAGGTAAAAGTTCTGCTGTCACCGCTCACCTTGGATGAGATTACTTTCTCGTTTACGAGATCGGGTTTTTTGAATGACAGTTCTGAAACGGACTCCGAGAGGTAAATGATTCCGGCATTGTTTGAATCGAGGGTTCCGTCAGCGTTGATTGGAATTCCGAATATTTTTTCTGGCGCGCTGACGATGCGCTGCAATCCTTTGGTGTATGCGCTGCAACTGTAGCTTTCGACCTGATTATAGTGGTATTCCCTTTTTGCAATCGCATGGCGCATGATAGCGTATGCCGGGTCTTCGGTGGGTTTAACGATGACTTCCTTTAGCTGAATGTCTTCGGGGGATAGCATGACATTCAGTTCTTTATCTGCATTTCCAATGTCAACCCGAATTATCTTTTTGCTGTATCCGATGAATTGAAATACAACATCATATCCTCCTGCTGCAAGTTCAAGATTATAACGGCCTTCTTTGTTTGCCGTAGTTCCTTTTGTTGTTCCCTTTATGTAAATGTTGGCGAAGGGCAAGGGCTGCCCGCTGTTATCGGCTACGATGCCAAACAGCGAAGCCCCGAATGCTCCGTGAATTTGGATTGTCAGCGTGACAGAAAGCAACAGATGCCGCATGAAAATATATTACCGGGGCAATGTTAGCAAACTTTGAAGGTGGGAATCGCTGAATCGGCATTCTTTTCCCCGCAGGAAGGCTATCTCTCCTTCCTCTTGGCAAGGAAATTCAGGCTGGCGTTCGCGCCAACAAGAAGATTATAAGTTCCTGTATTTGAATTAACATATGGAAATGCCGCTGCATCCGAGGAGATGCTTGCGCGGACGCCCATGCTTAGAAAATAATTTCTATGCAGGAAAATGTCATACTCCAATCCGACCAGCAACCCAAGTTCATTCGTATTGATCAGGCTGGCGACTTTTTCCATGTTCAAACCTTCGTCCAGCAATTCCATATTCCTTAGCCTGCTGTATTGAAGCCCGGTTACAAGGTTGAGCACCTGCGGCTTGGTCGAGTGGGAAGGAATTCTTGTAAACTTATATTTGAACATCACTGGGAAGTGCATGTATTCGATATTTACCGTTCCACTCAAAAGTATCTTGCCATACCGCAGTTCCCAGAAGTCCTGAGTTTGCCGGGACTGCATGAGCCATTCAGCCTCAATGCCAAAGCGGGGGAAATCATACCCAACTGAAAAACCATAGGTTCCCGTTAAGCCAAACTTCCTGCTGTTATTGCTTCCAACGGTAGGATTTGAGTTCTCCTTGTAAAACATCCAACTGTTATTAAGACCTCCTTCAACCCCGATGTGAAAACCCTTTACAGATGCGATGCCATCGTCCACGATTTTTCTGGAATGATACTTTATCACATCCCCGGCAGTTGCTGAGGTTTCCAGCATCTGCCTTTCGAGCAATGATGGCGTTCCTGGATTAACAGTTCCAGCAAATGATTCGGAAGCGTTAATATAATTCACACCAACTGATGGCAGCGGGATTATTTCAGCAAAATCGGCTTTGGGAGCCATTTCGTTGTAATCAGGAAAGGAAACTCCATTTAAAAAATTTCCCCAACTGCCTGGCTTGCTCAGATTGCCGGGGACATCGTTTGGGTTTATTTGGGAATGCAGCGGAAAGTTCTCATTATTTCCTTCGGATACATTAAGGTCGTAGGTAATAAGAAGGTTGATAATCGTAAACGGGACGAGCAGCATGATAAGCACCTTGTACCAATGGTCATGCTTAATCCGCTGTCTTTCATCGTCCAGCCGGTATTCTAACTTATCCCAGAGATCGGCAGAAGGCTGCGTCTCAAGGTTCCTCAATTCTCTGAAATGCCTGTCTAAATTATTCCCGCTTTCGTCATTGGTCCGTACAATCCTCATAATTCTGTTTTGGTGAACAAATATTGCCCTTCCGATTTCCTCCGTGCTTTATTAGGATAGTTTATAGCCCTAAAAAGTTGCATGTCCCCGTGATACGTAAAACCGCTTATCCGCTGTCTTAGCAGCGCTTAAAGGTATGTAAATATAATGAAAGTTTTAAGTTTCAGGGCAAACCGTTTCCCTGAATTTTTGAACCTCAAACTAAAAACTGCAGCTATTTTACGACCTGCTTTCGGCAGTTGCAACTTTCTGCGAGCCGAGGATTTTTTTCTGAAGCAGCATGCGCGCCCGCGCAAGCTGTGATTTTGACGTGCCTTCGTTGATGTTGAGCATTTTCGCAATTTCATTATGCGAATATCCTTCCACCACATACAGGTTGAATACGGTGCGATAGCCTGGCGAGAGGCTTTGTATCATGCTCACCAAGTCCTGGTGGTCCAGGTCGTCAAACAGGTTTTCGTCAATGATGTCAATCGGCTTGTCCTCTTCATCCACGATAGGATAAAGGCTGACGGCTTTTCTCAACTGCTCGATGGAGGTGTTGATGAATATCCTGCGAAGCCAGCCTTCAAAGGAGCCTTCACGCCTGAATTTTGATATGTATTTGAAAACTTTTATAAATCCTTCCTGCAGGGCGTCTTCAGCGCTGTGATAATCTTTCGCGTAGCGGAGGCACACGCTGAACATTTTCGGTGAATAACGGTGATACAAAGTTTTCTGCGCTTCGCGGTCGCCAACGATGCAGCCGTTGATCATTTCATCTTCCGAAAATATTGTTGAAAATTTAGATTTCACCGCTGCTTAAAATTACTCTCCGAATATAGGACATTTAAAAACAGAAACAAAGAGATTTGCTTGTTATTTTGTTAATTATTTGCCGGAAATGCAATTACCCCGTATGAAAAGCCTCGAAATAGCGATGGTTCTCCTGCTCCTGAACGGTTTTAGCGGCTACACCCAACAGCCGGTTTTTGACGTCCTGCGCTATGACATAAGCCTTGACCTTTCGGATATAAACTCGGAGTCCTTCTCTGGGCGATGTGCCGTGCAGTTGAGATCCCTGTCCAACGGCATGCAGCACGTTGAACTGAGCCTGCTGAAGTTGCAGGTGGATTCGGTCAAACTCGGGCTCGCGCCTCTCAATTTCAGCCACAACGACACAACGATCGTTCTTGCTTTGCCGGCCGCATTGAATCAAAACGATTCAGCCGAGATTGAAATTCATTATCATGGACAACCCGCAACGGACGCCTCGTGGGGAGGATTTTATTTCAGCAACGGGTATGCGTTCAACATCGGTGTTGCATTTTACTCAAACCCGCATGCGTTCGGCAGGGTTTGGTTTCCATGCGTTGATAATTTCACCGACAAAGCTGTTTATGAAATGCGCGTGACAACCGCCTCATCCGACAAGGCTTTTTGCAGCGGACTATTGCAAGGCGCAACCAACAACCCTGACGGAACGGTCACCTGGCATTGGACAATGAGCCAGGAAATTCCCACCTATCTTGCCTCCGTTGCGGTTGCGGGTTATGCATCGCTTGAAGGGAAATTTGCAAGCGTGAGCGGTGATTCGGTGCCTTATATTCTGGCGGCATTGCCATCGGATACAGCCAAACTCAAAAGTTCGTTCATTCATTTGCACGATGCTTTCGAAGGTTTTGAAGCGTGCTTTGGCGAGCATCGCTTTGACCGTGTCGGATTTGTTGTGGTTCCGTTCAATGGTGGCGCGATGGAGCACGCCACCAATATAGCTTATCCGCGCTTTGCAGTCACGGGCGGCTTGCAATACGAAACGTTGATGGCGCACGAGTTCAGCCACCACTGGTGGGGCGATCTTGTTACCTGCAAAACACCGGAAGACATGTGGCTCAACGAAGGATGGGCAAGTTATAGTGAAGGCATTTTTCTGGAAAGCGTTTACGGCCGGGAATCTTACAAAGAGGAAATAAGAAAAAATCATAAAAATGTATTGCAATATGCCCATATCAGCGATGATGGCTACCGGGCGGTGTCAGGCGTTCCCCACGAATATACGTATGGCAGCACGGTGTATGACAAAGGAGCTGACGTTGCTCACACGCTGAGGAGCTATATGGGTGACAGCCTTTTCTTCTTATGCCTGAAAAATTACCTGGATGCCTGCAAATTTGGCAACGCCAGCAGCTATGATTTCCGTGATTTTCTGAGCCAATGCTCAGGCATTGATTTGACCGCCTTCTTTGACAACTGGGTTTTCAATCCCGGCTTCCCTCATTTTTCGGTTGACTCGTTTTTCACCATGCAGAACGGAAATGAATTTGACGTAGCGGTTTTCATTCATCAACGGCTGAAAGAAGCGCCCTCGCTTTATTCCAACGTTTCGCTTGATCTCACTTTCTTCAGCGAAAACTTTGACAGCGCCACCCGAACTGTTTTGTTTTCAGGAGGATGCGGCATTTATCACGCCACGCTCAGCTTTGAGCCGGCATTTGTTGCGATGGACCTTGGTGAGAAGATCAGCGATGCCATCACCGACAATTATGATATTATTTCATCAACCGGCACTTACACTTTTGATGAGGCGATGATGACTTTAACGGTCACCCAGGCGCCATCCAATGCCCTGGTGCGGGTGGAACATAATTGGGTGGCGCCTGACCCGATGAAGGATACCATCTCAGGGCTGCACATCTCCAGCGAGCGCTACTGGAAAGTGGATGGCATCATTCCAAACGGTTTTATTGCCAGCGCCAGAATCACTTATGACGGCACTGCCGCCAACGGATACTTGGACCGCGACCTCATCACCAATACAGAAGACAGCCTCATTGTGTTGTTCCGGCCTGATGCGAGGAGCGAATGGGCGGCATATGCCGATTTCACTATCAATACGCAAGGCAGCGCAAATAACAAGACCGGGCAAATCACGGTAAATAATATCGGAAAAGGAGAGTATGCGCTTGGCATTTATGATCATGACAGGGCTGTCACCGACACGCAGGTTGTTAACTTATCCTGTGTTGTTTTGAATGCGGGTAACCTGCCCCCGGATAAATCAGCTTTGAATTTTAATGTGTTCCCAAACCCTGCCAATGATTCTTTTCTCATCAAATTGGAAAGTCCATTGCCGCATGATTCCAAAATCACGATTCTCGATTTATCGGGCAAAACGGTTCGGCAATCTGTCATGCCGAAAGGAGTGGACAAGTTTTACGTTGTCTCCGGTAACTGGAGCAAAACGGCTTACCTCATCATGCTGGAAGATGCTGACGGGAGGATGACAAAAAAGGTGATTATTTTGAATTGAGGCTTTTTATAAATAGGATAAACGACATGAATGGGTCCAAAACAGAGTATCAAACACAAGCTGCAAGTTTGGACCGGCTTGCGAATTGGAGCCGGCAGCTTGAAGCTAACACCTGAAAAATAATGCGATAGATGACGAACTCATTCATAACTTCATCACCTCCTCAACAGCGAGCAGCAATTCTTTCACGTCATTGGGGAATATCTGCCCGATGGTGCCAATCCGGAATGCACTGGCTTTGGAGAGTTTGCCGGGATAGATCACAAATCCCCGGCTGCTGAGTTGCTGATAGAATTTTTCAAAGTCGAATTTCGGATTGTCAGGATATAAGAAGGAAGTAATAACATATCCCTGCAGTTCGGGCTTTAAATATGTTTTAAAGCCAAGTCTTTTCATGCCATCGTCAAGCACGGTTTTGTTTTTCCTGTAGCGGTCTGCCCGAGCTTTCACTCCGCCTTCTGCTTCGAGTTCGTCCAATGCCTGTCTGAAAGCCATGATGGAAAAAGTGGGTGGCGTGAAGCGAAATTGCCCGTTAGCATCCAATCCTTGCCACTGTTCGTAGAGGTCAAGGCTTAATGTCCGTGATTGTCCTTTGCAGTTTTGCAGTTGCCGATGGTTGGCGATTACAAACGAAAACCCCGGGATCCCCTCAATGCACTTGTTCGATGATGACACCAGGAAATCAATTCCCCAGTCCTTGACGGAAATATCGCATCCTCCAAAGCTGCTCATGGCATCAACGATGAGCACTTTATTTTTTGCCCGGCAAATTTGCCCGATGTGTTCTATGTCGTTAAATAGTCCCGTTGTGGTTTCGCTGTGAATGCACGCCACATGCGTGACGGCCGTATTGCTTTCGAGAAAAGATTCAAATTTTATCACATCAATCGCCTCATCTTCGGAAAAGCGGAGCATGGAATATTTTATACCATGAATCCCAGCCATCTTCGCTATCCGTTCGCCATAGGCTCCGTTGGCGATTATCAGAAGCATGTCATTCTTTCCGACAGCGCAACTGATGACGCTTTCAATCCCGAAGGTGCCTGAGCCTTGCATGATGACGCACTCATAGCTGGGCTTTGCAACATGCGCCAATTCGAGCAGCCGGTTTCTTATTTCAGCAACCACAGCTATGAATTCTTTATCGCGGGACCCCATGTCTTCCAGCATTGCTTCTTTTACTTTCTTCGATGTAGAAAGCGGACCGGGAGTGAAGAGAAGTTTTTTCATGGATTGATTTTAGCGGCAAGTTTAGCATTTGGTTTGATGCGTCATTCTGTGCGGGTACCCGGTAAACCAAAATAATGATAACAAATATCTCCGCGGGTATCGTTTATAGTGGGTTATTGCGAAAATCACTTATAATAATTGCAAGAGAATTGATTTAAATAAATAATGAATGAATGAATGAATGAATCATCATCATATGCCCATTTCCCAAAAGGTGACGTTTCCTTTGCGTTAAGGTAACCTGCTACCTATTTCAAGTTCTCTCTTAAAGTAACCTTTCAGGGAGAACGGTATATAAGGAGGCAATTCGATTGATAACCATAAAATATTTCAATCATGAAAAAGATAATTTATCTCCTGGCAATTGCTTGTGCCATTCGATGCTATGGCAACCCCGGTGCGGTGGAAATTGAAAGCAAAATTCTGAACCACCTGGGCAGAACGCTCGGAAGTTTGGACTTATCCCTGCTCGGCATCGAGAGTTGCAACGCCACCATTTTGTTTTATGTGAATGAGGAAAACAAACTCATGATTTATGACATCAGGAGCAGGTACCCGATGCTGAATTATTATATGGACAAAAAGCTCAACGGAACAAAAATTGATTTAGGCGGGGAAAAAGGCGATCTTTTCAAAGCGAGGATTGTTCTGTCGCGCAATGAGCAAGTTTCGGAAGCCGTAAAAGCAGAGACAAACAAAACAGCGTCTTCGCCTGAGCTTCCGTGGATGGTTCAGTTGATCGCCTGCCCGGCTTCTGCGGGCAGGCTGCCGGATGAAGGAGATCGGTCTGCAGTCAGTTTTGAAATAATTTCACTGGCGAAAAAGTAATCAAAGGGTGTTCATTCATCCCGATTGACAGTATTTGCGTTAAACACATACTCCCCGCCTGGAGAGGGAAAACGGTAGGATTTTTGAACTGCCCAAAAGCGAGTAATCCTCAATTTGGATTTGAACGGATAGCTCCGGTGCAACCATAATGTAGTGCGTGGAGCATCCGCCCCAATTTTTTCCACCCCGGTTTCTGCCAAAATCTGCAAATAGGGGATGGGTGGTCACCTTTTGATCAAAGGGGTATATGCTGATGTATTCAATAACAAACTAAAAAATTTAATCATGAAAACATCAGTAAACGAAATCAGCAATGCGAGTTCTTGCAAATTGAACCGCGCGAACATGAGGAAAAATATCATCGCAGAGGTCAGAACCGCACTGGGTGAAGCCGTTGACGAACAGCCTAACTTCCTGACGGATGATTTTGGCGGAATGTTTTAGAAGCTGCTTGAAATTAAAAATGGAACGCAGATGACGCGGGAAAACAGGGTGATCACAGATAAAACAATCAGCGATTATCTGTACAATCCGCATTATCAGCGTTCCATTATCATTTGTTATTATGATTTAATTTAAAATTAAATAGTCTCTTTGTGAACTAAAACAAAGACATCATTAAAAAGAAGTGAGTTTGGGCGATAGCATGGAGCAGATCATCAAATCACGGAACAAAAACAAGTTAGGCAGCGCTGTTTCTGCTATAATATCATCCCTTTTGGGTTAGCCAATGATCCTGCTTGCTATCTCCATAGGGCAGTTCTAAAAATTGCTCTTTTTATCGCCTCACCCCTTCCCTCTCCAGA
>CAZCXH010000155.1:0-12274 GCA_964502525.1 uncultured Chitinophagaceae bacterium
CGTGAGAATTTAGTTCCCGCATGGTGGGAGTTAGTTCGTGTACTGAGGCTGATGGAAGCCAGAGGCGAGGTGCGCGGAGGGAGATTCGTGGAGGGAGTTTATGGGGAACAGTACGCGCTGCCTGAAGCAGTCAACCTGCTTCGAAGAGTTCGCAAAGAAAATAAAAGCGGCAAGCTTGTTTCCATCAGCGCAGCCGATCCGCTTAACTTGACTGGTATTCTCACTCATGAGAAAAGGGTTCCATCCATCTACTCCAACAGAATACTTTACGAAGATGGAAAAGTGATTGGCATCAAGGAGGGAAAGGATGTCAGACTTTTCACCGAAAACGATAAAAGCAACGAATGGCAGCTAAGAAATGCTTTAATACAAAGACGCGTTTCCCCTAAGCTGAGGGCATATTTGGGAAAGGGTATTGTATGATAGGTTGTTAGACATTGGTCATTAGACAAGGATATCTCCCTGAATTGCCAAGGCAACACTGACAAGGGTTTCTGTTCATATGTTAAAAAATTGAATGAAAAGAAAAATGAAATACGCGACAAGAACCGGCATCAGCGGCATACATGGCACGGGAGTATTTTCCATTGAAAAAATTCCTGCCAGAAGAAAGATCGGTTCAATGAGCGGCACCATTATCAAGGCGAAGGATGCCAACCGGAAAGCCAAACAAATGGAAGTGATACGCATGGTGGAACTGGACCACGGCAGGGTGCTGGACGGATCGGTGAACGGCAACAATTTATGTTATATGAACCACTCCTGCGCTCCCAACACCTTTATACGCATACTGCGTGATCATGTGGAATTTTATGCGCTGCGCAACATTCAGCCGGGAGAAGAACTTACCTGTTCCTACGGGGAATCTTATCATGAAGGAAAGAGGCGCTGCACCTGCCAAGCGGAAAAGTGCAAAAGATATATTTGAAATTTCGCTGTGAAGCAACGGGCTGCTTCCGGTTTTGTTCTTATGCCGAAGCAAGTCAGGTTTTCGAAAATTGAACCGTAGAATGTTCGGTATTAAGGATGCATGCTTCAAACGCTAAACATATACTCCGCTTGGAGAGGATATGTAACATGGGAATCTCAAGAAAGATAAAGGACCTTAGTACCTTAGAGACTGTTTAAAATTAAAAATAGAACGCAGATGACGCAGAAAATAGGATGACCACAGATAAAACAATCAGCGATTATCTGCATAATCCGCGTCATCAGCGTTCTATTATCATTCTGATATTATGATTTAATTTAAAATTAAACAGCCTCTTAGGACCTTTACTGTTGTGCGGTCTTTGAATTTGATATGCACCCAGGAAAAAGGAGGCAAGTTTGAATTCAAAATGGTATTATTATCTTTAAGCGGCTTAACCGTGTTTCCTTAAAATCAAAAATCTTTATGCGCTTCATGACCCGTTTGATGCTTGCTGCATGCGTTGCAAGTATCTGTGATAACGCCTTCAGCCAAACCTGTGCGGACTGCCGCTACATCTCACCGGTGTTCGACTCGGTGACCGTGACAACAGTGAAGTTCGGGCAGGGACCCCGCTTCAACGGCAACATGCAGGAGTTATATATGGATATTTATGAACCTTATGGCGACACTGCCGGCAACCGCCCGGTGGCGGTATTCGCTTTTGGCGGAGCGTTCATCACGGGGAGCCGGGACGACTGGTATGTGGTATTAGCCTGCGAGGAGATCGCTAAATCAGGCTACGTGGTGGCTTCCATTGATTACAGGATATATGATGACCTCACGGGGATGATAGCGGATATCTTCCTCCTGAGGCATCAGAGGATATTCTTCCGGCCGATGCAGGATATGCGCGCTGCCGTGCAATACCTGAAAGCAGACTTTGCGGAACTGGGAAATAATTACCGCATTGATACGAGCAGGATACTTATCGGTGGCGCTTCATCTGGCGCGATGACATCGCTGATGACCGCCTATTGCGACAAGGAAAGCGAAATGGCGCAGATGATGGCAGGCTCGCTCACCGCGCTTGACGACCTCGGAGGCTTTTACAGCACCTCCGGATTTTATCCAAACTATAGCTGGAAAGCGATTGCCACGTTCAATGTTTCGGGTTCTTTAATTAAAGCCGATTGGATAGAGCCGGGTGACATTCCCATCATATTAGCCCACGGTGATGCCGACCAGGTTGTGCCATACAAGGACGGATCATTTGTCGTTGACAGCTTTTTCGACATGCAGGGCAGCTATATTATTGACTCTGTCGCGCGGACGAAAGGCGTTTGCAGCTACCTCTACACGATGAAAGGACAGGACCATCCGAACGAGGGCATGGGGATGGAATATCTAAAAAGCGTGGTATATCGAATGATGCTGCGCATGCACGCTGTTATCAACGGGCGCTCCTTCTGCTGCGATCTGGGACTGAAGGTAAACCCCGCTGACACGGTCTATTATGAAGAGAATGGAGACCCCGTTTGCCTGGCTGCCTGCACGCTAAATGGCAGCGGGAACGCGCAGGTGAAATGGTGCGGGATGAGCTGTCTTTCCGGGGAGAACACATCGCAAGTCATCACCATTGAGCCGGATACGAACCTGAAATATGTGGGCTGCATGGCTTATGAAGGGCAATGCGAGGCGGTGTCGCTCAACATGGTAAAGATGGGGACTCCTGTAGCATGCGATACATCAGCAGGGTGTGCAACATCATCAGCCCTGGCGTTGCAGCAGCGCGAGCCGTTCGTGCGGTTGTATCCCCATCCGGAGGTGGAATCTTTCACAGTGCATGCCGAGTTCCAGCAGCCGCTTAACGGTTGCGTTACCATCGTAATATTTGATATTGCCGGGAAAAAAGTTTTTTCGAGAGATGTTTTTGCAGACAGCCGTCTTAATGAGGTGATTGATGCCCGGAAATTGTCACCGGGAAGTTATCTTCTTGGCATTTCAACCGCTGAATTCAGGCTGCATCAGAAATTGCTGATTGCCGGCAACAAGTAATCCTAAAAAACCAACCTATGAAACCGTATCTGAAATATGGATTAATCACCTGCTGCATCCTCATCATCTGGACGATGATTCAATATCTCACCGGGCTTGACCGCAGCGATGTTGGACAATATCTGAACTGGATCAGCTACCCGATCATGATCGTGTTCATTGTGCTGACGCTGAACGAGGTGAAGAGCCAGAACGAAGGCTACCTGTCATTTGGAGATGGTTTTAAAAACGGATTCCTGATGATGGTGGTGGTGGCGGCAATCATGAGCGTTTTTACCTTTATTTATTTCAGCTTCATCAATCCCGAATTTCTTGATTACGTCAGGGAAAAAGCCATTGAGGAAATGGAAAACAAAGACATGAGCGATGAAGAGATAGAACAGGCGATGGGCATTGCGGAAATATTCATGGGCAAGGGAGCGATGGCCGCATTTGCGCTTTTCGGCAACATGGTTGTCGGAGCGATCTTATCGCTCATCATCGCTGCCATCATGAAAAAAGAGAAGCAGGTTATTCAATAACCTTAACTATACTGTGCGCGGATAAAATCATACATTTTCTATTTCTGTTTACGGTTTATATGTTTACTGTTTACGGTTTATATGTTTTACGGTTTACAGTTGCACAGAACTCCAAACTGTAAACCGTAAACTGCAAACGGTCCAATGGCGCAATTTATCCCGTTCAAAGTTTAAAGTATAAATGTTTCCGGTTCTTTTCATATAATAATAAACGGGTAAACAGTAAACATGGCTTGGACAATATTCTCAGCAGTACTTTTCATATTCACAATAATAATTGCACAATTCGTTCAGTCTTTTTCTAAAAACATTCCGGTTATTTTTCTACCTTTCTTGTCCCGTAAGAAAGGGTAATCCCGTGACGCCCGTCTTTCATAGGATACATTCAATAAATTCCCTGCTCATTTTGGCGGTGTGCCTGTCAACGGCAAATGCTTACGGACAGGCTTTTTGCTATAATGATGTTGCTCCCATTACAGACTTCAGTACAACATCCCGCAGCATCGTTGCCTCCGGAACGATAGGCAAGATTGCTGATTTGACTGTTTATGTTGTAATTGAGCATACCTGGATTTATGACCTTACCATAACACTGACAAGTCCCAATGGCAGGGCAGTAACGCTTTATGATCAATCTTGCGGCAGCCTTTCAACGCAATATCAAAATATCCAAACTTTTTTCGATGATGCCGGATCACCTATTGCCTGTCCGCTCACCGGGTTAGGTTTCACCATTCCGGTTGACTCGCTGTCAGCGTTTGACGGTCATAGCATGAACGGCACATGGACAATTTCCGTGTATGATAATGAAAGTGGTGATCAGGGTTACTTGTATGTCTGCTGTTTGATGGCAAAGTTGGATATTGAAGAGTTCTGCCCTCTCAGCGTTTTTCCGGAAACGGCAATTCCCGATAATCAAACCATTTCCAGCCAGATTGCTGTTTCAAACACCTACGGGCAGATCACCGACCTTGATGTAAGGGTGGGGCTTACTCATTCATATATCGGTGATTTGAAAATTTGGTTGCAAAGTCCTGCCGGAACAATTGATACTTTATTCAGCCGGAGTTGCCTTGGCGCTGATAATATCGAAACCTATTTTGATGATCAGGGTTCGCCACTCACGTGCACGCCTGGCCCCGTTAATGGCGTGCTGACCATCCCTAAATATCCGCTCAGTGTTTTTAATGGGGAAGACGTGATCGGCACCTGGACGCTTTTTGTGCAGGACAATGCCACCGCTGACATGGGCACACTCCACGAATGGTGCCTTGAACCCACCGTTGAAAGCGACTGCAGCGAGTACAGCAAAACGGGGCTTGTCCCCATCAGGGATTTGCAAACCATCTCCGACTCGATCATTGTTCCGGACACGTCAGGCGTCATCCTTGACCTCGATGTGCGCGTGGGCATCACCCACACCTGGATTGGCGACCTCGATATATGGCTCGAAAGCCCTTCGGGAACGGTCATTAACCTTTATGTCGGCCAGTGCGGGTTAGACACGGTGCGCTATCAAAATATAGAAACTTATTTCAATGATGAAGGCTCGGCACTTTTCTGCCCGCCCACATCAGGAGTGCCCACCATTCCGTTTGAATCGCTTTCGGCACTTGACGGTGAACCCTTTGAAGGCACGTGGAAGATTTACGTGCATGACTACGTATCCTTCGATAACGGCATCCTCAACGGCTGGTGCCTCATTCCCGCGCTGGGCGAATGTGTCAGCAGCGCGCAATGCGATGACGGCAACCCCTGCTCGGATGACATTTGTCAGAATAATAATGAATGCCGGAACAGTTGCCAACTCGGCATCAGCAGCGTGGTTTATACGGCAAACACTGTCGCAGGCTGCAATGACGGCACGGTGGATGCCGTCATCACTGCCGGCAGTTGCAGCGCCTGGACGGCATACCTGATGTTTGCCAACGTCATCCGGAAAACATGGCCGCACACCGATGGCCCGTCAATATCGTGGGATGATATTCCAGCGAACAATTACCTCATGGTGGTGAACGAGCCGGGAGGCTGTGCCGACTCAACGAATATTGACATCGCTGCCGGTGCTCCATGCTCCATGCAGATCAAAAATGCCGCCTCCACCCCCACTACCGTGGAAGGCTGCAATGACGGCTCCATCAATACCTTCATTGAAGCGCTCGTGTGCGAGGGGCAATGGACGGCAACCCTCCTTGACAGCCTCGACAACCTGGTGGACTTGTGGACATTCAACGGAACTTCTCCCATATTGTGGAACGACCTGCCATCGGGCAACTACAAGATCATTGCCAGCGACAACATTGGCGGCTGCGCGAAAGATACGGTCATAACGGTTTCCTCCGGCCCGCCCTGCCGCGTGCAGGTGCAGAACTTGCAAACCACCATCGTGGATTGCAGCAACAACTATATCACTGCCGACATCTCCGCCCTCACCTGCGAAGGCAAATGGTGGGCTTATTTATATGTGAGCGATTACAGTTCTTTCTTCAGGACCAGGAATTATATGCAAAGCACGGATATTGCATGGACCGGCATTCCGCTGGGTGATTATCATCTTCTCGCAACGGACAATGCCGGCTGCAGCGATACGGTTGACATCACGCTGTCATGCTCCGATGGCGACCCCTGCACGAATGATCTTTGCACCGGATCGTGCACTCATGTCTTCAAATGCAATGACAACAATCCATGCACGGAAGACTTTTGCCAAGTGAATGGCGACTGTTCCAACATTCCCATCAACTGCGATGATGGAGACCCCTGCACTGTTGATGCCTGCGCAAACGGCAACTGCCAGCACACTGCGGTCAACTGCGCTGACAACAACCCGTGCACGGTTGACCAGTGTTTGAGCGGCAACTGCGCGCACACGCCCACCGTTTGCAATGACAGCAATGCCTGCACCCAGGACTTCTGCCAGAACGGCAACTGCGTGTTCCAGCCTACCTGCGCCCTGGATGACAATAACCTTTGCACTGACGACTATTGCGTGAGCCGCAACTGCCTGCACGTGCCCAAGGCGTGTAATGATAATTACTCATGCACCCAGGACGTGTGCATTGGCGGACAGTGCTTCTATCCCACGATCTGCGTTCTCAACGACACCATCCCATGTACCAAAGACCAGTGCCTGAACGGCTCATGCGCCCACGTGGATACCTGCTCCGCTGACCAGTGCGCCAATAATCCGGGCATCTGCAGCGATGGCGACTTCTGCACCACCGACACGTGCATCAGCAACGGGTGCGTGAACATCCCAAAAACATGTGACGATAATATTTCATGCACCAACGATCAGTGCGGCAACGGAAGTTGCGTCAACACCTTCACCTGCTCATTGAACGACAACAACCCGTGCACCCGCGACACCTGCGTCAACGCAAGCTGCATCCACGTACCGAAAGTGTGCAGCGACAACAATGCCTGCACGAATGATACATGCCAGGGGGGAACCTGCGCTTTTATCCCGCTCTGCGCGCTCGATGACGGCAACCCGTGCACTACCGATTTTTGTTTGACCGGTCAATGCATTCACCAGAATAAAGTCTGCAATGACGGCAATTTGTGCACCACTGATTTCTGCGACAGCCTCGGCAATTGCGCCTTCGAGCCTGTCCGCTGCGATGACGGTGACGCCTGCACTGCTGACAGTTGCCTGAACGCCAGTTGCATCTATCCGCCCATCCCGAATTGCAGCGACCCGTGCGATACAATGTCTTGCCATGACGGAAACGGGTGCACCACCGATTCATGCAGCAGCGGCAACTGCATTCATGCTCCTGTTGATTGTGATGACGGGAACCAGTGCACGTCTGATTCATGCGTGGGCGGCAACTGCGCTCACGCAACGCTGGGCGCCTGCAACATCGAAATTTCCGGCAGGATAGCCACCGAAACAGGCGATCCGGTTCCGGGAGTTACCTTAAATCTCACGGGCACGGGCGCGCAGAGCTTTGAAACTTCCTCCAACGGGCTTTACAATTTTGACGTGGCTGCCGGCAGCTACACCGTAACGCCATCCAAGAGCAACGACTCTATCACGAACAACGGAGTTTCCACGCTCGACATCATTTTGATCCGCAGGCAGATACTCTCCATTCAGCCGCTGAACTCGCCTTACAAAATCATTGCCGCTGACGTTAATTTCAGCAAAACCGTTTCCACGCTCGACATCATCTATATCAGGACGGTGATCCTGCAGATCGCGCAGTCGTTTCCCAACGGCAGGCTTTGGGCTTTTGCAAACAGCGATTTCGTTTTCAACGACTCGCTCGATCCTTTCCCATATGATGATTTCCGTCAATACGTCAGCATCTCATCGAATCAGACCGAACAGAATTTCATCGGCATCAAATTGGGCGATGTTAATGATAACTGGGATCCCAATCAACTGAAAGCATCGTCTGCCGGGAATGTTATGTTTGTGATGAATGAATATAATGTGAAGCCCGGGGAGGAAATCATCGTGCCGGTGAAGGTGCGGGATTTTAAAAAAATCACCGGCTACCAATTCACGCTGTCGTGGGATGCGGGTGTGGTCAGGCTGCTTGAGGTCAGCAACAAGTCGCTGAGCGGTTTCTACGGCACCCATGATATTGAAGCGGGCATCCTGACAACATCGTGGTATGATGACATGACGGAAGCGGTGACGCTCAGCGATGATGCAACAGCATTCGAGCTAAAGTTCATGGTGACGGGCGCGACAGGCGCTCAGACGGAAATAAAAATCGGCTCGGAGCGTACGGTGAGCGAAGCTTACAATGAGAATCTGGATTTATTGAATGTATTATCAGCGAACGGAACGGTGAAGGTCGGAGACGCCAATTCGCTCAATACCCAACACCCATCATCCATCACGCTTCAGGTGCAGCCCAACCCGTTCAGCAACGCCACCAATGTCATTTTCACCATTTCAAAAGAAGAAACGGTGCGCATCGTGATATACGACCTTATCGGCAGGGAGATAAAACACATTCGGGGAAATTACAAAGCCGGGGAGCATTCGATAGAATGGGCGGGCGATGATGACAGCGGAGTTGAAATGAGCAGAGGATTATACCACATCAGGATGGTGGCGGGCAACCATTCGCAGGCAGCGAAGGTGGTGTTTGCGAGATAATCCTTAAGGGCAGTTCTTAAAATTGCTCTTTGTATCGCCTCACCCCATCCCTCTCAATCCGGAAAAGGAGTAAGTGGTGGAATGGTGAGAACTGCTCTTAAATCACAAACCAGATCATCCTGATTCCAAAGGCGATAAGCGCAATGCCTATTACCTGGTAAGCCCTCAGCAAAATGTCGTGGCGGATGAAATTTTTGATGCGGTGGGCGAACACCACTTTCAGGGAATCGGTGGTGAGAATGCCGATGAGGGAGGCGCTCAGGAACGCAAAAAGGTCAGCGCTGAATCCGAACTTGCTTCTGCCATAACCGATGACGCCAATCCAGACAAGAAAGACAAAGGGATTCATGAAGTTGACGAGGAAACCTTTTGTAAAGAGGGCGGGATAGTGGCGGACTTTGGTTTCGGTTTTATTATTATTCGTATAAAATGACGGCTTCAGCAGGCATTTCAATCCAAGCCCGATGAGGATGACGCTCCCGAAAATGGCGAGCCAGAATTGGTTCCCTGGGTTTTTAAAAAATGGGATGGCTCCGAAGGAGCAGAGCGCCACGCAGACCACATCGCTGGCGAAGATGCCGAACGCAACGGACATGCCGCCCCAAAAGCCATGCTGCAGCGCGCTTTTCAGCAAGGTGAAAAAAACAGGTCCGATAAACACGATCATCGCCAATCCGACACCATACCCTTCAAGAAATGCCATTGGGCGAAGTTGCATGAATTTCTCAAGGCAGTTCTGAAAATCGCTCTTTTTATCGCCTCACCCCTTTCCCTCTCCAGAAGGCTCCAGAAGGAGAGGGAATAAGAGGTGGAATTTTTTAAAACTGACCTTGATTTTGTTTATCCCGTGATTATTCCATCGGAAAATAAAATCAGCTCAAAGTTGCCCAACGTAAAAGCAAAGGCAAATGAGGCACTTGCTGCTTGACCCAACTCAGTCCGTAATCGAAAATATTCAATCTGACGATTGCTCAGATAGCTACGCAATCCAATAAACAGATGCGCTTGCATAATTCTTCATTCGCAATCCGATCCCTACCTTTGCCTGCCACATGTGGAAGGTTCACTTAACGCTGATCACCGTCAACCTCATTTATGGTGCCAACTATACGATAGCCAAGGAAGTGATGCCTGCTTACATCAAGCCATACGGATTCGTGCTGCTGCGCGTACTATGCTCCACAACGCTTTTTTACATATTACAGGCTTTTTTTGTGAAGGAGAAAGTGTCACGAAAAGATTTCCCGAGAATGTTTTTTTGCGGTTTTTTCGGAATCGCGCTCAACCAGCTTTTGTTTCTCAAAGGGCTTGACCTCACATCGCCTATCAATGCTTCCCTCATGATGATAACAGCGCCCATCAGCGTGTTGCTGATTGCGGTTGTCCTGCGCGTTGAGCGATTGTCGCTCGCGAAAATGTCCGGGGTGCTGCTTGCCGCCCTCGGTGCGTTCATCGTCATCTATTACGGCAAGCATCATTCGGACAGCCAGGGCAGTTTTCTCGGAGATATATATGTGCTCATCAACGCGGCTTCCTATGCGATGTTCCTCGTTTTGGCAAAACCCCTGATGGGCAAATATCACCCTATCACGATCATCACATGGGTGTTTGCCTTCGGTTTGATATTGGTTATACCGGCAGGATGGAGCGAATTTGCAGAGGTTCAATGGCAGATGCCTTTCTCCGCCATGCTTTGCATCGCGTATGTGGTGGTGGGTGCGACTTTTTTCGCCTACCTGCTGAATATTTCCGCGCTCAACAAAGCCGATCCGTCATTGGTTGGCATCTACATTTATTCGCAGCCTGTGATTGCTTCCGTAATTGCACTTGCATTTGGCAAGGATGAATTGAACTGGGCAAAGGTACTGGCAACCGTTCTTATTTTTTCGGGGGTGTATTTTGTGAGCGGAAAAAGGAACGTTCAGCCGCGCAATGCTGAAATAAGTCATTAAAGAAGGACTGCTTATACTTTGAACGGGATAAATTGCGACATTGAGCCGTTTACAGTTTACAGTATTGATGCGGAAATTTACCCCGTGCACAGTATAAAATAAACACACTCCCCCTCAGATTCCCGTTGTGCAACCTATATATATAAAGAGGCGAAAATGTTTTTTCGCCAATGGATAACCATAAACTTCTGACGCGCTGCGCTACTAATGCGACACGATGCAGAAACGAAGTCAGTACGCGCCAATTCCAATTTACGATTTAATGAATTACGAATGAACGTGCCCCTTTGGCTTGCGCTCATGTCATCCGCACAAGGGGGAGAAAGAAGTAACTTTACTTTATTATGACTCCTACAACAATCACAAAAAAAGCGCCTGCAATGAAAGCATTTGATGTGGAGCGGATCCGGGAGGATTTTCCGCTGCTGCATCAGAAGGTGAACGGTTTTCCACTGGTGTATTTTGACAACGGGGCTACTTCGCAGAAGCCCAAGAGCGTGATTGACGCCATCAACCAATATTACAGCATCTATAACAGCAACGTGCACAGGGGTGTGCATTACCTGAGCGGTAAGGCGACCGATGCCTATGAGGAGGCGCGCAGGAAGGCGCAGCGTTTCATCAACGCGAAGGGAGAGGTGGAAATCAATTTCACCCGCGGCACTACGGAATCAATCAACCTTGTGGCGCAGACATGGGGGCGCAAATACGTGAAGCAGGGCGATGAGATTATCGTGAGCGCGATGGAGCATCACAGCAACACAGTGCCGTGGCAGATGCTGTGCGAGGAGAAGGGGGCGAAGCTGCGGGTTATTCCGATGAATGACGCGGGCGAGCTGCTGATGGATGAATACGACAAGCTGCTGAACGGGCGCACGCGCATCGTGGCGGTGACGCACGTGAGCAACGCGCTGGGCACGGTGAACCCGGTGAAGGAGATTATCCGCAAGGCGCACAGCGCGGGAGCGATTGCGGTGATTGACGGGGCGCAGAGCGTGCAGCACATGGCGGTGGATGTGCAGGCAGTGGATTGTGATTTCTTCTGCTTCAGCGGGCACAAGGTGTTTGGTCCCACGGGCATCGGCATTTTATATGGTAAGGAAAAACTATTGGATGACATGCCTCCGTGGCAGGGCGGGGGAGAGATGATTAAGCAGGTAACTTTTGAGCAGACGACTTACAACGAGTTGCCCTACAAATTCGAGGCGGGCACTCCGAACATCGAAGGCGGCATCGGTTTGGGCGCTGCGCTCGACTATGTGACTGCTGTTGGATTGGAAAATATCTACAACCACGAGCACGACCTGCTGCAATATGGCACGCAACTGCTGCAGGGCATCGAGGGCTTGCGCATCTATGGGACTGCCCGCGACAAGGCGAGCGTGATTTCGTTTCTGGTGGATGACATTCATCCTTATGACTTCGGGGTGATTCTCGACAAGATGGGGATTGCAATCCGCACCGGTCACCACTGCTGCCAGCCGCTGATGGACAGGCTGAAGATTGAGGGGACGTGCAGGGCGAGCTTTGCGTTTTATAATACGAGGGAGGAGATGGACAGGCTAGCGGAAGCGGTGAAGAGGGCGAAAGGGATGTTCTGAAATTTCTGCGAGTTTAAAATCTAAGAGACTGTTTAAATTAGGAATAGAACGCAGATGGCGCTGATAAATATGATTTACCCGGACGAAAATCTGTGATTATCAACTGAGTTCGG
>CAZCXH010000156.1:0-12222 GCA_964502525.1 uncultured Chitinophagaceae bacterium
CAAAGATAAGCGTTATTTTGATTTATGTAAATATTATTTTGAGACAGTTAATAATTCGCGTCATCAAGGTTCTATATCCGATTCGGCATAGTATTCCATCAGTAAGCAGGTTTCCGTTCCGAGTACCCGGGAGTACCCCCAATAGTACCCGATGGCATATCCTCCGAAGGCGTCCGGAGTCTTTCGGGCCGATCATGGTTCGTTTTTCGCACTTGTTTAGGGATATACCGCACTTTCAGTACTCGAATGTATTCGGGTTGCCTTGTCACGAAGGGCTTCACCCTTCGTTTTCTATATATCTCGTCCATTCATGACTTATTGACTTCGCCAGGGAATGGATGCGCTGAAGGGCATGATAAGGCAACACGGGGCAATGCCCTGTGTATAAAGTGAAAGGCGCATTATCAGGAAGGGGCGTAATCGCACTTGTTTCTATCGTCCTATCGGCAATTCATCCGATGACTGACATCAGTTTTTCGGAGGGACTCAAACACAGAAAATTTTTTTAATTTTTTGAAACCTTCCTTTATTCATCCCGTACAAGACTGTGTTTTATAAACCTAAAAATTTTAACTGACCATGAAAAAACAATTATTAGCGCTGGCAACCGTGATTTTGATGTTTGCCATGCCAACATTTGCTCAATTGTCGGACGAAGAGTATTCGTACGTGACCATGGATTTGCAGGGCATCCTGGATCTGACAATGACGACTGACCCGCAGGTTGATTTTGCCTTTAAGACGATTCAACAGTACCAGAATGGCATCACCAAGTTCAATGCTGTAAAGCTTGAAGTTGATGCTACCGTGGCATGGGACCTTTTTGCTTATGCAAGCACTGACTACTGGACCCAGGTAGATGCATATTCCACCAACGGTACAGACTCATTGCCGTCAGAAATTCTGGAAATCAACCAAACCAATGACAACAGCGCCACTCCTCCCGGTGGAACTTTCAATACATTCGCAAGCATCAAGGGATTAACCAATTCTGGAGTTTCCGGTGGCGTTCCAAGCGCTCCGAGCACGCAGTTTCTTGCAGGAGAAGTTGGTACGGCCGCGGGCGAAAGCTACGCTCCCGGTACAGCTAATGCGAATCCTGCAACACACCAGTTCAGGCTTGACTATAGGATAAAGCCCGCCATTCCGGCAACTTTCCCGAATTCAACTGTATCTCTTCCCGGAGTTGGTTTCGCCCAGGCAGGTTATTACTACCTCGAAGTTGTTTACTCGCTGGTTGAAGACCTGTAACAGTTAGTTTAAAACGAACTAAAAAGGCTGTCTGAAATTCGGGCAGCCTTTTTTATTTCCTGTTGAAAAGTGACCGGATTTATCGTGGCGCTGGTGATATATTGGCGGGGTAAAATTGTGTTAATTGCCCGCAGAAAAGCAAATAGTGCGTTTCACGCTGTTCATGGTCGTTTATTGCTCCCTGAATCTGACTTGCACCTTGGCGCAGTCCGTAGCCCTTGCTTCCAAAACCTCACCCACTGTAGAGTTCACGTTTAACACTATCAGCAAATATGTTAACGGCATTACCATACCCGATGCTCTGACGCTGAACATTGATGCCGACCTCACGCAGTGGGATTTGTATGTGGGCGCCACTACCGTTTCAGCGGGGGAATGGGACATCACTACTCAGTATTCCAACAACGGATCGGATCCTGCGGTGGAGTTGATGGAAATAAGATTGCGCAACTTCAGCAACACCTCGCAGGCTTCAGGATTTTTTCCGCTCACTGATATTGCCACTCCCACTTATATCATTGGGAGTTCTGCCGCTGACACAACTGTAAACTGCTCGGATGTTTCCCCAACCGGAACTAATGCCGAAGGAGACTATCTTACTGACCCTGAGTGCTACAAATTCAATGTTGACCTCCGTATCGTTCCCGGGCTTTCGCACCGGGCGGGGCTTTACACATTGAGGATTGATTTCATGCTGGTGCCGGACCTTTAGCGCTTAGTTATTCTCCGCCACCGCTTTCTTCTTCACCTTTTCGTTCTTGAAAAACAACACTCCGTCCACTTCGTCAATGAAGATGGTTTCGTTGGGTTTGGTTTCACCGGCAAGCAGCTTCTTTGACAGTTCGTTCACCAGTTCCTTCTGGATGAGCCGCTTCAGCGGGCGCGCTCCATATTGCGGGTCGAAACCTTCCTTTGCCAGCCAGTCGAGCGCGTAATCGCTGAGTTTGATTTGAACGCTGCTGCCCTTCAGCATCTTCTGGAGCTCCGCAACCTGCAGGCTGACAATTTCTCTGATGTCTTTTTTCGTCAGCGGATTGAACATGATGATTTCGTCAATCCTGTTCAGAAACTCAGGCTTGATGGTTTTGCGAAGCAGGTCCATCAGCTCGCGCTTTGTTTTTTCCGCGGTTGCCTCCAAATTGTCATCGCCCACATTGTCAAAGTTGTCGCGGATAATGTCGGAGCCGATGTTGGAAGTCATGATGACGATGGCGTTCTTGAAATTCGCAACGCGCCCTTTATTATCCGTGAGCCTGCCGTCTTCCAGCACCTGAAGCAAAATGTTGAACACATCCGGATGCGCCTTTTCGATTTCATCGAGCAGCACTACGGAGTAGGGTTTTCTGCGAACAGATTCGGTTAATTGCCCCCCTTCTTCATAGCCCACATATCCCGGAGGCGCGCCCACCAGGCGCGAAACAGAATGACGCTCCTGGTATTCGGACATGTCAATGCGCGTCATGGCATTGTCGTCATTGAAAAGATAGTTGGCGAGCGCTTTTGCCAATTCCGTTTTGCCGACACCGGTGGTGCCAAGGAATATGAATGATCCTATCGGCCTGTTCGGGTTCTGCAAACCCGCCCGGCTTCTGCGAATTGCATCGGCAACGGCAGTTATCGCTTCCTCTTGGCCGATCACGCGCTTGTGCAACTCTTCTTCAATGTGGAGCAATTTTTCTTTTTCGCTTTGCAGCATTTTGGAAACCGGAATGCCGGTCCACTTGGCGACTATTTCCGCAATGTCTTCCGCATCCACCTCGCCTTTCAGGAGATGCTTGCCTGCTTCCATCTTGTTGAAGTCTTTCTCCAGCTTTGCAAGCGCATCTTCGGTTGCTTTAATTTTCCCGTAGCGCAGTTCCGCCACTTTCGCATAGTCTCCGGCACGTTCAGCGCGTTCAGCATCGAGTTTGAAATGCTCGATGTCTTCTTTTCTCGCCTGAATCTGGTTCACTATTTCCTTTTCAGCCTGCCATGCGGCTTTCAGCTTGTTCCTTTCTTCCGAAAGGTTGGCAATTTGCTCATTGAGTTTCGCAAGCGTCTTGTCATCTTTCTCGCGCTTGATGGCCTCCCGCTCGATTTCCAGTTGCTTGATTTTCCTTTCTATTTCATCCAGCTCTTCCGGCAGTGAATCCATTTCAAGGCGCAGCTTGGCGGCAGCTTCGTCAACCAGGTCAATGGCTTTGTCGGGAAGGAAGCGGTCGGTGATGTATCTTGTCGAAAGCTCAACGGATGCAATGATTGCCTCATCTTTGATGCGCACTTTGTGGTGTGTTTCATAGCGCTCCTTCAGCCCGCGCAGGATGGAAATCGCATCTTCGGGCGAAGGCTCGTCAATCATCACCTTCTGGAATCGCCTTTCGAGCGCTTTGTCTTTCTCAAAATATTTTTGATATTCGTTTAAAGTAGTCGCGCCTACAGCCCTCAATTCTCCGCGCGCCAGAGCCGGTTTCAAAATGTTTGCCGCATCCATGGCGCCTTCTCCGCCTCCCGCGCCCACGAGCGTGTGTATTTCATCAATGAAAAGAATGATTTGTCCGCTGGCTTCGGTCACCTCCTTTACCACAGCTTTCAGCCTCTCCTCAAATTCTCCCTTGTATTTTGCCCCTGCTATCAGCGCGCCCATGTCCAATGCGTAAATCACTTTTGTCTTCAGGTTTTCGGGAACATCGCCTTTAATGATGCGGTGTGCGATGCCTTCGGCAATGGCGGTTTTGCCTACGCCCGGCTCGCCCACCAGTATCGGATTGTTTTTTGTCCTGCGGGAAAGGATGTGCAACACCCTTCTTATCTCTTCATCGCGCCCGATGACAGGATCAAGTTTGCCCTGCTGCGCCATGCGGTTGAGGTTATTCGCGTATTTTTCGAGCGCATTGTATTTTGCTTCGGCATTCTGGTCGGTGACGTGCGAGCCTTTCCGCAAATCTTTGATAGCAGCGTTCAACCCTTTTTCCGTTGCGCCAGATTCTTTCAGCAGTTTTCCGGCATCGTCATTCCCCGCCACCAGGGCAAGCAGGAGGTGTTCGGTGGATACAAACTCATCTTTAAATTCTTTCAGATATTCCTGCGCCCGCAAAAATGTTTGATTGGCGCTGCCTGACAGGAATTGCCCCGCCTCGCCCGATACCTTCGGAAGGCGGTTCAGGATTTCCCCGAGCTTGCTGTTGAGGATCGTTGTATTGACGGCAATCTTTTTCAGCAGATAATCCACCGTGCTTTCGTCTTCGAGGATCAGCGCTTTCAGGAGATGCGCATTTTCAATCGCGCTGTTGCGGCTGCTGAAAGCCAATTGCTGCGCTTTCTGAATGGCTTCCTGCGCTTTAATGGTGAAGTTGTTGAGATTCATAGCTGACTTTTAATCAGGGAATAACTCTCAAAGGGCGTTCCATTGAATAAGTTAATCAAATCTCAGAAGTTTTGACATATCATGAAACAAGTTAAAGGTCATCATGTCACCATGAAATAAAAAAGCCGGACAATATTGCCCGGCTTTTCTTATTGTTAAGGAATTGCCTTAGAACATTCCGCCATATTCATCATTGGGATCATAACCCAGCAGATGAACTTTCTGGTTTTTCACCTTGTATTTGTCGCGCCTCTCTTTCTTCCTGTCCCTGCGGGTTTGGGATTCCAGATCGCTTGGATCATCAAAATTGCTCTTCTTCTTCCACTCAATTTTTTTGTTGCTGAACTTCATACCCGAAAAATTTTTAGTTAATAAGATAACTGTTTCACCGGGTTTTATGGCGAGATGGTTTGTTTACGGATAAAGCCCAACTTTGTTTGCTCAAATAAATGAAAATTTGACGGAAAATGTCGCAAAGCGCGCTTACCGGTCCAAGCGCGGAAGGCTGGGTGCGCTTCTTGTGCTGTTCGCGGTGATACCGACCATCTTCTCTTCGTTCATTATCGTTTTTTTCCAGCAGCAGCAGCAACTGTTTGAAAAGGTCAATGCGGTTTTTTACATCGGTTTTTTCTCGGGTTCCGTGCTGACGATGTCGCTCGCGCTTACGCCAACTTCGTTTGTTGCAGTCCTTTCCGGTTTCTTTTTCAAATGGAATGGACTGCCGGGCGTAATGCTGTCGTATCTCGCGGCCATGTGGCTGGGTTTTTATTTTGGGAAAAAACTCAATGTATGGTTTGTCGGGGGATATATTTCCGAGGATGAAAAATTGAGGGATTTTTTTCAGCGCCTCAAGCAGAACAGCTTCCTCATGGTGATTTTCGGGCGGCTTTCACCGCTGCTGCCGTTTGCCATGATGAACATCGCTTTTTCGTCCATCAATGTCAGTTGGGGAAGCTACCTGGCGGGAAGCCTCATCGGCATGCTGCCGCGAACGCTCGTGTTTTTCTACACCGGCACGAAAGTGACTGAAATATGGTCGTTCCTGAAAAACCCTTCGCTGGACGGATTCTTATCCGTTGTGCCTGTGGCGCTCGTGGTTATTTCAACGCTTGGCTTGATCTGGCTGATCAATAAAAGCATGAAGCAAACTTCATGAACCTATTTCAGCAGAAACGGATAGGCACCGGTGCCTTTCTTCGCAAGATAGCCTTCGAGGGTGGCTTCAGCCGCTTCCATTGAGGCAAACGGGCCTATATAGACTTTATATAACTTTTTGCCCCTGGAATCATAATCCGGAATATAGTAATAGCCGGAATTCGCATAGCCTTCGGATTGAAGCTGTTTAACAATTTTTTTTGCCAGCGATTCCTGGCTCACGGAGCTGTAGCTCAAATACCAGCTATTCCTTTTCACTCCTCCACTGGAATTTTCAGCGCGCGATGGCGCTTCATCATCTGCGGGTTTATTGCCCGCCTCCGATTTTTCAGGATAGGCGCGGTCTTCGGCTTCCTGCTCTCCATCCAAAGCGAAATCGCCTGAGCTTTTTGCTGCAATCGTGTCAGAATTTTTCGCAAGTTCAGCCGGCTCTAACACAGATTTTTTTTCTTCTTTCCGCTCGGTTTTTTCATCCGATCCGAACTTTGCGCCTACCGCTTTTCTCAGGTCGCTGTTCAGCAAAACAAAGGCGATGCCGCTCACCAGGGCGACCCCAATGATGGATGCAATGATCCGGTTAGCCGTAAACCAGGATGCGCGGCTTCGTTCTTCTTCATGGCCGTATTCGTCTGAACGGCTTTCAATTTCCTTTTTGCTCTTCGGAGCATATCCGGGACTTGCCGGTTCCCTTGCGCCTGTTCTTTCGCGTTCCCTCCTCTCCAATTCCTTCTTCCAATACTCTGCCCTTTCTGCCGCAGTTCTTCCTCTATTATCCCCTGAGATCAAAGGCGGCTGATAATCAGCCTCCTTTTTGCCAATGGGTTGCTTTTGTTTCTCAAAAACAGGGGGAGGCGGCTCCGTCTTTTTCTCAATTATCCGCTCTGTTCTGGCATCCGGCTCGGGCGCGCGGTATTCGGCTTTTGGGGAGGGGGCTGCTTGCTGCGGAGTTGGAGGCTGGGGGGGTGGCGCCTGCGCGGCTTTATGAACTCCATATTTAACCTTGAGGGCATGCAGCAGTTCTTCCTCCCTTCCCTTGTATTTCGCAAGCAGGAGGTCAATTTCCCGTATCTTCTCGGGATTATGCTTCTGGTAAAAGTCAATCAGTGCCGCCCGATAATCCGTCATAATAATTCAACTTGCAAACGGGTAAAGATAACAGGAAATTTCAGAGTATTTCGTAAGAGCCATTTCATATGTGAGAAGATTTCCACAACCACTGCGGAAATGATATTTTAGCTGCCCGCTTTATGCCAATGAGAGCTGCGCGTTTCATTTTTTTCCTTGCCCTTACGCTTGCCTTAGAAAAGTAATTTCGGGGAATCTAATTGAAAGCCGCAGAGAGTGGATGGTATGGATGTTTGAAAGAGCAGGTAAATACAACTCCAATAATAAAGACTGGCAATTCTGGCAACAGGATAGTCATCCAATAGAATTATATGACAGGAAAATCATGGAACAAAAATTAGATTACCTGCATAATAATCCGGTTGAAGCTGGCTTTGTAAACAGCCCTACCGATTGGATATACAGCAGTGCAAGAGATTATGCGGGCGAGAGGGGATTAATTGATATTATATTGTTGGAATGAGTGAGCGTGAGGAAATAGCGGACGCTGAAGGATGAAAAGTCCAAGCGGACGCTTGAACTATGCTTGCGCCATAGCCGGGGGTGTCGGACATTCACTTTCCTCACCTCAGCAGCGAAACCACCCCCGACACTTTTTTCCTCTCTCCATTCTCCACTTGCACAATGGCATAATAAATAAATGTCCCCATTGGCTGCTCTTTACCTTTGCAAGTGCCATCCCACTTTGATGGAGAATCATAAACCACTTGCCCCCAGCGGTTGTAGATTTTAAATTCCAGCAGTTCTACACCTGCAACGGGACCGAACAGGTCATTGGAGCCATCGTTGTTAGGTGTGAAGGCATCCGGAAAAATAATGGGGTGGGCTAATGTATCAACCGTGTCGCAACTACTAACTCTCACCCAAACGGTATCTTCTCTCGTTTGGCAGGAATATTTAATGGATGTATCTGTAAGAGTGACTACATACATTGTCGTTTGTGAGGGGTTGGCAAGCGGCATTGAAGCATTGGGATTATCCAAACCATCAACTGGGTGCCATAAGTAGCTTACCCCCGGTATAGCAGCTTTGCCTATGAATACTCCTGTTGTTGAAGAATCTTCTATACAGATGATTGTATCCTCTCCAGCATCTGCTTCATAAATACTGGTAGGGCCGAGATTGTAGTTGGGTATATTGGGGAGACCATAATAGCTAATCGAGCTATCTCCTAAATAAAAACTGAAAGGACGAAAATCACAAGCTAGGCCAAATGAGTCTGGTAAAAGAATAACTCCAGCATTAGAATTATACATGTTTCTAATCGGATTTGGAAAGACAAGATCTCCATATCCAAATGCCATATAAATTTTGTTATTAGGAGCCAACTGTAACTGACCGGCATAAATTATTGAATCAGGGTTTGACCATATTGTTATCCGGCTTCCAGAAATGTTTGAGCTTTCAAGATCAAATTGATATAATGCATTATAACTCATATACTCAGCACCTTCTGAGACATATAAGTATTTGCCTGAAAGTGAAAATTCAGTCCCATAAGCCGCAATACTTCCGCTGTTTTCCACAATTTTCGAGTTACTTAACAAACCGCTACACCGATCAAAACTGAATACTTCAACCGACTTCCCACCCAGGTCAGCAACTGACAAGAGATTACCATTTTGCGCCACTGCTATTTCTCCCGCGTAAGAATATTTATCACAATGTGGTATCCCTATTTTAGTAATGGTTGGTCCTGTAATAGTATCACTTTTGACAAGGAATGAGTAAAACGTATCGTTGCATGGATAATTAAGATTTTCTCGTTGCCCGTGAACAATTAACCACGAATCAATACCATTGGCGTGTTTAATAATGGTCAACTTTTCTTCTATTTTACTTGGTAATAGCAATTGGTTTTCTTCAATTACATTAAAGACATTTTCATTTCTCTCAATTACCGTATAAAATATATTCAAACACCTACCAAACGGACAATCCCATGGGGACAAGTATTCTCCTATGTGAAAAAGATAGAAAAGATTTTTGCGTTTTGGATACGGAACAAACGCAGCGCAATTTGTACAAGAACCGTAGGTTTTAACACGTGTAATTAGATTATTATCAAAATCAAAAACATTAAGCATGTCGTTGCCTGAAGCCGGGCGTGTGTCGGAAAGATACATCAGCAGTTGTCCATTTGAATCAGAGATGCTTGCGTTTACCTCCTTATTCCACGTTTCTGGTGTAAACGTAACAGGTGTATCCACATTCAAAAAGCTAATCCCGCATTTATACCCAAACGTCCAATTGTAGCCTTCTTTTTGACAATAAGCAGGAAGCCAATTAAGAATCAGTAAAGAGATGTAAAGTTTGACGAAAAATTTGAACACACATGAAAGTTACTTTATGAAAATGATTTTGTCAGTATTTTTCATTTCACCTGCTACATAAACCTTATAAAAGTACATGCCACTTGACGACAGATTATTAAGCACTATTTCATTTAGGCCTTCATTAAGGATATATGATGCTGCTTTGATTCCCTGCGAAGAAAGCAGCACTAAAACTCCTTTTTCATTTGCTGCCAACTCAATTCTTCCAGACATGTTTCCTTCTATTATTGTTGGAATTAGTTTATAGAACTCGGCACTCTGAACACTGATTTTGACATTTTCTTTCTCTTCCGTGGTAGCCGTCTTAGACCCTTCTCCACCGTAACATCCAGTTTCCCAGTCATAATTTAAAAGCTCAAGACTATCAGCAGTCACCAAAGCCCGCGCTTCCAATACGGACGGACCTCCAAAGAACAGGCATTCTTCGGCAATATTCCTGATTTGCTCAATCAGTTCCTCAACGTTTTCACCTGATGTCAATTCCAGATAATAATCCGCATACGATTTCATATTCGCTTCTATCAGGTTGGTCGTACTGACATTTTCAATCCTTTCTTTAAGACTGGTAAAAGCAGTTTCATCAAATTGTTTTTTTGAAGCGTATTGCTCAATGTCAAATTTTATCGTATCTAATCTGGGCGTTGCTGTTTGGCTATATTCATACATAAAGTTTGAAAAAACAGTATCTTCCTTTACTAAGGAGGGATAATTTAAAAGCTCGTAATACACTCCCCTGCGCATCCACCAGCGGTATTCAAGCGAATCGATCGGCAGGCTAATGGAATCTTGGATAATCAATTTAGCATAGTGAATATTGAAGTCATCGGGATATTCAGGTGTAGGCTGGAAGTCACACCTGTTACAAGGAATAAAAGTATTTGTACTATTGATTCCGCAATAGTCTGGGAGGGTTGACATATCCCCAAAAACTCCACCAGTCGTTGCGACAGACACGGGGACCATCAAAGCATTATTATTCCTTACAAAAAACCATGTATTTACACCATAACTATCGTTATAGGTTTTAAGGCCAACGACTGTTGTGCCTATAAATTTATTATCATTGCTTATCCCTTGAATACTTGATGATGTACCTGAGATACAAACACCACCAGCATTACTCCCTTGCTGTCCTGCACTTCCATTGTCGGTCATAGCAATTCCCACTCCGCAATCCTCCATATCATTACGTTTCAGGTAAAGCTGCCCATTGGGTCCTACGATATTGATGCCTCTGCCAAGGTCTTCCAACGCATTACATTCTATAGTGCTGCCATTACTCCCTTCGCTGCGAATACCAAACTGCTGGTATTCGTCCGAAGAAGAAGTGCCGATGATACAGTTTTGGAAAACACGCGAATTGGCTTGCGTGTTAGTTATCGCGATTCCGGAATTAACTGGCAAGTTCGTGCCAGGATTGTTAATAGTGATATTATTGAACGATATGCTTGTTTTCCAGCGGTTAGCAGAAAGAATGCCTGTGTAGGCGTTACGAATATCATTGTGATCCATGGTCGTATAAAATGGCTGATTGGAAGGTAATATATAAGGAGCATTAAAATTCAATGAAACTATCCCTACCCTCGGTAAACTTGTGGTCGCATTAAAGCACTCAATGTTATTAGAATCTATGATGAGCAAGCCCCTGTTTTGAAGGAGCAATATGCCTGCCCATCCGTTGTAGATGTCATTGTATCGGGCAATATGCCCTATGGGAGCGCTTGGCATCGGACCTAAGCCTTTTCCCTCGAGAATGGTAATGCCCGCTCCAGTATTTAGATTTGTAATGTTCCACGGGCTCAGAATAAGATTTCTTTCAATCATTGATTCTGAATAATCCTGTATGAAAATACCGTCACCGCAGCTGAAAATATTTGAATGCCCGGAAAATCCCGGTGTAGGATTGCCAGGTGTGCCAATCTGTAAAAGTCCCACACCGTGACGGGCGTCTATCCCGGTTTCAATACTTGGAGTACCACCAAAAATTGTTATCCAAGGATGCTCAAATACATTATTGAAAACTCTAACGGTACTGTTAGAAATGATATTAATCGCATTTTCTGCATGCTGGTAAAGATTAGGTGCTCCGTGATGATTTCCAATGGTTATGTCCCGAACATTATCAATCTCAATGCACCAGTCGGTAATGGTGTTCGGGGGATAGTGAGGTAATAATCCCTGTGGGCATGAAAAATAAGTACCTACTACTTCTCCGGGGTGATTTGGATTAGTTACGATTCCTGCGAACGGTTCAACTACAATATGCCTGCGATTTTGTGTAAGATTAGTTAGCAGCCTGAGATCAAACTCCCCTCCTCCATCTGAAAGCATCGCCTGCTCCGCATCCCTGATAGTGGTATTTGGGTTAGTTCCGCTGATGTTTGTACGGAGAAAAGCTCCCGGACTGATTGTAATGCCTTCCCACATCTGTTTACAACCCGCAGATAGAGTAGAATTATTGATAACCATCGTATTATTAGTATTAATTATTACATCAGCCTTAGGCGCGAACTTTACATTCCGTGAATCAACGATTGTAAAATCTCTATCAACTGTTAATGTGTTGTTAAACACAATGTCATAGGTGGTATTTAGAGTTGCAGAAGTAGATGTACAGGTCAGCCCAGCAGGTCTTTGATTTACAGAAAGGTTACAAAGATCAGTAACCGAAACATTGTCATAGGTAAAGCTCACTCCTCTGCAACACGGCTCAATAGGAATCTGGATAGTACTGTTGGGACATCCACTGTTGTTGGTTACCGTGAGGGTGGTGGCTTGTGAATTAGTCCAAAGAATTGTCACACTGGTTCCGGTAGCCTGCGTGAGGCATCCGGGTGGATTGATGCAGCCTTCCCCCCCGTCTCCCGCAAGATTGCATCTTGTGGGAATATTGCGGCAAGATTGCATCTTCATGCGTTGGCTTGTTTTTTATCCAAGTCATTCAATCAACTTTACCTTTATCAATCCTTTCTTTCCGCAATAATCCCTCGCGCTGCTGTAAAGATATTCCCA
>CAZCXH010000157.1:0-12113 GCA_964502525.1 uncultured Chitinophagaceae bacterium
TAAAGGGGAAGCATAGCAAGTCGCAAGGGCGTTGCGGGCGACCGCAGGTCTGAAGCCCGCCTGACCGGACGGGCAGGTAAGCGAGACTGCAAAGGTCGGTATCCGCCTGAGGCGGAAAACCGCAAACAGAAGCAGGACAGCACGCATTTATACCAAGAGTAGTCGAATTTCCGAAAGGAACGAGACGTACACCTGGTTAATACCGGACATTTCCCAGTTCAATTGCTCGAAAATCCGAGTTGTTTCGGTATAAATCAGTCTGATTATCATTAGCGTTGCGTTAAGCATAATCACAATTCTATATAATGCTTATCTGTATTGATTTTCAGAAGACTTCCATGCTAAGACAATTTGATTTTTGACGGGACGAAAAAAGTCATAATCTGTTGTAGACTAACAGATTATGAATCAGGGCAAATATGTTTTCTCCCAAATTATGGGATGGGTTTCTTCCACTCCTTTTCAATTTATTTCTTAACAATAAAACCTACAACCTATGGCATTAAGATTAGGGGACATCGTCCCGAACTTCCAGGCAACGACCACAGAAGGTCAGATTGATTTTTACCAATGGATGGGTGACGGCTGGACCGTGCTGTTCTCGCATCCAAAAGACTACACTCCCGTTTGCACCACCGAGTTGGGCTATATGGCGAAAGTGAAGAAAGAGTTTGAGAAGCGTGGCATGAAAGTTATCGCTGTCAGCGTTGATCCGCTCGAATCGCATAAAGGATGGATCAACGACATCAACGAGTCTCAGAAAACAACGGTGAATTATCCGCTCATCGCTGACCCGGACAGAAACGTGGCGGCTCTTTACGATATGATTCATCCGAATGCTGCCGACAACCAGACCGTGCGTTCGGTGTTTGTCATTGGCCCGGACAAGAAATTTCCGAAGGGATATAAGGTCATTAAACCTTATCTGCGCGTGACTCCGCAGCCAAGCTGAGAGCGCTCCATTCTGTTAGAAAATCCCGGCACTTTTGCAGAGCCGGAATTTTTTTAGCATGGATTCTCTTTGATCTTTGCCTTGATTTGACCTCCCAACTTGCCTTCTTGCACCGAATGTTTATGTGCAAAAAAAACTCTAAAATTAAAATAGCCCCGGAAACGGGCTATTCATTGGTTTCTATTCTACCGTTTTAGACAGATGTGTGCGAAAACTTATTCGTTTGTTACCTAAAATTTAAAATTTGCCGGCATACTCCTGCCGCTGTGCTATCCATCGGCAAACGGTTTCCGAACTTGTGACAATTTAGAATCCCAACTGGAACATCGCAACAAATATATCGTTGTCAACCTTTTCGCCTTCCTCAATGGATAATTGATAATGCGCCTGGATGCGGGCATATTTGTTAATGTAATAGTTAATTCCAAAGATGTGATGGGTTGAGGCGTTGTCATCCTTATCAACGTCACCATCGAACCAGTCAAACTTGTAAACCAGTTGGAGATGTTCCTTTACGGGATAGCCAGATACCTGCACGTAAAAACCCTGCCTGGTGGTTGCGTCATCCTCCCCCCTGATGAATTCACCGCTTGCGGCATAGCGTGGCCTCACAAAGGCTATTTCGCCTCCAAAGCGGTCGCGGTTCCTGTCAGTAACAAGGCTATCGCTTGCCGCAAAATAGTTTCCTTCACCATTGTAGTAGGAGCCGCCAAATGAAAATCCTTTCACCGGCTGAATCACTACCCTGCCCGAAAAATCTTTGGCCGCGTTTTCATCGAGCGTATTGGTGCCCTCCCCGTTGAACACGCCAGCGGCATATTCAACGATATTGAATTCCTTTCCACCAGCCTCAACGGCACCGCTCAGTTGCAGTCCTATATCCCGTCCGCTATGATTTCCGATCGGGTCCCTGCTGCGGGCAACCATCGCTTCCACCGCCTGAGAGCGGTTAATGCTGAATAATATCCTGCTCGAGGTGTGATTCTCCAATGAAAAAGGAACATGGAACTGACCGATGGCCACTTTCAGGTATCTGTTGAATGAGTAGCTCATCATGGCATCCATCAGTTTCGGTATTCCCGTAAAATCCACCTGCAGACGGAAGCCTATTTTATCATTATGAATACTGCCTCTTAAATCCAGCCTTGCCCTGCGGATGTCAAAAGTGTTTGGTTTCCTGTCATTAGTATTTTTCACTTTCTCAAAAAAATACTGGTACCTGGCCTGCGCATAACCGCTCAACTTGAGTTTCTGCGAAAGGCTCAGCGCAAACTCTTTGACCTTGGATGACTCCTTTTTGACAGTATCAGATGGCGTTTCCTGCGCGGATACCGGACAGCTTGCTATTGCCAGAAAAGCAGCTAAGAAAAGGAATGCTGATAAATTTGTTTTGTTAATCATAGGTTTTAGTCGGTTAGAAATAGGGTTGACAGATCTGCCTGCCGTAACGGATTTGCTTGGACAACAAAAATTCGTAAATTCTTTAGCCTTCCTGCAACGTCTTCTCAATCTTCTTCACCGCCAGATGGTAAGAGGCATGGAGGGCGCCTTCCGATGTGCCGGTAATGGATGCAATTTCAGCATAATCTTTTTCCTCAAAATAACGGAGAATGAAAACTGTTCTTTGCTTTTCAGGAAGAAGGGCGACCGCCTTTTCCAGCTTCAAATGAATTTCTTCCCCTGAGATGTAGTGCCCATTGTCAATGGCTTTCGCCAAATATTCGCCCGCATCATCCAGTGAAATATTCTCCTGCCGGCATTTTTTTTTCAGATGATTGATGGATTCGTTGGTTGCGATGCGGTAGAGCCAGGTGTAAATGCTGCTTTGATATTGAAAAGTGCCGAGATGCTCCCACGCTTTGATGAAAACATTCTGCGTGATGTCCTTCGCATCGTCATAATCCACCACCATCCTGCGCACATACCAGTAGAGGCGTTCTTTATATTGCTTGATGACGATGTTGAACGCATCCGTTCGGGTTAAGGGATCCTGTAACCGAAGTATGAGTTGCTTGTCCGAAAAACGGAACATCTGACTGCCCGGTTAAATGTTAAGTAAGGCGGGTAAAGGTAGCAAGATATTACCTAACAGGAATCGTAATTTGAAGATCATCGAAATAAGTCACCGCATCGGCTTTTGTCCACAGGCCGATTTTACCGGCATCGGTGAAGGTTGAATCATTCACCTGAAACAGTTGCCTTCCGTCAAGGAATACGGTGAACAAATTTCCTTCTGCTGTCAGTCCGAGAGTATGCCAATCAGAACCCATCGGCTCCACTTTCACTCCGTATGTTTTTCCTTTGCCAATAAGCGACAGGTCGGTGCGTTCGCCATATTCCATCTTGTAAAGCACCACATTATCTTCCAACGGATTCGCCCTCACGATGTAGTGATTGCTTTCGTCAATATACCGCCATAAAAAACCTCCGCCCTGGTCAATCGAGCCTTTCACAGCGCGGAATTTCACGGAGAGTCCGACATCAGCCGCTTTCAGGCTGTCATACACCGCCATGTTGAAATGCGCCCTTGGATTATCGCTGCGCAGTTGAGCGAAAACCTTATTGCCACCGTCATCAGCCACTTCCCAATCCGTTGCGCCCGGTCCCCAAAAATGGCTTGACCAGCCTGTAGGTGCCGTGTTCAGCATCTCCGCCTCAAAGTCAAACTTCAAATTTCCATTACCGCTGCTTCCGCAGGAAACAAAACAAATAAGCAGAATGAAACAGGCTGTCTGATTCAGCATGAATATTTTCGCTAATCCTTAATCACAATCCGGTAAACGGTGCCGGCTGCTCCATTTTGGTAAGAATAGCCATCTCCCGAAGTGACGAACACCCGGTTTTTATCGTCAACGAAAACATTTTCGCTTTTCATCCTGGGATTGTCGGTAACTGCCGCGAGGTCGCACCAGGGCTTTGCATCAGGTTTTGTGGCATCATAGATATTCTTCGGATCAGGCGTAAATCGGAAAACGCGCGAAGGTTCCGCGTTGATAACGTAAAGCCTCCCCTTCGAGTCGAAATCCATGTCGGTGATGTTGGCGCTTTCACCGGTGGCGTGGTCATAAGGCTGAAAGATGGCCACTAATTCCGCTTCATAGGGAGCCACCATTGTTCCGTCAGAATTTATTTTCAGCCGGATGATGTGCGATGACGTGCGCGATGCCACATACAGATAATTGCCGCGCTGCGCAAGCGCGCTATGCCCGTACATTTTTATCATGCCGCTGTTCTTGGTGTAAACATCCGTTCCAAGCGCCCACTCTGATGCGGGATAACCGGCTTCCGGATCGCTCACTAATTTGCTGAGGTCATACCGAATCATCACGCTGTTGTCCTTTGCAACGGCATAGAGATAATTTCCGACTGCGAGACAGTTGTCCGGTCCGTTCAGCCATCCGTGCGGAGGCTTGCTGTATGCGGGATCGTTTTGCGGATAGTTGCCGCCCGCCTCAATGTTATGTCGTTCTACTTCATACCATTTTTGAGTACGAAGGTCAAAGCGAAGAATCGCATCCGTAAGGTTTTTGCTGAATGCGGATGCCCCCGGTTTCTTAGGCTTGTCAATGCCGGAGAATGCGCAGATGTAAAAGCTTTTTGTTGCGTCATGATAGCGCAGGCTGCAATAGGGGCGATCAGTCATGCGGTCGGTCTCAGGCGGGTTGGCAGCGCGATTCCATAAGTTAAACGGGGGTGCCGTTGGCAAGGCAAACACCTTCCCATTGTTCATAACAGATTCGCAAGGATCTCCCTTAGCATAAACTTCTGCGATATCAGGATCAGCAATATACAATGTCCCAGCCTGGTCTTCCACCTCAGCGCTCACTCCACCCGCTCCGCGCACACGCCCGCGGCACAGCACGTAAAGCTTGCCGTCAATCATATCAAGTCCGCGCGGGAAGGGCGCAATGGTGGTAATGCGTTCGACAACAAGGACAGTTGATGAGGAATCGGAATTGACAAAGGCGTAAAGAAGAAAGAATGAAAGAATAGTTATCGGGAATATAAATTTTTTCATTTGGATTGCCGCGTGAACAAATAAAAAATATCTAATGCAAAACAGTCTATCACTCCCCATCCATATCACCATCCATCACGGTGTACATGGTGCGGATAGTTTCAGCAGGGACATATTGTTTGTCAATCACCATTTTGATTCCTGAAAAAACAATTAACAACACTATTGCCGCAGCGACCGATACTTTTGCCCATCGCTTCATCCTTATCAACATTCCCTTTCTCCTTTTTGGATAGGCTCTGCGGATATCCTTTTCTAATTCCGGAAAAAATCCCTCGGGAACGGCATGCACATTCTCCTTTTTCAGGCTGAAAAGCAAAGGCGCCTCTTTGCGCAATTTGGATTCTTCGAACTCCATTCAGTCAATTAGACAACTAAAACGTCATAATCTTTAATAGAGCGAAGTTACTTTCCCAGCAACCGCCCAAGAAGAAAATCCTTGAAAGTTGTTTGGGTGTAATTGCAGAAAACAGCTTTGCGCTCTGATTGTATTGACTGGCTTGCAATCAGCGAAAGCTTTTGTTTGTCGCCATCGAGTGATTCGACAGCCACCGGCACATCCGCCTCGCATCGCACATATTCCGGATTGAGCAGATAGCCCATCGTGATGGCATCAAATGGGATGAAGCCTTTTTTTGAATCAAGAAATAACTTCCATTTCCACCGCCAGGCTTTCAGTTGCCGGTAAACCCACTTATCGCCTTTGCGACCATTGGTTTTAAACGGCATTATATCGCTTTTGCCAAGATCAATCGAAGATGCCGCTTCAAAACCGACAAGCGAAACCGGGATTTTTGTTTTCAGAACTTGCCGCATCGCTTCCGGATCAAGCTCGAAATTGTAATCGCTCAATTCCCGCTTGCTATTGCCGGGTACGAAGCGCATGCCGGGGCTTCTGCCCATGCAGAAAACAATCTCTTCAACCTGTGGAATTACTTCAGGGTGCAATTGGAGCAGCGAAGCAATATTTGTTGCTGTACCCAGAGCAACAATGGCAAGCCTTTCTTTCATCAGCGCATCAGCAAGCGCTTTCACCGCTTCTGTTTCGATGCCGGTTCCATCTGCGTTTTTTGCGCCTTTGAAAATCTGTATTTGTCTTTCATTGCCGTACCATCGCAGCAACTTGCGTGTGACTTTGCCTGCATGATGAACATTATGAACCGTGCTGATGCCGCGAATATCAATCGTGCTGTCTGCCAGCGCGAATATGAGTGCTACCCCATCATCCACATCACCTTTCACCTTACCCATGCGGTTGTCGGTGTCAATCCAGATTTTTTTTGTTTGGGTGAAAGAAAGAAATGGGAGAAATAATAAAATCATGAGCAGCCTTACCCTCTGCCTGCACTGTGTTTTCGGCAGGCAGGCCCTCCGCTCTTGCAGAAGAGGGAATGCGAACTGACTCAGAAATTTTTTGGGGAATGAATTCACAAACTATTTTAAAATCATCGGCTCAGAGTGCATCACCAAACCGAAGGCATCATCCAGCAAGCTTTTCTTTTTAGCAATACTCATCGGTAATGGCAGTTGCGCCACTCCGAGTAATCTTCGCATTATCTCAACGCCAGCGAAACCGAACAATAATTTTTTATCAAGCTTGCCGGAGTAGCTTTCAACTACAAATTGCATTATCTCCTTTGGCTGATTTGCCAATTTCAAATGAGCCAGCATCACGCCCAAATCAAATTCGGGCAGACCGAAAAAGCAAAACTCAGGATCAATCACTTTGATTCCCGTGCTTATTCTTAGCCAACTTCCGGGATAAAAATCTCCATGTAGCAAAGTATCTCCATCAGCAAGATATATCTTTCCAAGTTTCGCAATTACCTCTTTTTGTTCAGCATCGTTTTTCAAAGGCATGGCAATCTCCTGAAGCCCCGGTTGAATACTGTCGAGGTTAAAACCGTTTTCTTGCTCAAAAGGAAAAACAAAAATGTGATAGTGGTTCAGTTCACGCATTTCGTGGTTGGTGATGATCTCGCTGGTGGTTTGACTATTCACTGAACGGTGGAGTTCCGATAAATAGCGAACAAGCGCAACCAATTCCCCTTGATGGATGGAAAACTCGTCTTTATACAAACTCAAGAAGTCAGAGGATGCACCCAAATCTTCAAAGCACAGGGCGAAGTTTGGTTCATCCTTTTCCAGCAGCCGGGGTGAAAGCGATTGCAGGTAGGAATGACTTTGTATCAATTCATAATACTTCGCTTCCATCAACACCCTCCCCTGAGGCGCCTTGATCTGCGGATATTTTTCCACCCACGGCCGCGATTGCTTGATGATAAAACTTCGCTCACTTGTAATCACCCGCAGCACGAGGTTCATATTCCCCTCGCCTGCTTTTTCAACTTTGATAAAACGCTCACCCGCTTCAAGCCAGTTCAGCCCGCGCAAATACGCCTCAAGAACTGAAGTATCATCCTGATTTATGTGAAATGGTTTCGGCATTTTATTTTGCACCGAATATAAAGACAATAAAGTCAATTATTTGCGGCAGAACTTTGAGTTCAATCCGATAAACCGGTATTAGTCATCGGATGAATTGCTAATAGGACGATATAGAAACAATTACACATCGCATGATTTTTATAGAGCATTCATCCGATGACTTTTCAGAGCGGACTCAACTTTAAAACCGGAATGAATAAAAACGCGCTCATCATCTTCATGAAAAATCCCGTTGTAGGGAAGGTGAAAACCCGGCTTGCGAAATCAATCGGGGATGAGAATGCGCTGAAGGCTTACCAAATTCTGCTTGAGCATACTCTCAAAATCACCCAGCCACTCGCCTGTGATAAGTATATTTTCTATTCCGATAAAATGGAGAGGAATGATAATTGGAAGCAAAATGGCTATCGGCAATATTTGCAAACAGGGAATGATTTGGGTGAGCGAATGAGCCATGCCTTTTCGACAATCTTTAAACTTGACTATCAGCGCGCGGCTATCATCGGCAGCGATTGTTACGAGCTGACTTCTATTGTTATTGAAAACTCCTTTTCGTTACTAACGGAAAATGATATTGCAATCGGACCGGCTAAGGATGGCGGCTATTACTTACTCGCCATGAAATCGTTTCACCGCGAACTATTCAAAAACAAAACGTGGAGCAGCGATGCGGTTTTGTCAGATACGATTAAAGATATTCGGGCTAAGAAATTAAAATATGTTCTTCTTGAAGAATTGAACGACATTGATGATGTTGAAGATATGCATGCACCGCCTTTCAACCGGTTTATTCCTTCCTGATATTCAAATTCCAATCATAATCGTAGTAAGTCACCTTGTAGTCAGCGGGGATTTTCTCATCCCTGTATTGATTGATGTAAGCGATGATATTCATCCCTGTTTTCTGAAAATCCTTTTTATACCAGTCGAATATCTTTGAGATTTCCATCGTTTTTGCGGCATTATTTACGCGGATGAAGTTGCCATCGTTGAACACTTTTTTCGTTTGCGCTAAAATCTGTTGCTCGATACTGTCGGGATGATAGGAGAAACTCGTCAGCGATGGACAGCCTTCAGCAGCGCACACCACACCGAAATGAATTCGCTCGTCTTTGTGTTCCCCAAGCAGCATCTTATGCTCGATTTCATCAAGCGTCAGCATCTGCTCTGCCACTTTGTGCTTTTCTCCTGAAAAGAAACCGCGCTCATCCTTAGGCGACCTCAAACCGGGCTTTCTCACCACCGATTTGATCACCGTGAGATTGTAAGCATTCATCCAAAATGCCTTTTTATAGCCGGTGGATTTATCGCTTAAATCTTCTGTCTCCATGAGATTTACCAAAACATTCAGTTCTTTTGGGTTGGCATAAAGCGACAGATAGTCAACCCGCCCATCGGTGACATATTTTTTAAAGAACGCATCCGCTAATTCAAAAAAGTCCGGCCCAACACCCAAGGTGGCGTTAGTACCTCCACAAAGAAATATGGAAATGGTGAACAGTCTGAGCATGATAGCGACAGTCACTGCATAAATTTCAAAGCCGTCCTTTCATGAGCCTATTAACAATAAATATACGATTGCGGCTGCATCTCGCTGGTAATAAATAAAAAACAGGAACGGTTGCAACAGTGAAATATCTTCTCTTTATTTGCATTCCCGGTTGTTTCACAAACAAAATAACCATCGCCTCGGTCACGGGATCAATCGCTTTGTAAGATTAATGATTTAGTGGAATTTTGCGTGTTGGAGTTCAAATCAAACTCATGGAAAAAGAAGCAAAAAAAAGAAAGCACCTTTTTGTCGGACCCATCCCCGCTGAAAAAGCGGGTGAGATGACCGCCAAACACCAGCCGAAAACCGATATTGGCGCGCACGCCTTCTTCCTTGGGCAGGTGCGCGCGGATGATGCCGGAGGAAAAACCGTCAGCTCGATTATTTACTCGGCTTATGAAGAAATGGCGGAGAAAACGCTTCATGAAATCAAAGAAGAAGCATTCGTGAAATTCAATCTTACGTGCGCTCACATCCACCACAGCATTGGAGAGGTGAAAGCGGGTGAAATCTCGCTGCTGGTGATGGCTTCATCAGTTCACAGGCAGGCGGTGTTTTCTTCGCTCGAATGGATGGTGGAGCAAATCAAAAAGCGGGTGCCTATCTGGAAAAAAGAAATGCTCAGCGATGGTAGCTCGCGGTGGATTGAAGACGAGCAATTAACAGCGAAGGCAAGCAAATAAATATCCCGACCATACGCGGTATCAAGCGGTGAACTCCGGGAAAAGGCACCTCCACTCGTGCTTGCTTACCAGTACAAAGTTAATTTCTCATTATTTACTTTGTCATCAAGTCGCAATTTACCCGTTAAAACGGCAGTTTAAGAAATGTTGGAAGGTTTGTGCGATGAGGTTTTAAATTCCCTCAATCAGCTCATAATTGTTCCACGACCGCAAAAACGCAGACCGCAATATATTCCACCGCAATCAACCATTCGCTCTCGTTTGCAGGCACGGTTGAATAGGCAATGTAAGACAACGGTATCAGCGCTGACCAGATCAAAGGAAATCTTAGTGGCGTGAAAATGCAAAAAAACACCAGCGGTGTGATATACCACGGATGAACGGTGGTGGAGAAAAGCAGGTAAATTGTTAGTGAAAATAGAAATGCAGAAACGATGGATTGAGGTTTTGGTTTTCTTTCAAGCATGAAATGCAGCAAAAAGATCAACGCAACCATCACCGGCAACCATGGTCCCACCGTGTGAATCACGTCATATCCCTTTGTTTGAAAGCCAATCCAGCGAATGAGGTAAAAGATGCTTGCATTGAATTCAAAATGCTTTACATACAGGTTGATGCTGGAGCCGATATTAGCGAACGTGTTCTGCGAATAGAATGGAAGAAACAAGAACCCGGTAATGACAAACACTGCGATTGCCCATGCTGAAAATCGGATTACCCCATGTATTAAGTTTTTTCGATCAGTAGTTTCAAAAAATCGCTTGTAGAAAAACGGGATGAACATCAGCGGCCAAAATTTTGTACAAACCGCAATGCTCAATGCCCCAACTGACCACCCTATCTTCTCTTGAACCATTAAATACACAGAGAGCACAGTAAAAAAAATCATTGCGGCTTCAAAATGGATATTCCCCGATAACTCTACTATCACAAGCGGATTCAGCGCATAAAGTAAAATCAGGTTTTCGCTTAGTCCGAACTGCCGGAGCAATTTTCTTCCAAGAAGCATTGTTCCCAGCTCGCAGCAGGCAATGAACAGCTTCATAACCATTACGCTTCCTAATAAATTTGAAGGAGATGCCATCGCTGAGAGATAGAATACCAACTGATTCAAGGGAGGATAGACCGAGTAGTATTCCGGTGAATTCAGCTTTTCAAAAATTGCAGGTTCAACTTTTGCGATGGAAACGTTCATTAACTCCGATGGCAGATAGCTGAAGGGATTAATTCCCTGCGCTGACAATCGCCCATCCCACACGAAGCGGTAAAAATCATCCGAGAGATTCGGAAGGTAAAACAGCAATGAGAGGCGCAGAAGCATAGCAGCCGCCAATGACTCATTGATGACATTATAGTTTGTTGTTTGCCGATACCAAAGCACATAAACAACAAACGCAGATGAATAAAGCAGAATAAGTTGCGCAAAGTCAGTCCTGTTGGCGAAGTAACCGAGAGCGATATAAATCAGCAACGAAAGCGAAAACAACAGCATCACCTGGCCTCCCTCTAAAAAAGAGGGCGTCCCAACCGAGTTCGTTTTGCCGGGCATAGTTATTCCTTCGCTGCAACCAGCGCGTGTTTAATAGAATAAAGGCTGATGCTCAGAAAACCTGTGAACAACAGAAAATGGAAAAATATCATTTGATATTGCCCGTTGCGGATGGAGATATAAATTCCGAAGAGGAAATACAAGGACATGAGCATTTCAAGGAAAGTGAACAGCGAAATTCCGGTGAAGCGATAACGCTTGTTGCGCCAGCTGTCGCTGCCGGTAACGATGCTGTACTTGGGTGTGCGGATAAAAGGGGATTGGCTTCCCGCCAGCCCGCGTAAAGCTGCAAGAGCATTCTGCAGTGATAGTCCCATCATGAATGAAATGAATGCCGGGTATAAAACTGCAAAGCTGGCAAGCCCCCGTTTTACTGAGCGCTCCTCGAGAATCTGCGAGAAAATGTACGTAAGTGAAATAATTCCCGTTCCTGAATAGAAAATATAAATCAGCGTGAAAGCCCAGCCGTGCTGTGTGTCCTGCTTGTAGAAAAGCAACGGCACGCTCAGCACTGCCGTGAGCAAAACAAAAATGTGGATGCTGCTGTTCAGCAGGTGGAAAAGCGCGAGCCACTTCACTTTGAATGTCGCACCGGAGAGAAGAACTGACGGAAGCATCTTCATGCTCACCTGCGCGGGTCCCTTGCTCCAGCGCAGTTGCTGCGATTTGAAGGCGCCCATCTCAGCAGGCAGTTCCGAGGGAACGCCAATGTCATCGTGATAAATAAATTTCCATCCTCGTATCTGCGCGCGATAGCTGATGTCAAGGTCTTCTGTGAGCGTATCGTGGCTCCATCCGCCAGCATCTTCGAGGCAGGTTTTCCGCCACACGCCAGCCGTGCCGTTGAAACTGATGAACGCGCCCGCTTCGTTTCTTCCGTTTTGCTCGATGTTGAAATGCGCATCGAGCAT
>CAZCXH010000158.1:0-11997 GCA_964502525.1 uncultured Chitinophagaceae bacterium
GCGACCTTTTGGTAGAAAATATTCTCGTCAAAATATTCAAGCCCCAGCGGGGCGACCTTTTTTATCAATTTGCTTATTCCGAGCTCAGTTGATAATCACAGATTTCGTCCGTGTAAATCATATTGATCAGCGTCATCTGCGTTCTATTCCTAATTTTAAACAGTCTCTAAGAAATCAACGCGCCATCTTCGCTTCAAGGGTGCAAAATCCAAATACAACACACAAAACCCAACACTCAACACCGAAAATGCCTACCACTCCCACTTCTTCTGCATGTAATCTATGGCATGTTGCGCGGTGAGGTCAAACTGCACGGGAACCACCGAAATATAGCCCTCGCGCAGCGCCCACTCATCGGTATCTTCCGAATGGTCGCACGCCACAAACTTGCCGGTGAGCCAGTAATATTTATTTCCGCGCGGGTCAATGCGCTCGTCATAATCCTCCTCCCACTTGGCGTTTGCCTGGCGGCACACCCTGATGCCTTTTATTTCACGAAGCGGCAAGCGCGGAATGTTCACGTTGAGCAGGGTGCCCGCGGGCAGCCCGTTTTTCAGCAGGCTGCGCGAGAGGATGGCGGCATAATGTTTTGATGCGGTGAAATCCGCTTCAAACGTATAATCGAGCAGCGAGAAGCCGATGGCGGGAATGCTTTCTATGCAAGCCTCCACCGCTGCCGACATCGTGCCGGAGTAGATCACATTGATGCTCGAATTGGAACCGTGGTTCACTCCCGACACGCACAGGTCGGGGTTGCGGTAAAGTATTTTGTCTTTCGCCAGCTTCACGCAGTCAACGGGCGTGCCCGAACATTGGTAGGCCTCAATATCACCGAATAAACCCACCTTCTCGATGCGCAATGGGTCGCCAATAGTAATGGCATGCCCCATGCCCGATTGAGGTTTGTCGGGCGCAACCACCACCACCTGGCCGATGTCCTTCATCGCCTCCACCAGCGCGCGCAAGCCGGGTGCTGAAACGCCATCATCATTAGTGACGAGAATGGTGGGATTGCTCATTGATGAATGGCGGCAAAGTAAATGTTTTTTCGGCAGGTCGCTGTTTCGTCATGTTGAGTTGTTGAGTTCCCCTACCTTTCAGGCATTCCTGTTGCAAATGAGGTTCGGATGATCATACACCCACTAAACCTCCTGGTGCAGTGTCAAGCGCTTTATGTCAGGTAAAAGGTTTACGGTTTGCATGTTTCCTGTTTACCGTTAGTCTTTTCACAAAAACCGTAAACGTGTAAGCCGTAAACAGGGAACGAAAGAAACCGGCAAAACTGGATTGACGTTGCACCAGACGGATTTTGCCTGAGCGCATGCTTCCCCCCTTGAGGGAGAACACAGGGGGTGATTGCAAAAAAAGGCAACAGGCAAATTGCCCTTTGCAATTTGCCTATTGCACTTTGCCTGTTTCATTGAGATGATTTCAATTTCTATATATTGTATTATGGTATTATTTATTTCTTACGCACGATTTCCGAATTGCCAATAATAACTGTAAATTAGCGGCAGCCTCTATGCAGTCCTATAAGATTAATCTCATTAACTCCCTCGTTTTTATCATCTGCGGCATGATTGGGTTCATTTCGCACTATGCCAGACTGGGCGATTATCAGCAGGCGACTTTAATCCCGTGCATCCTCGGCACGCTGCTGCTGGTGATGACTCCCCCGATGCGAAACGGCAACATCCTGATCGGCAAGTTGGTGACTGCGCTTACGCTGTTCTTTGGAATTGTCGTGCTGGCAATCCTCATAACAAACGCGACCGGCAACAGCGTGACTGCGCGCAGAATCATATTGCTTGCCATTATAGCGCTGAGCAGCTTTTCAAGCCTCGCCTGGTATCTGAATAACTGGATGGTGCAGAAAAAAAAGCGGTGATTCTTTTCTCCCCGGCATCATTCATCGTTCCTGCGAATAGAAAATGTGAAGTAACTTTAACTTCATCGTTTCCATTTATATTCTGAAATGAAGAGCTATGAAAACATACAAGGTTATCGGGCTGATGTCGGGCACTTCCATGGATGGGCTGGATATAGCCTATTGCCGCATCAATGAAGATGCCGGCAAATGGTCTTACAATATTCTCAACGCGGAAACTGTTCCTTATCCCGTCAAGTGGAAACTGAGGCTGGAGCAATTAGTGCTGCAGAATGCCGTCACTTACATTAAGACGCATGCTTTTTTGGGGCATTATTACGGAACAGAAGTAAAGGCTTTCATCGAGCGCAACAGGCTGGGAGACGAGATTGATTTTATCGCTTCGCACGGTCAAACTGTTTTTCACCAACCCGAAAACCGCTTCACCAGCCAGATTGGCGATGGTGCGGCAATCGCTGCAGTCACAGGATATCCGGTGATATGTGATTTCCGGGGCATTGATGTCGCGCTCGGAGGGCAAGGAACCCCGATCACACCCATCGCTGATAAATTATTTTTCTCCGAATATAAATACCTGCTGAATCTGGGGGGGATTTCAAACATCACCTGCCACATCGGGGACAAATACATTGCGTTTGACATCACCCCTGTTAATATCATCCTCAACAAGCTTGCGAAAAATGCGGGGCGTGAGTATGATGAGGACGGCAACATGGCGCGCAGCGGATCGGTGAGCCACCTGCTGCTGGAGGAGCTGAACTCATCATGGTATTATGAAAAAGATTATCCGAAGTCCATGAGCGGAGGGTGGGTGAGCAAAGTAATGATGCCTGTTGTGTCGCATCATCAGATTCCAAATGAAGACAAGCTGAGAACCCTTTGCGAGCATATCGCCATCCAGATAAGCGCATCGTTAAAAAAAGTGATTGATAAAGAAGGTGTGAATATGTCAAAAGTTGATAAAATGCTTGTAACCGGTGGCGGGGCGCTGAACAAGTTCCTGATTGAACGCCTCAGCGATAAAGTGCCGGTGAGCGTGGTTGTTCCCGATGCGCAAACCGTTAATTTCAAAGAAGCCCTGATGATCGGACTGATGGGGGTTTTGCGCATCCGCAATGAAGTCAATTGCCTCAGCTCGGTCACCGGTGCCGAACGTGACAGTATTGGTGGAACAATCTACCAGGGACATAATAAAGGACAGTTCTAAAAATTCTACCACTTACTGAAAGGGTGAGGCGATAAAAAGAGCAATTTTTAGAACTGCCCTTTACTAACGGGTGCATGAGGCTTCTCAGCGCTTCGAACAATTTTTCAACGTATCATCAATAATTATCCCGCAACTGTGAAAAACGTACCATGATCGGTCCGAAGGACTCCGGACTCCTTCGGAGGATATGCCATCGGGTACTATTTGGCACAAGTTCGGGAACCTCTTTGCCGATGATATAACGGACATGCGGCATGAAACTTCTTACCGCAGCGTATGTTTCAAAGCTGGGTTTTTCAGTTTAAATCATACGTCTTTTTACCACTCTTTTTTAGCTGATTCCCTTATTGTATTCATTCCATTGCGCATGTAACATTGCAATAGTTCATTTAATCTTAAAACTACCAGCCATGAAAATCATCAACATCTTAGTCGGTATTCTGACGACAGTCGCCATGCCGATGCTGCCGGTTGCGCAGTCAGCAGCTCAAGGGAATGCAAAGTTTTATCAGGTAACGGGTGACCAAAAATTCCAGTTCACCTATTGGCAATCTGCGGGTGAACCCAAAGGAGTGGTTCACCCCGTTACGCCCAGAACGTTTTACCTTGAAACAAGAAGGCTGGGGCTGATTCCTGATGATATCAGTTTCAATACTTTCCTCAAAATTCCCGTTTCGCAATTGCAGGCGATAACGGAATCCGGACAAAAGGAAATCATCACTGCTATCAATAACCAGGGCCAAGTGAAAACAGTTAACCGGGAAAATTTAAGCGCCCAACCGGAACCGATGAGCGGGAATTTCAATGTGCCGTCTGCTAACCAGGCAGGTGCCGATCCCGGGGATAAAATCGAACTTCCCATTGTGGCGACAGCGCCTCCAATAGAGCAAAACGGTTATGAAGTGACAAACACAGCGGAAGCCGGGGTGGCGCGTTATTATGAGATGGGAAGGGAGATGCCCTGGATAATCAAGGTAATGCTGATGCCGGAAACGCTTTATAGTTACGATAATGGTAATGGTCAGGAAGAAGCGGAAAAGGCTCAGGTCGTTGAAAAGACGCAAAAAGTGAAATATTTTGTAAGCGATCCTTACACTCATAAGGTGTTTCAGGATTTCACGCGGGTGCCGGCAGAAGCGTCTGTTCAGGGCGCTGCGTCAAACGAGGAAGAAAATGAATTAACAGACAAGAAGTCAAGACTGCTGATTCTGTTAAATGAATTAATGGTTACTTGCCGGTCTGATGAAATTCGTGAAAAATACGGCAGGGTATTCCCGGCTATTGAAGGAAAACTTTATGGCACGTCCGATGCGGAACTGAATGAAATTCTCGCTGCTTTGGTAAACATGAAAGATGATTTTTTGTCCGCCTATAAAGCGAGAACAAATCAGGATGAAGTAAGCAAAATATTCGGTGAGTTGGAAGCAATGGCGTTTGGCAAATAGCAGGTTGAACCTTTAAACCCTTTCCATTTCCACGGAAGGGCATCACGAATGGGTGCGTGGTGCCCTTCCTTTTTTATGACACGCAAATGGATCCGGCAAGGCAGGCAAACCATCCTAAAAATATTCAGCGACAGGCGTTACGACCTCATCTCTGCCTCTTCCTAAGCATTCGATTTACGGGTACAACATCAACCCTCCCGCATGGGCCCGCATGGGGGGGTAAGGGGGCGGTGTGCTTCTCACTCCGAATTCCCGCCATCAAATTATTGAATTTGTTGTTTTGAAAATTTCCTCCGCTATACGGTTTGTTGAGCTATTTTAGTCTGCGGATTTGAGGTAGTAGCAGGATGATCCAAATTTCACAGAAGTCCCATAGGGACGATATTATAAAAATGTCGTCCCTATGGGACTTAAAAATGCTTTTTAATTTCATTTCTACCATAATGTCGTGCCAATGGCACTTAAAAAATGTACACATTTATCCCGTTCGCAGTATAACTCCTGCCCTTTGATCCTGCCTCACCCCCACCCCACTCTCCATGTGGCTTGCCTATGCACACATCTTTTTAGAATATCAGAGGACAAAGGTTTTGTCCTGCTTTCGTCTCAGCCTCACCCCCGCCCTCCGGTCAGACCAGAGGAGTCCGGGCTGATTTCTTTGATAAAAAAAAGTTAGCGTCATTGTTTTACTGCAAGGGCGGTCTTTGAATTTGTCGTGCGTCTCAATCAAATATCCTGCTCTTTTGGCTTCCTCTCCCGCTGCAGATCGTTTAATTCGGCACACGCCCTGTTCATCTCTGCATCCAGTTCACTCACCAGTCTGGCGATTTCGTCCAACCGTTCTTTTGATTTGGCTCTCTGCTCGATTTCTTCCGCTGCTTGCTTTAAAGAGGGCGCTCCTATGTAATGAAATTGCGGGATAAGGGAGTGCGCTGATTCCCTGATGGACTTCCAATCCGTTTCTTTAACGGCTTTATTCAGTTGCGCAAAAAGTGCCGGGGCAGTCAGCAGATACATACTCAAATATTCTGCCCTTTTGGCTTCGTCTCCCTCTGTCATTTTTTCCAGCAGGTCGAGGTTGACAACCTTGTTCTTTTTTCCGGACTTGATTTTTTCTTTTTCAGCCACCCCGGCAATCTTATGTATCAATTCTTCCTGGCTGAACGGTTTAGCAAGGTAATCGTCCATTCCGGCTGCAAGGCAATCATTGCTTTCCTGCTTCGTTGCGCAGGCGGACATCGCCATGATTTTTACTTTGTTCTTGGGGTGCGGCAAGTCTGTTCGGATTTTCTTAGCCGCCTCGTAACCGTTCATTACCGGCATCAGCAGGTCCATCAGCACCAGATCATAGTCATTGGCTGAAACGAGCCGCACCGCTTCTTCGCCATTCTCCGCAATGTCTATCCTGGCGTTTTTGATAATCTCCCCGAGGGTATCCATAGCAACCATCCTGTTGAAGGCATGATTTTCCACCAAAAGAACACTGAGATTTTCAAAGTATATATCTGTAGGCTCAAGCGCCTCTTTTTTTGCCGGCATCTGCGGGCTGATGCCGTACAGAATGTCAAATCGAAATAAAGAACCCTTGTTAACATCACTCCGCACGGAAATTTTGCCGTTCTGCAATTCAACCAACTTCCTGCAGATGACCAACCCTAACCCGCTTCCGCCAAACTCCCTTGCAATTTCCCTGCCTGTAAAGACAGATTCCAATTTGTCCGGGGGGATTCCTCTTCCTGTATCTTCCACGCCAAACTCGAGGCGAATGGAAGAATCAGTCTTTTCCGCCACCCTGCAGGAGATGGCGATGCCTCCTTTCTCAGTGAACTTAACCGCATTGTTCACCAGGTTCAAAATGATTTCATGCAGCCTCACCGGATCACCCATCACAAAATCAGGAACATCCGGTGAAATATCCGCGCTCACCTTCAGCTTTTTTTCCTCAATCAGAAGACGCATGACGTTAAGCACTCCCTCAATCGCTTCTCTGACACTGAAATCGGCAGCTTGTATTTCCAGCTTTCCGGATTGGATTTTTGAAATGTCAAGTATATCATTAATAATAACCAGCATATTATTCGCTGATTGCTTTATTACCTTCAAGTATTGAGCTTGCCGCGGGGATAAATCCGATTTCAACAACAGGTCGGTGAGTCCCGCCACTGAAATCATAGGGGTTCTTATTTCGTGGCTCATGTTTGCCAGAAATTGCTCTTCAAACTCTTTGGCTTTCTTAAGTTCATTGTTTGCAATGACCAATTCCTCCGTCCTTTTCTCCACAATTTTTTCAAGCCGTTCTTTTGAACGCACCAGCCTTCTCTGGTTCCAAGCCACAATGCCCCAGATTATCAATCCGAGCAGCAATGCATAGGCAGCGAATGCCCATATTGTCAGATAAAACGGAGGCAATATTGAGAATGAATAAGCCGCTTCGGTGCCTTGCAGTTCATAGATGTTTTTAGCTTTTACCCTGAAGGTATAATTGCCCGGGCCGAGATGGGTATAGCGTATTTTCGTTCCATTGCTCCAGCGCGACCAGCGGGCATCGTAACCCTCCAATATCACGCTGTAACTGTTTTCTCCCTCATAAAAAGGAGCGGCAAATTCGAAAGCAATGTTATTATGCTCATATTTAATTTTATGCAAAGCATAGCCGCCCGCGCCCATAAATAACAAAGAATCTTCTCCCAAAACCACCTTTCGCAGCAGGGCTGGAAAGTTTTGGATATTGTTTCTTTTTACTTTGGCATCATACCGAACCAGGAAATCTGTGGCGCCCAGCCAGACTATTTCATTCTCATCAAAGTAAATGGACCAAATGCTGGTGGCGGGTATTTCCATGCAGGCCGTACTGTCCCATTGATAGCCTCCCTCCGCATCAGGAACTATTTTGCCCGCTTTTCCTCTGGACACCACCCAGATATTTCCGTATGGATCAGTCCGCACCGGACCAGCCTCCTGTGAACGTTCGTTGAAATATTCAAACCTTTTGTCGCTGGTGTGCGTGAATCTGTTTTGGGCGCGGTCAAGCTGAAACACGCCCTGAAGGGTGCCAAAGTAAATTTCATCATCTATAAAAAATGGCTCAACCCATCCGGACGGCAGCATATTGGCAGAATCAAAAACCACGATGGAGTTCCCGGCTGAGTTGGCAAGGTCAAGCCGGTAAAGCTTATCTGTAAAATTTGATGCCCAAATAATATCGCCTTTTTCCGTTATGCCCTTGTAAATGATATCCCTGATTCCATTCAGCGCTTTTCCGGCATTCCAATTTCCATTAATCAATTCCAGCGGAACAATTGCATTGTCCATTGCAGCAAAGACCAGGCTTCCGTTTTCTTTGGATCGGAACAAGTCCGTGGCGATGCCGTCAGCGATTTTTTTTGCCCGGTTTCCCTCTATTTGAAATATTCCTTGGACGGTGGCGACCAGCAACCTGTTATTTGACTCCAGCAGCTTAAACGCCTGGTTCTCTATTTCCTTAATTCTTTCAAAACTGACCGGCATAAGGAAGCCCGTCTCTTTTTGAACGTAAACTCCGTCAGTTGTCGAGATGTAGAGTCTGCCGTTAAAACGCCTCAAACTCACGACAAATCCCGTATAGCCGCTCCGCTGATCTATGAAGCTGAGAGAGGAATTTAATTGGGTTCGCGAGATTCCCTGGTCATGCCCTATCCACAACCCATCGGCAGCGTCAATATAAATCGCATTTGCAATATTGTCAGGTATTCCGTCCTCTTTGTCAATAAGATCCACAAAATCTCCTTTGCTGTCAATCACAATCACCCCTCCTGAAAGCGTGCCGATTGCAATTTTTCCGTCTGAGGTTCCCGCAGTCCTTTCAATCCCTCTTTGGGAGTTGAGGAAATCAGCAACCTTCCCGTTTAATTTAATCAGTTCTGAGCCTCCATTGAACAGGAAGTAGTCATTATTATTTTTTACCAGCACCTCTCTGGTTGATTTATTGCAGGGGCAAAGATTTTTAAAGTAATTAACCACTTCCAAATCGTTCAGCTCCCCGGCTGCGGGCACAACCACTTCTATTCCGTCAGTATTTAATTTGACCAATCCGGTATTTTTTTGCTTCAAGTACAGAAGACCGTCAACAACATATGCTTCGGAAAATATTGACTCCGCATGCCACACTTGCATTTGGCTGCCTTTGTATCTCATTACCTGGTCCTTTGTCAGAAAAATGATTTCATCACCGAGCCCGTGCACGAAGAAAATAGTGCCGAACTCCCTGTCAGATTCGCTCAGGAGGCTTAACAATGATTTGAATGAGAGCCTGCCGATTGAATCAGGGGCGAGGTATCCAAGGTCGCCTTTGCCGCCAACATAAATTGTTCCTTTCGGGTCCAGGGCAAAATCGCGGGGACCGAGATGGGCTGTGCCCTCCACCATGCGCCAATAGAAGCCGTCAAATTCAAGCACCCCGGAACCATTGGCGAAATACATTAATCCGGAAGGCGATTGGATGATCCCGACATTCTGCGGGCTTGAAACATAGTCGCCTGAAAATGATCTGGGCGTATAAACCTTTGCATTCATGGATGAAGATTCTCCATGAGCGGAACTGCAAAGGATGAATAAAGCGATGACGGCACCACGCCTCATAACCGGATTTTTCCTCTTATGCTGTAAAAGGAAAGGCTAATGTAAAAAAAAGCAGAGAATATTTTTTTATTTGAGCAAACTTTTTATTTTTGACCTGGTTGTTTGATATAGAAGATTTTCTAAACCCTTAAAAACTTCATGTTATGGAAAAAGAACAAAGAAGAATAAACCAGGGAATTATCATCTGCAAAAATCCCGGAAGCCTTATCGTAACCGGCAGAAATGTTATACATCCCCGCCTTCCTGACACCGCGAACCAGCTTTACGTTCCTTTTGATGAGGCACCGGTGGGTCTGGAAGTGGGCCATGTGGTTGAGTTCGAGTGGGATGGAACCCCGCCCGGGCCGTTTAAAGCAATGAATTTGCGGTTGGCCAGCGATTGGCCTCCTGCTCCCGAGTAAAATCAATCAGAATCCGTTTAACTTTTTTTCCTTAACCCTTAAATCCTTTTACCATGTCTAACAACAAAGGAATTGTCATCGTAAAGATTCCGCCTGCGATGGGCGGAGGCGGAACTATCCAGGTAACCTTTCATGATACCCATGACCCGCTATATTCCCCAACTGCCAATCAGGGCTACGCGAGTTTCAGCGGAAGTACGTCAAAGAATGTTGGTGATCCCGTAACATTCAATTGGGCGGGAGGTCCGCCTTATACTGCGACCGCTCTGCGGTGAAGGTTCTGCAAATGGGGTACTGCGCCTAAGTATCTTTTTAAAATTAAAAATAGAACGCAGAAAGACGCAGAAAACAGGATGACCACAGATAAAGCGATCAGCGATTATCCGTACCATCCGCGTTATCAGCGTTCTATTATCATTCTGTTATTATGATTTATACTGTGCACGGGATAAAATCATATATTTTCTATTTCTGTTTACGGTTTACGGTGTGAACAAACTCCAAACCGTAAACGGCCCAATGGTGAAATTTATCCCGTCAAAGCGGTCAAAGTATAAATTAAACAGCCGCTAAATGCGCCTTGCGATGGCAGTCTGAATAAATAAAGGCGCGGCTTTATGCACCCTTTGCCCCTTTTGCTGAGGGGAAAATAAAGATGCGGGAGTGTACTTTGCCCTCCGGCTGCCGGTTTGAGATGATTTTTCTTCTTCAAGATATTTCCTGGGTATGCATCCGTTTTGAAAGAACCGGTAAGTGCAAATGCCGATAAGGATTCCGGCAACAAGCGTTGCTCCAATGAAACTGATGATCAACATAACGAAGAGTTTAAAAGGTTATTTAATCTTTTTCAGTTACTATAAATTCGCGTTCTGCTGAACAGGATATTACCTTAAGGATAAATCCGGCTGTTTTTCCTTTCCCGGTTCGTTGATAAAAACTTTGAAGGTGAATGACTGTCCGCCTGCAGCATCACTTAGCTGCACAATAAATTTCTGTCCTGCTTCAACCGGAACGTTGATGGTTTTATAGAAATACCATATTCCCCATTTATAGTAGTATGGCTGCTCCTTATCAAGGCTGCACGACCACAACAGGCTGCCATTTTCACCCATCACCTGAACATTGAAGCCAGCGGGGTCAGCAAGCAATTCCGCGGGACGACAATAAAACAGCGCGATCTGGCCCCCCGAAGCCGATTTTTCATGCGATTGAATGACCTGCTCCTTTCCGGCAGAGGAGACGGCTTCTGCAGCCGCTTTTTCATCACTCAGGACGTTTATCCTGTCATTGGATGCGTAAAAAACATTAGTGATGGACTCGTAGCCGTTTTCGCCACCCAATCTCAGAATGCTTGTGCCGTTGACATATTTGGCATCTCCCACATTCCAGTTTTTAAGAATCTCGGGGTTGCCAACTCTTTCTTTTACCAGTTTGAGCGGGGGTTGGCTGAAGACCAATGAAACGCTCATTGCAGCGATGCAGATTAAGGTCGGTGTTTTCATGGCTTTGCTTTTTTGAGGTTAATTAAGAAATTCATCACGGCAATGATAGGAGCAAAGCCTGCCGGAGAAAATAAGCTAAAGGTCTAAAAAACGGGGCTTAAAGACGTAGCAGAAAGAAGGACTGGAATTATACTCAAAAATGAACGGCTGCCGTCATTCCACTATTCCGTGCTTGACGGCATAGGCAATCAGTTCAGCAGAATTATTTACATTTAATTTCCGGAGTATGTTTGTGCGATGCTTGTCCACCGTTCTTTTGCTGATGAGCAGCTTCGAGGCTATCTGCTTGTTCACCAGCCCGTTCGCAATACACCTGACTATCTCTATTTCACGCTGAGTCAGGTGCGGGTGCCCGTTCTTTGCCGGAATTTTTCTAGGCAGGATGATTTGCTTGAAATCCTGCAGGATGGCTTCCATCGGCATGCTGCCAAAATAATGTTCATCACGCAGCACTTTCTCGATCGCCAGTTCCAATTCCTTTTGATCCGCATCTTTCAGGATATATCCCCAGGCGCCTGCCTCCAGCATTCGGAAAACATCCTCCTTATCATAAGACCCGGTTAACACCAATACTTTAAGGCCGGGATGTTTTTTAATCAATTCCCTGGTGGTTTCAATGCCATCCTTTTCAGGCATGATAATATCCATCAGCACAATATCGAACTCGTTTTCATCCGCATAGGACAGAGCCTCAAACCCGTTCTCCGCGGGGAAAACCTCGTATTTCCCCGCCTTTCCGAGCATGTCGGAAATAGCGCGCCTGACAAGCGCATGGTCATCTGCAACAAGAACATTAATCTTCTGCGTTTTCTCCTTTCTCAATTTGGAAATTTGGAAATGTTAATTACGCCATAAATATAGTGATAATTACCATTTAAAAAAAGGTTCATCGCAAAAATGCGTACCTATACATTAAATGATGCGCTATTCAATGACA
>CAZCXH010000159.1:0-11973 GCA_964502525.1 uncultured Chitinophagaceae bacterium
AAACCGCTCCAATCCCGAAATCTGCTGTACATTGCCTTCGGGAAGCGAGGTGTTCGGCAAGCCTATGACGAAGTTGTGTGATCCTTGCATTTGAACGAGGTTGGCAGCCGCAGTGGCTTCAGAAAGCGCCTGCGCTATCGCTGCCGCACCGGTGCCTACCGTTACGCCTCCCCATGAATTGTTATATGCGGTGGGCTGACCATCGGTAAAGAAAATCACGAGAGTTGCCAGTCCCAGGGTCGAGTTGATGCTCTGAACTTCTTCAAATGCATCTTCCCAATTGGTGTAGCAGCTTTGCGGAACAGTGCAGGAGTAATCTTCCGGGTCGTAATTACTTGCGCTTCCGGTGCTATTTGCATCCTGCGCGATGTATGCATTGAAGTTGCTGATATAGGCGGCATTGACCGATTGATAACCCGTAAGACCGCCAATGACGGCTCTGCGGGCGGTGCTGTTGAACTCCACTACGGCAACCTGAGAGCCTGTTCCCGCGAGCGAACTTATCAGCCCTGAAGCAGCGCTTCTCACTTGCGGACTGACATTGGTGACTCCGCTGCCTCCCATGCCCGAAATAGAACCGGATTCATCCAAAACAAAAATGATTCGTTGAGGACAAGGCGTTAAATCGGGGTTATCGCATACCGTAACAGGATGAATGGCAAGATGGGTTTCCACAATGCTGTCGCAGCCGTTGGAAGCAACGAGCGAATCATAATAAATTCCTGAAGCTGAATAAACAGAACTGCCCACAGTCAGGCTGGAACCACTGCAGATAACCGTGTCCACCAATACGGAAAAGGTATTGCGGATTTGAAGAATGGATGTTACAATGCTGTCGCATCCGGTTGATGAGGGAAAAGTGTCGTAATATGTTCCTGCATTATAGTAAACCGAACTTCCGACAACCGCGGAATCTCCATCGCACAACGAAAAACTTAACGCAGTGAATTTTGGCTGGACCACAGTCAGCGCCATGGTGTCGCTTGATATGCAACCGTTGCTATCCCTTCCGGTGACAGTGTATGTTGTGGTCGAAGCGGGTGAAGCAACTGCGGTGGAACAAGTATCGCACGATAAGAAGGCGGAAGGGCTCCACCAATAGCTTTGCGCGCCAGAAGCGGTGATTGTCATGTTCTCACCTTCGCACATAGAAGTGTCGTCAGGAACAATAAATACCTGCGGGATTGGCATGAACGTAATTGGAACATTCACCGTATCGGACGAGCATAATGCGAATGATGTATCAATCGCAACTATTGAATAGATGCCCGGAGTTTGCACATTGTAAAAAGTGTCGTTGCTGACGACACTGCCGGTTCCATTCGGACCATCGTGCCATGAAATGATGTAAGTTGATTTTTGCGGATGGATGTCAGCAGTTAAAAGACGCATGGGATCTGACGCGCAAAAATCCGCTGGATCAGGCGTGACGGTGATGCTTACACCCGGCTCGATATTCACTCTGATGGTATCGCAAATTGACTGCATAATGCTTTGGCAAACGCTGGAATAAATTTTGCCGCAAACTTCAAATTCCACAAATGGCGGAAAACCGGTTTGAGTCGTGAAACTTGCGTTTGCGCAACCGGAGGTGCAGCTTAAAAAACTTTCATAGTATCCAACCCCGGTGATGTCGCGCCAAATGATTGTTGAATCAACAAGTCCAGTTACTTGCAAATCAACGCTGCAATCTTCAACAGTGGTGACATCCGCACTTTGCGAATAGCCCTGAATGGAAGTGATGCGGTATTGATTCTTGTTATTGCCCGGCTTGCAGAATGTGAGCGTATGCGGACCTGTTCCGCTCAGACATATTTGCTGTCCCACAGGCACAGGTGTTCCGCAGTTGATTTGATAATACAACGATCCGGGCGGCTGTGCTCCTGAATAAATCTCGAAGTTGATTCCTACTGCCGCAGGATCTAATAAGATTTGAAACTCTATGCACCTGTCGGGATTGCCGTTGCCGCAACAGTGGTCGTTCCTTGATATAGAAGAGGAGATGTATGCGCCATCCGGTTGTCCTGTTAGATCAACCGGAAAAAATGGAACACCGGAATTACAAAGACCTGACTGACCGAAAACATCTCTTATAAAACACAAACCGACAATCGTTACCCACCCAATCCTGCACATGACCTAACCCTTTAAATAACGACCCGGTTGCATTGTTATACGGGCGAAGCAAAGATTTGTTTTTGAATGGCGCTTTGAAACGCTTGCAAACAAAGGATTTCTCCAGATTTTTCGTCAAAAACCCCTTCGTTTATTGCGCCTGATCAGCAATCTCATTCCTTAAAATTTTGCTTCAATTTAATTGGACTTATCAGATAGCCTGCATTACATTGATGCTTCTGATTTTTCAGAGTTAGAGACCCGTTTTTTACATTAAATCCCTCATAGAAGATGCAAAAACTTTTAGCTGCAGCCTGCCTTTTTTTCTTCTCCTTCACAAATATCACCGCCCAGGCGGTCAGTTTCTCGCTTGGCACGTTGAGCGGTGAAAGTCTTACCAACCCAACTTCCCTTCAATTCGGTCCTGATGGCAGGCTTTATGTTTCCCAGCAAAACGGACTCATTTTAATCTACACCATTGTAAGGAACGGCCCGAATGACTATCAGGTTACCGCCACTGAAACCATCACGCTTGTACAACAGATTCCCAATCATAATGATGACGGAACGCTGGCGGAATCAACCAACGTCCGGCAGGTTACCGGAATTTTTGTCGCGGGGACAGCAGCAGAACCGGTTATTTATGTCACTTCCAGCGATCCCCGAATCGGAGGTGGCGGAGGCGCTACCAACAAAAATCTTGATACCAATTCGGGCATCATTTCGAGGCTCACCAAAACAAACGGGACTTGGGACAAACTCGATCTGGTCAGGGGATTGCCGCGTTCGGAAGAAAACCACTCTCCCAACGGTTTGGAATATGATCCGGCAGATAATTATTTATACATGGCTCAGGGCGGCAATACCAACATGGGCGCGCCTTCCAACAACTTTGTGAACACTCCTGAATATGCTTACTCAACCGCTATTTTAAGGATTGATCTCGATGCAATCGGAAACACCACTTACGACCTGCCCACGCTGGATGATCAAACAAGAACAAATGTTGGCGGAAAACCTGCCGGTTACGTTGACCCTAATGACCCGTTTGGCGGCAACGATGGAAAAAACCAGGGGATGCTTGTAGCAAATGGTCCCGTGCAGGTTTATTCAACGGGGTGGAGAAATAATTATGATGTGATTATCACTGAGGCCGGCAAGATGTACAGCTTTGACAATGGTCCCAATGCGGGCTGGGGCGGACCTCCGTCCAACTGTTCCAATGCCATCAGCGAGCCGGGCGATGCCGAATGCGATGTGCTGCATTACGTGACGCAGGGCTACTACGCGGGACATGCCAATCCGACAAGAGCCAACCGCAACAACAAGTTCAACACCTCCAATCCGCAAACGCCAATTCCATTGGGAATGGAAAATCCGATTGAGTGCGCCTACTCAACTCCGGCAGACAGACCGGGAGCCCTCACGTCCATTTGCAGTTCCAGCAACGGGATGTGCGAATACACGGCATCCAATTTCGGCAATGCCATGAAAGGCGATTTGCTGGTAGCCTCTTTCAATGGAAAAATTTACCGCATCGAATTGAGCGCATCCGGCACAGCGCTGGGAGGAGGCGGAAAGACGGTGCTTGCTTCGAATTTCGGAGCAACGCCACTCGACATCACCGCGCAGGGCGATAACGAAATCTTTCCGGGCTCTTTATGGATTTGCACTTATGGAAGCGGCAACATCGCGGTGCTCGAGCCAGGCGATTTTGTCAACTGCACTGGCGACATGAACAGCTTCATCCTCGACTTTGACGCTGACGGGTTCTCCAACGGTGATGAAACTGCCAACGGCACCGATCCATGCGCATCAGCAAGCCTGCCTGCTGATTTTGATGATGACCATATCTCCGATTTAACTGACCCGGATGATGATAATGACGGCATCAACGATGACATTGACCGGTTCGCGCTGGATGCGCTGAACGGATTCAGCACAACTGTTCCGGTCAGGTATGATTTTGATAATTCCGAAGACGGAGGAATCCTGAACTGGGGATTTACCGGCTTGATGACCAGCGGAGGAACCGACTATTCGCAATTGTTTGACGCTGATGCAATGACCGTTGGTGGCGCAGCGCTCAAATTCACCATTGAGCAGGTTCCCGCGGGGGATGCCTTGGATAATTTGAACAATCAATTATATGGATTCCAATTTGGCGTAAACTCAGGCGCAAGCCAGTGGTCATACATCATTCACAGCCGTGTGATGGGACCGTTTGCAGGATTTTCTCCAGCAAATAATCAGTCTATGGGAATGTTTCTCGGAACAGGCGATGAGGATAATTATTTGAAAATCGTGACGGCAGCCAACGGTGGCGCGGGAGGAATACAGGTCTTGAAAGAGGAAGGAGGATCTTCCACCGCTGCGATGCATAATGCTTCCATTCTCAACAAGAGTTACATTGACTTGTTCTTTTATGTAAATAAAAATACTCATGCCGTTCAGCCCAGATACTCCATTGAAGGAGGTCCGGAAATTGCTGTCGGCTCGCCTGTAACCGTTCCCGCAAACTGGTTGAGCGGTGTCCTTGCTGTCGGCTTCATCTCGACCTCACGCGGATCAGGCCAGGTATTTCCTGCCACCTGGGATTTCATTGAAGTAACGCATGATCCCGCAGCGGTTGTGGGTCAGTGGTATCAGCTTGCTTCATACAACTCTCCTGTCGCGCGCCATGAATGTTCTTATGTTCAGGCGGGAAATAAATTCTATTTGCTGGGAGGCAGAGGCGGCAAGCCCGTGCAGTGTTATGATCCGCACGACAGTCTTTGGACCAATGAAGCAAGCAATCCGCTGGAAATACATCACTTTCAGGCAGTAGAATACAACGGGCTGATCTATGCGGTATGCGCGTTCACGGGCAGCTATCCGCATGAAGCGCCCATACCGAATATTTACGTTTACGATCCGGTGGCTAAACAATGGAGCATTGGTCCTCCGATTCCGGCAAACCGCAGGCGCGGCTCTGCCGGTGTGGTGGTTTATGACGATAAAATATATGTTGTAGGCGGAATTCAGGACGGACATTCTTCAGGCTGGGTGAAATGGACGGATGTTTTTAATCCGCAAAACAATACGTGGACCCAGCTTGCGGATGCCCCCATCGAACGCGACCATTTCAATGCAGCCGTTGTCAATGGAAAAATTTACTGCATTGGCGGCAGGCGCACCAACTGGGACGGCAACGTGTTCAACCCGACTGTAGCTCAGGTTGATGTTTATAACATTACCGGCAACACATGGGAAACCCTACCCTCAAATCTCAACATTCCGACTCCGAGAGCTGCCTGCGCAACTGCAATTTTGGGTGATGAAATCCTCGCCATTGGCGGTGAAAGTGGATCCCTCACCACTGCGCACAATGAAACCGAAGCTTTCAACTACGTGAATCAATCATGGCGCACACTGGCTCCGCTCATTCAGGGGAGGCATGCCACCGGTGCGATTGTTTCCAATGGCGGGGTGTACATCGTTTGCGGAAGCGGCAACAGGGGCGGCTCCCCGGAACTCGGCACGCAGGAAGTGTTTTATTTTTTTGATCCCATGCCTCCCACGGGTAACGAAATCGAAAAGGGAAATCTCGCTCCGGATGCAATCGGCAAATATTTTGGTTTGGTGCAACCGGGCAATTCTTTCGTTAAATCGCTCACGCTGGAAAATACCGGAGGCAACCAGGTGATCATGCTGAATGCTCTCGCCCTCAGCGATTCAGCGAATTTCAGCGTTGAATTTCCGCATACGTTGCCATTTCTGCTTGGAGTGAATCAAACCGTCACGGTTGACGTTACATTTCAGCCCGGTACGCCTGGTATAAAAAATGCTTCGCTGCAAATTCAGCATAACGGAAATAACAACCCTCTCCTGATCGCCCTGCAGGGCGAAGGTTCCAATCAAACATGCGTCAGCAACTGCGTTAACAGTATTTACTTCCCTGATGCCGATGGCGACCAATACGGTTATCCTGCCGACTCGGTTGTTTCAGCTTTAGCGCCAACAGGATATGTCCTCAACAATCTCGATTGTGATGATTCTGACTCCGGTGTTAATCCGGAAGCTTCAGAGCTGTCCGATAGCATTGACAACAACTGTAACGGGCTGATTGACGAAGGATTAGGTCCTCCGAAACTTCTTTATATAGTCGGCAATACCATACTTACCGTGTCTGATGCGGCAATAAAATCACGGATGGATCAGCTTGGTTTTGACGTGACAACGGTTTCAGACGCTGCTGTTCAAACCGGTGATGCGGAAGGGCAGGATATGATTTTTCTGTCGGCCACCGTTACGTCCGGAAACATAGGAGAAAAGTTTACCAACGTTGCCGTGCCGCTCGTTAATTGCGAGCCTGCGCTGATTGACGATTTGAAACTGACCTCAGGCGAGATTTCCGATTTTGGAAGCATTACAAACCAGACGCAGCTAAACATCATCAATCCTTCCCATCCGCTTGCGGGCGGACTATCTTCCGGGACGCAAACCGTTCTTAATTCCACCGACCGGCTTGTCTATGGCGTTCCTTCTTCCAGCGCAGCCGCTGTTGCCACGGTGCCGGGCAATAATTTGCAGATGGTGATATTCGGATATGAAGCGGGCTCAGCGATGGCCGGCATAAGCGCCCCGGCAAGACGCGTGGGCTTTTTCCTGTATGAATCGGGCGCGGGCAAGATGAACGCCAACGGTTTCGCGCTGCTTGATGCGGCTCTGTTGTGGGCGACAAATTCAAACGTGCCTCCGCAGGTATCCATTTCATTTCCCGCAAACGGGACAGCGTTCACCGCTCCAGCCAGCTTTTCAATTTCAGCAAGCGCGTTTTCTTCAACGGGTAGCATCACCAATGTGGAATTCTATCAAAACAATTCGCTGTTGGGAAGTGACAATGCCTCGCCTTACACATTCAATATCGCCAATCTTGGGGCGGGCAGCTATTCCTTTCACGCAAAAGCCTATGATAACCACGGGCTTGCAAGTGTTTCGGCTTCTGTGAACGTCAATGCGCAGTCATCTGGCGGCTCCGGGCAGGCATTGCTGATTGTAGGAAACACTGCGCTGAACAGCGGTGACCAGGCGCTGAAGACAAGGATGGAAACGCTCGGTTTCACAGTGGTGGTTAAAGATGCTGCCGCGTCAGCCAGCTCGGATGCCAATGGAAAAGACCTTGTGTTCATTTCATCCACTATAAATTCTTCAGATGCGTCAACCAAGTTCAAAAATGTTGCGGTGCCGGTTATTGTTTGCGAGAATGCCCTTCTTGACGACATGGACATGGCAAGCGACCCCAGCGGCAACTATGGAACGGTTTCGGGCACAAATGGAATTGTCGTCACGAACAGTTCGCACCCGCTGGCTGCAGGATTATCAACGGGCAATGCCGTTGTATATGCATCAAATAACAGCCTCACATGGGGCAAACCGGGACCTAATGCAACAGCGATTGCAAATGTTGCCGGCAACGCCACTCAAATAGTTTTATTCGCTTATGAAACTGGCGTTGAGATGGCGGGTATCAACGCGCCAGCTCGCAGGGTCGGTTTTTTCCTGACGGACGTCAGCGCGTCATTACTCACCGCGCAGGGAACGCAATTGCTGGATGCAGCGCTCCTGTGGACAGCGCCATTCGCCATTCCCGACTGCAACGGTGATATGAACGGCAGCGCTTTTGTAAACGATTGCGGCATCTGCGTGGGCGGAAATACGGGGCTGCCTGCTGACGAAGCTAAAGACTGCGCGGGCGACTGCAACGGAACCGCTTACGTCAACGGCTGTGGAATTTGCGTAGAGGGAAATACGGGACTACCCGCAAACGCTGGATTGGATTGCACCGGACAATGCGGCAGCGCTTTTGTAAATGATTGCGGCATCTGCGTGGGCGGAAATACAGGGCTGCCTGCAAATGAAGGCAAGGATTGCCACGGTGACTGCGGAGGAACCGCGCTGCCAGATGATTGCGGTATCTGTTCCGGAGGAAATTCCGGACACATCGCAAATGCCGACAAAGACACTTGCAGTGTTTGTTTCGGCAACGGTTCGTCCTGCGCGCCACCCCCGCCCTGCGTTTCCAATGAGGTGGTTTCATTTACATTGATGCATGAAGGTACCGCAGGTGAAATCGGTCCGCTCATGAATGGCACCATTATCAACCTCGCTGCAATTGGATCATTCAGCATTCGCGCCAATGCTTGTAATGGGCAAAATGTGGGCAGCGTGAAATTTATTGTTAACGGTGCAACTGTAAAAACTGAAACATTTGCGCCTTATGCCATCAACGGTGATGAGCCTGCCGGAAGCTACAAAGCATGGTCCGTAAATGTTGGTTCTTATACGCTGACGGGAACACCTTACACCGCTGCAGGCGGAAACGGCACTGCAGGCGTGAGTGAAACGGTTTCCTTTACCGTCATCAACCAGGCGTCAACAACGCCCGATTGCAATGGAGTTCCGGGGGGAACGGCAACCGTCAACAGTTGCGGCATCTGCGTGGGAGGGAATACCGGGCTTGCCGCCAATGCCGGAAAAGATTGCAATGGAGATTGCAATGGTACAGCTTCCCTCGATGACTGCGGAGTTTGCTCGGGAGGAAATTCCGGACACATCGCAAATGCCGACAAAGACACCTGCGGTGTTTGTTTCGGCAACGGTTCGTCCTGCGCGCCACCCCCGCCCTGTGTTTCCAATGAGGTGGTTTCATTTGCATTGATGCATGAAGGTACCGCAGGTGAAATCGGTCCGCTTACGAATGGCACCGTTATCAATCTCGCCACTATCGGATCATTCAGCATCCGCGCTAATACATGTAATGGACAAAATGTGGGCAGCGTAAAATTCATTATGAACGGTTCGACTGTGAAAACAGAAACATTTGCGCCTTATGCCATCAACGGTGATGAGCCTGCAGGAAGCTTCAAAGCATGGTCCGTAAATGTTGGTTCTTATACGCTGACGGGAACACCTTACACCGCTGCAGGCGGAAACGGCACTGCAGGCGTGAGTGAAACGGTTTCCTTTACCGTCATCAACCAGGCGTCAACAACGCCCGATTGCAATGGAGTTCCGGGGGGAACGGCAACCGTCAACAGTTGCGGCATCTGCGTGGGAGGGAATACCGGGCTTGCCGCCAATGCCGGAAAAGATTGCAATGGAGATTGCAATGGCACCGCTTTCCTTGACGACTGCGGGGTTTGCTCTGGCGGAAACACCGGGCATATTGCCAACTCGAACAAAGATGCGTGTGGCGTCTGTTTTGGAAACGGAGCATCATGCGCGCCTTGCCAGCCGCTGCAGGTGACTTCATTCACAATTGTTCAGGAGGGTACCGCTGGCGACATCGGACCGCTAACATCGGGGATGACACTCTACCTCGCTTCTCTTCCCGATTTCAGCATCCGCGCAGATATTTGTCCCGGCAGCACTTCAGTCAAGAGCGTGAAATTCAACCTTAACGGATCAACCGTGAAAACGGAAAGCGCAGCTCCATACGCCATCAATGGCGATACTCCTGCTGGAAGCTACAACGCGTGGGATGCATCACCCGGCAGTTATACGCTGATGGCGACACCTTACAGCGGTGCAGCCGGATACGGAACAACAGGCGTTTCGTTAACGGTTGCATTCACGGTGGCGAGCGGAGCCGCTCCGAAAACGGATTTGAAAGATGTTTCATCAGACATACAAGAAAAATCCTTCAGTGTTTATCCTAACCCAAACACTGGTCAATTTATGATTGAACTTGAAACAGTAGAGCAAATTGATATTCATGTGAGAATATTCAATCACCTGGGGCAGGTGGTTTATGCTGACGTGAAGCGTGGATTTACCGGAGAGTTAAAAGAACAGATTCAACTCGATAAGCAGCCTGCGGGGATGTATTTCCTGCAGGTATCCTATGGCGGAAATATTTTTAATGAAAAGATAATTGTGACTGGAGTTTCCTCAAAATTCAGGTAGGGAATAGGTCGAGTTGAAAATTTTTGATGAGGAGGGACTGACTTGCCTAACGAACCGCTCCGGTCTGACCGGAGCGGTGTGAGAGGACTGGTGACGGGCGGACACGTCCGTCACCTTCCTACTCGAATTGGGCGCAGTTTCTATTTTGGTATTCGAAATCGGATTGTGCTTGAAAAATATGGCTCATATAAGCGTTCTAAGTCCCTGATGCTAATTTCAACATAGTTCTGGTACGGAACAACTGCTCCAACTATGCTGTCAAGTTTGCCGGTTACATTGTTAAATACCCTTTGGCTATTAATTCTTAAAATGCAATCCTCTCGTGTAGCTGTAATTGCATTGTAATCAATGCTGTCATGTGGAAGCATGTAAGCTGGTGGATAGTATTTAACATTACTGATTGTATAATCAACATTGGATTTTGTTATGGAAGCACCCTCATTTGTGCTTGCGTATGAATAGTTGTAATCCTCGCATTCGTCCGCACGAGAATAATATCTGCCATAGCCGCTAAGACTGGTCAATTTCTCATACCTTACTTCGTATGCAATTTTAAACTCGCACGATTGAGGAAAATAAGTGCCGCTGCCCGAAATGGTTGCCGAATCAATATCGCCATTCTGGTTAATTTCAAACGGCACGGTTTGTTGATAGATTGTAAATGAGTTGCCTTCATATTCTGCAAACAAGTTAATGCCAGCTTCTAAAAAATCCCTGAACTCAATCAGGCTTCTTGCTTCTACTCTCACAATATCAGTATGTCTGGACTGGATGTATGAGCTACCGGAATCAAGTGCTACTTTATAGGTTTGATACCAACCGCAATAAGATGTTGAAACACTTGGAATGTCGCTTAAGTCTTTGTTTTCCGATGAGGCGGGGACGGATTCGATAGTGAAGCAGGTGATTACGGATGCGGAAGGTAAATTCAGCGCAGCGCAACTGCCGACCGGGGATTTTGATTTCCGCTGGGAACTGGAAGGGTACATGACGGTGAGCGAGGGGAACGTGCACATCGCGGCAGGGAAGGAACTGAAAAGGAAAATCGTGATGAAGGAGGGTGGCGGCAGCGTGACGCTGGCGGGTGATGTGGCGATGGGTGCGATTGCGAACGTGCCGGTGAATGACCTGAAGGTGGCTGACGAGACTACGATGCGGCTGACGGTGACGGGGAGCGCGCTGCGCTTCTATGCTTCTGCGAGCAACTCCGCTCCTCCCGGGGCGCAGTATTTTGACATGCTGCCGGGGCAGGCGATGACGAAACGGGCTGACGAGTGGGCTGCGCTGTTTGGGCTGGATGAGGGGATGGAGGATTTTCTGAATGTGCAGAACACAGGGGCGGTGAACGGGCATTGGGAGATACGGTTTGAGAATCTGGGGGGATGATGTGGGGATGAGAGGATTAGCGGATTAGCGGATGAGATGATTAGCGGATTGGCGGATGAGAGGATTAGCGGATGTGATGATTAGCGGATGTGAGGATTAGCGGATTAGCGGATGGAAGGGAATGACGAATGAAAGAAAGCCTCTCCGGGAAAACCGGAGGGGCTTTTTTGTGGAAGCCTCACCCCCGCCCCCTCTCCAAATGGAGAGGGGTGTCCGGGCGGTTGGACTTTGAAGGAGAGAGGAGATTCTTGATTCGATGTTTTAACTTTAGTGAAAATTTTTGCATTATGAAAGGTTATATCGTTACGCTTAATGACATGCGCAAGGGAAAATTTTTTGAGGAGCTTGTAAAGCAGCTTGGGTTTGTGGAGAATATCATGGAACTGAAGGGCAAAAAAGCCGAGTTCGTGAGAGACCTTGCGGATGCGTTTGAGGATGTGCGCCTGCACCAGGCGGGGAAAAAGAAACTGAAGTCAGCAAAACAAATGCTGAATGAGCTTTGAGGTTGTCCGCACCGAGGCTTTT
>CAZCXH010000160.1:0-11841 GCA_964502525.1 uncultured Chitinophagaceae bacterium
CGACACACTGTCAACCGTTGAAGGATGTGACAGCGTGATTGTCACCAACCTCACCGTTCGTCCTCAACCCACCACAACCATTGATGCGGAAATCTGCGATGGAGACGCATACTTTGCGGGAGGGAATTTTCAAACTGTCGCTGGAACCTACTATGACACGCTCCCGGATGTCAACGGCTGCGACAGCATTATCATCACCAACCTCACCGTCAATCCGAATTTAGTTACGAATGTTAATGTCACAATATGTTTTGAAGATTCATTCTTTGTTGGAGGGGGAAATCAAAACACTTCCGGAATTTATTACGACACGCTTTCAACCATTGAAGGCTGCGACAGCGTGATTATCACGAATCTAACGGTTCGCCCTCAGCCCACGACAACATTTGATGCTGAAATCTGCGATGGAGATGCATATTTTGCGGGAGGAGATTTTCAGACTGTCGCTGGAACTTACTATGACACGCTTCCGGATGTAAACGGATGCGATAGCATTATCATTACCAATCTCACAGTCAATCCAACTTTCGTCACTAATGTTGACGTGACGATTTGCAACGAAGATTCCTTTTTTGTCGGAGGCGGAAATCAGAATACTTCCGGAATTTATTACGACACGCTTTCAACCGTTGAAGGCTGCGACAGCGTGATTGTCACCAACCTCACCGTTCGCCCTCAGCCAACGGCAACGATTGATGCCGAAATCTGTGATGGGGATGCATATTTTGCGGGAGGAGATTTTCAGACTGTCGCTGGAACTTACTATGACACGCTTCCGGATGTAAACGGATGCGATAGCATTATCATTACCAATCTCACCGTAAATCCAACTTTCGTCATCAACGTTGACGTGACGATTTGCAACGAAGATTTCTATTTCGTTGGAGGAGGAGATCAGAACACTTCCGGAATTTATTACGACACACTTTCAACTGTGGAAGGCTGCGACAGCGTGATTGTCACTAATCTCACTGTTCGTCCACAGCCCACGGCAACGATTGATGCCGAAATCTGCGATGGAGACGGATACTTTGCCGGAGGCTCTTCCCAAACCACATCGGGAACTTATTACGATACGCTTGCTGATGTCAATGGCTGCGACAGTATTATCATCACCAACCTGACGGTGCATCCAACTTTCATCACTAATGTTGATGTCACGATTTGCAATGAAGATTCTTTTTTCGTTGGTGGTGAAAATCAAAACACTTCGGGAATCTATTACGATACGCTTTCAACTGTTGAAGGATGCGACAGCGTGATTGTTACGAACCTGACGGTGCTGCCCCCGGTAATCACGGTGATTGATACACAGGTTTGTGATGGAACCGCATATTTTGCCGGTGGCGAATTTCAGACAACCAGCGGGACTTACTATGATACGCTGAAAACTTCGCTTTTATGCGACAGTGTTGTCATCACCAACCTCATTTTTTCACCTGCGTTGAGCCTGACCTTCACGACTCAGGACGCTTCATGCTTCGGAGTATGCGATGCGTCAATAACGTGCAACGTGGCCGGAGGGCAGCCTCCTCTGAACTTCAGTTGGAACAATGGAAGCGATACAGCTCAGATAATCAACTTGTGCGCTGCCGCTTATGACATTACCGTAACGGATGCCAACGGTTGCACCGCTGCCGGTTCAACATCCGTCAGCGAACCTGCGCCCTTATCAGTCAGCATTAACCATCAGGACATTCATTGCGACTGCGTCAATCCGATTGCCAGTCATGAACTCTGCGTGATTGACTTTGCCGGTTTGCCGCATGGAACAATTTTAAACGAGCAATATGCTGATAACGGCATCCACATTTCCGGTGATGTGATTAACGGCACGGCTCTTGACAAAGTGATTGTCTTCAACTCATCCGTCACCGGCTCGCAGGACCCGGATTTGCAGGTGAATATTGGCAACCTCGCCATCCTTCCGCAGAATTTAATTGACCTGAATGGCGATGGCATGGTTGATTCTCCCAATGACAATGGAAACGGAGGCAGCCAGACTTACATTTTCGACCAGCCCCGCGAGGTGGTTTCATTTCAATTCGTTGACAAGGAAAGCCCTGCCGGCAGCGCAACCGCTTATGACGCGCAAGGCAATGTGATTAAAACCGTTGCGATTCCTGGCGCGGGAAACGGTTCGGTGCAAACTGTTGTGATGAATGCGCTGGGAGTGAGCAGGCTGGCAATTGAATATGGCAACGATTCCGGAGGGGTGACCGAAATCCGGCTTGGCTGCAGCTTCGTGTGCTGTGATGGTGCCGCATCGGCTGTCGCATCGGGAGGTAGTCCTCCGTACAATTATAGCTGGAGCAACGGAATCAGCACTGAATCAATTAGCGGCTTGTGCGCAGGAACTTATGCGCTTACTGTAACTGATGCCAATGGCTGCTCTTTAATTGATTCGATAACGATTGATGATTTCGAGGAGATCGAAATCAATGTCACGGTGGAAGATGTTTCGGAAAATTGCTCCTCTTCATCCAACCATCTTTGCGGGATCAACTTCAGCGAGCTTCCCGCAGGAACAAGATTGAATGAGCAATATGCTCAACATGGGATTCACATTTCGGGAGATGCTTACGGCAACTTCACAGATCAAATCATCATCTTCAACGCGGATGCCACCAATACTCCCGATCCGGACTTGGAACCTGCAACGGGACATCTGGCTATTTTCCCGGAAAACCTGACGGACAACAATCAAAACGGATTAGTTGATGTCCCCAACGATCAGGGACAGGGTGGAAAAATGACTTTCACTTTTGATCAGGACATGGAAGTGATTTCATTCGTATTTGTTGACAAGGAGAACAACAATCCCGGAACGGTAAAGGCTTACGACTCGAATAACAATTTGATAAAAACCGCAGCCATCCCCAACGCGGGCGATGGCTCCGTGCAAACGGTTTCCGTCAACGCGCAAGGTGTTCGCAAGTTAGTGATTGACTACCGCGATTCAGGCGGAGTGACGGACATCCTTTTTGGCTGCACACCCGAATGCTGCGATGGCTCCGCGGCTGCATCGGTTTCAGGCGGTAATCCTCCATACGCTTATTCGTGGAGCACCGGAGCAACTTCATCTTCCGTTGACAGTCTTTGCGCAGGAGATTACACGGTGACCGTTACGGATGAAGACGGCTGCTCCAGCGAACAATCCATCACCATTTATGATTGCAGCCTCAGCATATCGGGGTTGACGATTGTACGCGAGGGGTTGGGCGGTGATGTTGCGCCTTTAACGGACGGCATCGTCATCAGTCTTGACACATTGTGCTCATTCAACATCAGGGCGGATCTGTGCAATTCTTCAAACGGCAGCGTGAAATTCCTGCTCAACGGTGATTTGTTCAGCATCGAAAACTCAGCGCCTTATGCGCTTGCCGGAGATAATTCCGCTGGCAGCTACAATCTCTGGAGACCTGAACCCGGTGACTACACATTGACCGCCATCCCCTTTGCCGGACGGAATGCCTCCGGTGAGTCAGGCAGGACGCTTGCCGTTGATTTCACGATCACCGGCACTCCCTGCGGACTTAAGACCGCAGCGGATGATTTGGATGACCATGCGCTCAATATCGAAGTTTACCCCAATCCATTCAATGAAATACTAATGATTGATTTGAATGCGAAAGCGCCTGTGAAAGGAATCTTAAAGTTGATGGATGTCATCGGCAGGGAGTTGGTCGCCAGCGAAGTGAATTTAATACCGGGAAAGAATACAGTAACTGTCACACCTGGAAATCCTATCGCAGAGGGTGTTTATTTCCTGCAAGTGAAAATCAACGGACAGGCGAATGTAGTGAAGTTGGTGAAAGGTGATTAGTTTGACATCCATTAACCCTCATAGCCGAACACCTTCTTCAGCAACTCCGTTACTCTTGCGCCCGGATTGGCGCGAATCTTCTCTTCTTCTTTTCCGACAAGATAAAACAGTCCGCTGATGGCTTTGCGCGTGGTGTAATCCTCAAGGTCGGGATTCATCTTTTTTACAAGCGGAATTTTGTTGTAGGTGGTGATGATGGGATTCCAGTACTTGGTGACTCCCACTTTCTGAATCGCTTTCGTTACCACCGGTTTGAACTTCTGGTAAAGCGCATCGGTGGTTTTGTTCTGAAGAAAAGTTGTCGCAGCGCGATTGTCACCCTTCAGAATGCCCCATCCATCCTGGATCGTCATCTGTTTTACCGCATCAACAAATATGGGTGCTGCCTCCTTAGCTGCCTCTTCCGCAGCGCGGTTGAGCGTCATCACGAAATCATCCACCTGCTTTCCCATGCCAAGCGCGCGCACTTTCTCTTCCACCGCTTTGTCTTCAGGCGGGAACGGAATGAAAATAGATGGGTTCTTGTAAAAACCATCAACTTTTGAAGCAAGTCCCCCGGCATTCTTCGAGCCGATGCTTAACGCTTCCTTCAATCCGGAGATCACCTCCTGATCGGTAGGTTTGCCGTTGCTGCCGGTGAGCACCTTGGAAGCATCATCCAGTGTTTTTGAAATATTGAACTGAGCGGAGCAGGACGAAGAGAAAATCAAAAAGTAAACTGACGTGAATGAAATCAGCATTGCTTGTTTCATGTTTGGTTTTTTTTGTTTGTGGCAAAAATATATCTTGGGAGCTTGGGAATGTAATGCAAAAAGAAAGCCAATTATTTACTCAACCGGCAGGCTATGCCTGATCATTAAGCTTCTGATTGAGAGCGGTGCGCTTCACCACTTCGCTGATGCGGGCAGTCCTCGTTTCATCCCTCCGGGCGCTTTCCACCCAATCCACATATTCTTTTCTGTCAGAGTACGCGAGGTTATCGAAGTTTGCCTGTGCCTGCCGGTCTTCGGACAGCGCTGTTTGAAGGTCATGAGGAACATCCAAAACTTTTGTGGGGGCAGGCGTTCTTTGTTTCATTTCATTGATCATCACAGCTTCCCTGATATATTCTATCAGGACGGTTTCGTTAATATCATTTTCGGAACTGAATTGCATGATCCTGTTATTGCGGTTGCTGCCTGCATGTAATAAAATATTCTTTGCATCTTTCATCAGTGCGCCTTTGAAAAATGCCAGCGAAACATGCATGTTAAAGACGCCAAACCCGCACACCTTCCCCCTCTTGCAGAAACTGGGACCCCATTCCCAGTCTTCCATGATTTCCGGGTCGGCTCTGTGAATGATTTCCCGCAGCTTGCGGCAGATAGGTTGAGCAAACGCAGGCTGCTCCTCGATATATGAATCAATGCGCCTGAGGGCTTTCAGTTTGGTCATGGTAATATTTCGCTTCATAATTTAGTAAACTGTACTCAATTATGACGGCAGTGTTAGGAAATTAAGGCTCAGGATTAAGTCCCTCCTCTAAATTTGTGGAAAAAAAATCGCATGAGTTTTCTGAGCAATTACTCCGAGGGACAAAAAAATTTCGGATTGCTGGTCCTGAGAATCGGGATCGGGGCCATATTCATCCTGCACGGTTATCCGAAATTGATTGGCGGCCCTGAGAAGTGGGAGAGCCTTGGCAGGGAGATGAGCAATATCGGTATAGATTACATTCCGGTGTTTTGGGGCTTCATGGCTTCGTTTGCTGAAGCGGTCGGTGGGCTTTTGCTGATGATAGGCATCGCGTTTCGCCCCGTTTGTTTTTTATTGATGTTCACGATGATCGTTGCCGCCACCGCCCATTTCGAGCAGGGAAATACGGTGATTGAAAACATTAGCAGCGCGTCTCATGCGATAAAATGCGCCATCCTCTTTTTAAGCCTTCTGTTCATCGGTCCGGGGAACTACCGGATGCAGAAATTGGTGATTGAGTAACGGTTTAACTCATGTTTCCCGCCTTCATCTTCTCGGCATTCTCCGCAACCTGCAGCGCGGAAATCAAATCTTCGAGCTTGCCGTCTATTATTGCGGAAAGATTATAAAGCGTCAGCCCGATGCGGTGGTCGGTGACACGGCTCTGCGGAAAGTTGTAGGTGCGTATCTTGGCGGAGCGATCGCCCGTGGAAACCATCGTCTTCCTTTTTTTGGAGATGGCATCGAGGTGCTCTTTCATGCGCATCTCGAAGATTTTCGTCCTTAGCAGCTTCATGGCAAGCTCATTATTTTTCATTTGCGAGCGCTCCTGCTGGCAGGCGACAACAATGCCGGTTGGGATATGCGTAAGGCGCACGGCTGACTCGGTTTTGTTCACATGCTGCCCGCCCGCGCCTGATGCGCGGAAGGTATCGCGCTTGATGTCTTTGTCAAGTATCTCAACATCCACTTCGTCCGGTTCGGGAAGCACCGCTACGGAAGCTGCTGAGGTATGAACACGCCCCTGCGCTTCGGTTTCGGGTACGCGCTGCACACGATGCACACCTGATTCATATTTGAGAACGCCATAGACGCCATCGCCATTCACTTCGGCAATGATTTCCTTATAGCCTCCCATTGTTCCGGAGCTTTCACTCACGACTGCCACGCTCCATCCTTTCGAGGCGCAGAATCGCTGGTACATTCTGAAGAGATCGCCTGCGAAGATGCTCGCCTCGTCTCCACCAGTCCCAGCGCGTATTTCAAGGATGGCGTTGTTATCGTCTTCCGCGTCTTTTGGAATAAGCAGTTGCCTGATTTCTTCTTCGAGGACTTGCTGCTTGCCGGTTAATTCTTCTAAATCGGTTTTCGCCATCTGGCGGAACTCTTCGTCTTTCTCGGTATTGAGCACTTCCCTGCCATGCTCGATATTGCTTAAAAGATTTTTATACTCCTCATAAGCTTTAACGATTTTGCCAAGTTCCTTGTACTCACGACTGAGTTTGGAATAGCGGGGAATATCCGAAATCACCTGCGGATCGGTCATCTGCTGGCTGATAGATTCCCAGCGTTCCTTGATGGAGCGGAGCATGTCGAGCATCTCTCAAATAGTTTGGAGTTTGAAGTCAGAAACTGTTTAAAATTAGGAATAGAACGCAGATGACGCTGATAAATATGATTTACCCAGACGAAAATCTGTGATTATCAACTGAGTTAGGAATTAGCAAATTGACAAAAAAGATCGCCCCTGGGGCTTGAATATTTTGACGAGCATATTTTCTGCCAAAAGGTGGCCTTACAGGGCTTTCAGAGTTCCGTCAGGAACGATCTTTTGGTAGAAAATTAACTTCGGACATTGTGCAAAGCCCCAGCGGGGCGACCTTTTAAGAAGAAAGTAAATCCTTATCCCGAACTCGCGTTATCAGCCAATCTGCGTCATCAGCATTCCGTTTCTTATTCGGATTATGATATTTTGTAAATTTAAACAGCTCTTAGATATAAACACAGTAAACAGTAAACGCGTAAACAGTAAACAACTGCCCACCGCATTGATGACTTGATCCAGCAATAGACGCATTGTCCGGAATTAATATGAAAGGCGATTGACCGGCTGCGCATCCTCCATCCCCGGAATATGAAATATCGAATCGTTCAGCGCGGTAAAGTCAATCTTCACGGCCTCCCAGGTCACGGCAAATTCGTCCGTATTCATGATGATCTTCAGCGGCAGGGAATGCGTCTTTGCAGCGATGAAATCATGGCTGAAGTAGCGCAGCCTTGAAAAGGCGGAGGAGTCAATTTTGATTTCGGGAGAATAAAAAATATAGCGGGTATAGATTTTCTTGTCCAGCCTTTTGCACGTAGTCACCGCCAGCATGTCGCATTTATATCCTAATATTTTCCCCTGGTTCCGGCTCATCGAGAATTCAACGACATCCTCATCCTGGTCTGTTCCCTCACCGTACCACACATCGCCCCTGCCAACTTTAAAATAATTCCTGTTTTCTTCAGCCACGTAGAGGTCTTCCTGAAACAACGCCATTTTATTCATCCATTTATAATTTCCGTTCTTGTAATAATAGGTGGATGCCGTGTCGAGGTTCATCATCAAAAAATCAACGGGGTACCGCGGGCTGCATGACTCAAGGGTATGTCTGTAATGAATAACCCCTTCAAATAACCGAGCATCCCGCCTGCAAGCTGAAATGAAAAAAATCAGAAGGAGCAGATAAGCCCTGCTCCTGAGAGTTTTCCATCCGATGCCTCTGCTTTTTTTTACCAGCCTCGCCACGCCCCTCTCCGGCAGGAGAGGGCGTCCGGACTGATTTCCTGCGAATGAGAAAGATGGACGCGACTGTTGCACCGCCAGCGCGGTCATTGAACTCCATCTAACTCCTGCATTTAATCCAGCCTCACCCCCGCCTCCTTTCCAAGCGGAGAGGGGAGTCCGGGCTGATTGCTTTGAATAAAAAGTCAGCGACATTGTTTTGCTGCGGCAGCGGTCTTTGAATTTGCCATGCGCTTCAATAATTTTTATAGCTTATATAATAACAAATTTATGCCAAACGAAGCAAGTTTTCCGAAACCTTTCGGGGCGAGACTCGGATAATCAAGCGATTCCCTTCGACAGGTTTTTGGAAAGCTGACTGCCTCATTATAAATTCAAAATGACAAATGACCTTATCCCGAAGCAAGCGCGAAAAACGAACTATGATCGGGGTATTCGGCACATGCTATCGCTGTGTCAAGTCAATGCTGTGGATAGATATTTGCTGTTTACGCGTTTGCTGTCATTTGCACCGTAAACATGTAAACCGTAACCAGAATAGCCTGACATGAAACGCTTGACGATGCAATAGAAACCCTGTTTGCCGCGATATACAATCATAATCAGTAACGCGCGCTGGGCTTTATTTCACTCCCATCAGTTCCACATCAAAGATGAGGTTGGCTTTGCCGGGGATGATGGGCGGACGACCCTGTTCGCCATAGGCAAGGTTATAGGGAATAATCAACTTTGCCTTGCCTCCCACTTTCAGCAGCGCGATGCCTTCTTCCCATCCGGGAATCACCATGCCTTGTCCGAGCGGAAATTTAATAGGCTCCCCCCTGTCGTAAGAGGCGTCAAATTTTTTTCCCGATGCCAGCGTGCCATTGTAATGCACTGAAACAGTTTTACCGGTAGCCGCCTGTTCGCCTGTACCTTCCTTTTCCATAATATAATACAGGCCGCTTGCTGTTTTGGTGGCGGATGGAAATTTTTCGCTTACTAATTGCTCAATGGGTATGCTTTCGATTTTCGCCTGCTCTTCTTGTAGTTTTCTTGCAGCAGCCATTTGCTCCTCTTGCTTCTTTTGCGCTAAAGGTTTCTTCTCTTCAAACACCTTAGCCGCATCAAATGCTTTTGCTTCCTTTCCAATGCGGTAAATCTTCACGGTCTTCATCTCGGTGCCTTGCTTTAGGTTGTTTACCACATCCTGCCCCTGAACTACATGACCAAACACGGTGTGCTTGCCGTCAAGCCAAGGTGTAGCCGCAATGGTGATGAAAAACTGGCTGCCGTTGGTGGCGGGTCCTGAATTTGCCATCGAGAGGATGCCGGGCTTATCGTGCTTGAGGTCGGTGATTTCATCGGCAAACGAATAGCCCGGACCACCCGACCCGGTACCCTGCGGGTCGCCTCCCTGGATCATGAAGTCCTGCTGGTCGCCATTTGCTTTGCTGATGACACGGTGAAACTTCAGCCCGTCATAAAAAGGCTGCCCTTCCGGTTTTGCCTCATTCCTGATCTTGCCCTCCGCCAGTCCAACGAAGTTGGCAACGGTCATGGGAACTTTCTGATAGTCGAGCTGCACGAGGATCACGCCATTGCCTGTAGTGAATTCGGCATAGATGCCATCGGCAAGGTCTTTATATTGAGAAGGCACTCCGCTCTTTTGGGAATTACAGGAAAAGAAACTGAGCAGGCTTGCGGAAAACGAAAGAATAAAAAAAATGTGTTTCATTGATTTTCAATTTGATTGATGGTTGTATTGTTAATTGACTATTGACTGATTAATGGTCAGTTCTAAGAATTGGTTTTTACTTATCACCCCATCCCACTCCCGGTGGAGAGGGGGCATGGGGTAGAATTTTTAGAACTCCCCTAATGACTAATGACTGATGACTGATGATTAATTGGTTTGATTTTTTCTGATCAACAAATGAACCAATTACCCGATTAATGATTTTCAAAGCGCGGCAAAGTAACGAATAATGTTTTTCTTCAACAAAAATTCCTGCTCGTCCACGCTCATCTTTGGCAGCGATTGTGTGGCAGCCCAATGGGGCCATCCTTCGGCATCAAGACCTTCCAGTTCATAATACCCTTCTTCGCTCAGCAGCCGGCATACCGCGATGTGCATGAGGTGCTGCTTTTCTTCTTTGGTGAATCCGTCCTGAATTTTTCCCAGCTCGCGGATCCCGACCAAAAACAATATGGCATTAAGATCAGGATTTTTGCGAAACTGGCGGTATATCCTCGCCTGCACTTTGCGGAATGATTCCTTGATGGAGGCTATTTCAGTTTCTGAAAACATGAATTCTTCTCCTGCGAAGATATGCCATCGGTAAACAGGTTTTCGAACTTATACTGCATGATCCCCCGAATGGTATAGCTTCCGAAGGAGTCCTGAGTCCTTCGGACCAATCACAATTGTTTTTTTTACACTTGTTTCGGGATACGTTCATTGAAGGGTTCGGACTGCTGAACGATAAAAAATCCCTGCATTCCGGGAAAAATATCTACCTTGTGGTTAATAAACAACCACAGCCTATGTTACAAAACATCCTTGCAATCGTTGGAGCCGCCTTTGTTCCGCTCGTCATCGGCTTTATATGGTACAACCCGCGGGTGTTCGGCAATGCCTGGATGCAGGCTGCAGGCATGAACAAAGAGAAGATGAAGGGCGCGAATATGGGCGTGATATTCGGTGTTTCGATATTTCTGAGTCTGCTGCTTGCCGTTGCCATAACAACCATGACGATCCACCAAACACATGTAGGCTCCATCTTCCAGGGCGACACCAGCCCCGAAGGGCTTGAAGCCATGAAGAGCTTTCTGGCGGCTTATGGCAACCGTTTCCGCACTTTCGGACATGGCGCGCTGCACGGAGCCCTTTCGGGAATATTCATTGTGCTGCCGGTTCTCGGCACCAATGCGCTGTTTGAGCGCAAAGGATTTAAATACATCCTCATCAATGCAGGTTACTGGACAGTGACACTTGCGCTCATGGGAGGCATCCTCTGCCAGTTCCTGCAGTTGCCCGTGCCTGCATAAGGGCGCTTGTGGATAAATAGCCGATCGTTTCCTTCATTCGCTGTTTTCAAAATCGCCTACTTTTGAACTCACAGATTCCATCCGCCTAAGGCAGATGGAATCTGTTTCTAAGAAAGGCATGGACTACCTCTCCGAACTCAACCCCTCGCAGCTTGAAGCCGTGCAGCACAGCGATGGCGCGGCTATGATTGTCGCGGGTCCGGGTTCCGGCAAGACAAGAGTGCTTACCTACCGCATCGCCTATCTGATGGAGAAAGGCATTGATCCGTTCAACATCCTTGCGCTCACCTTCACCAACAAAGCCGCCCGCGAAATGCGCCACCGCATTGAAAAAATTGCGGGTGCCGAAGCCCGCAACCTTTGGATGGGCACATTCCATGCGGTGTTCGCGCGCATGCTGCGCATCGAGGCTGACAAACTCGGCTACACGGGCAATTTCACCATCTATGATACGCAGGACTCGCGCAACGTCATCAAGAACATTGTGACAGAGATGGGCTTGAATGACAAGATTTACAAGCCCAGCCAAGTGCACTACAGGATTTCCGCAGCGAAGGGTTCGCTCATCTCTCCCGCGCAGTATATCCAAGATGCAGGGCTGATGTCGTCTGATGCTTCCGCCAACATGCCCAAAACGGCTGAATTATATGCCGCCTACAACAAGCGCTGCTTCCAGTCGGGCGCCATGGATTTTGACGACCTGCTGTTCAACACTCACATCCTGCTCAGCAAGTTTCCCGAC
>CAZCXH010000161.1:0-11815 GCA_964502525.1 uncultured Chitinophagaceae bacterium
GGGAGTTGCTGAAGCAGTCTGCCGATTTTCTGAAAGTGGGAGGAAGGCTGGTGGTGATTTCCTCCCACTCGCTGGAAGACAGACTGATTAAGAATTTCATTAAAACAGGAAACGTGAAAGGCGAAATGCTAAAAGATGTTTACGGCAACTATGAAGCGCCCTTCAAGTCATTGAGTAAGAAACCCGTTACCCCTTCGCTGGAAGAAATAAAAAGAAACACGAGAGCCAGAAGCGCGAAGATGAGAGCGGGAGAAAGAATTTAAAGTTTGAGGTTTAAAGTTTGAAGTTGAGAAAGCGATTTGAAGCAGTGCTGAAAAGGTATGAGGTCTGGATTCCCTCTCCTTTTGGAGAGGGGCGGGGTGAGGCTATGCGGACGAAACGATGATGCTTAATTAAAAGTGACAAGCGGCAGGAATGCCAGAGAGGGGAAAGGTAAACCTGTTGCTTGTCACAAATAAATAATAGATAGCAAACCAACCGGACCCCAATGAGTTTAGGTAAAAAATTTTCATCAATATCAAAGGCGTTTCTGCGTCTTGATTTTAACGAGATGATGAAGCCGGAGAAGCTGCGCTCTAACCTTCCGTACTTTTTGTTCCTGGTGTTGCTCGCGATGATTTACATAAGCAATACGCATTCCGTGGAATCCACATTCAAGCTGATAGATAAAATGAAAGTGGAGTTGAAGGAAGTCAGATGGAATTACATGTCAGCCAAATCAGATCTCATGTACAGGTGCAAGCAAACTGAAGTGGCAAAAGCGGTCGAACCGATGGGATTAAAGGAAATCACCGCGCCTCCGAAGAAAATTTTAATTGAAGAATGAACATCAGGCGGGCTATATTATTGAGAATATATCTTGCATTTCTGGCGATATGCCTGCTTGGAATCGCAATCCTCGTTCGGGCTTTTCAGATTCAACAGTTCGAGGGCAGCAGCCTTATCTCCTTAGCTGACAGCCTTACGACTGATTATTTGCCGATTGATGCCGAGCGGGGGAACATTTTATCTGAGGACGGCAGGGTGTTGGCTTCCTCCTTGCCTTACTATGAAGTTCGTGTTGACCTCAATGCCGAGGCGCTCACCGACAGGATTTTCAACGCAAATGTTGATTCCCTTGCCTGGCACCTCTCGCGGTTCAAAGCCGATAACTCAAAGAATCGTTACTTGCAGATTCTTCGTAATGCGCGCAGTTCGGGCAACCGCTATTTCCTGATTGCCCGCAACGTCACTTATCCTGAACTGCATAGAATAAAAACCTGGCCTTTGTTCAGATTAGGCAGGTATAAAGGCGGACTTATTGTAATACAAGCCAATAAGCGCACCATGCCATACCAGATGCTTGCCCATCGCACTATAGGATATGTGCGCGAAGGCGTGAAGCCTGTGGGGCTGGAAGGAAATTTTGATAAGCAGCTTGCGGGAGTCAGGGGCAAGAGGCTGATGCAGCGGATAGCGGGAGGCACGTGGATTCCGGTGAATGACGATAATGAAATAATGCCCGAGCACGGAAAAGACATCATTACCACCATTGATATTAACCTTCAGGACGTTACTGAAAACGCATTGATGAATGCGCTTAGGAAGCACAATGCCCATCACGGATGCGCGGTGGTGATGGAGGTTAAAACGGGGAGAATCAAAGCTATCGCAAACCTGGGCATGTCTGAAAGCGGTGATTACTGGGAAACGTACAACTATGCCATCGGTGAGGCGGCAGAACCCGGCTCCACGATGAAATTAGCCGCAATCCTTGCGTTGCTGGAAGATGGCTATTTAGACATCAACGACAGCGTGGATTTGGAAAAGGGGCATACGACTTACCACAATGTCAAGATGGAGGATTCGGAAACCCACGATTTGCGGAGAGTTACGGTCAAGGAAGCCTTTGAAATCTCCTCGAACGTGGGCATTTCGAAAGTAGTGACGAAATATTACGGATTAAATCCGGAAAAATATGTTGAGCATCTGCGCGATCTGCATCTTAATCAAAAACTTGATATTGAAGTGGAAGGAGAGGCCGCGCCAATCATAAAAAATCCGGAGGACAAGGACTGGAGCGGAACCACGCTTCCCTGGATGTCGGTGGGGTATGAGATGTCCGTCACTCCGTTGCAAATCCTTACGCTTTACAATGCCGTTGCCAATGATGGCAAAATGATGAAGCCCTTTTTGGTTTCCGGAATCCAGGAACGGGGCAAGATCATTCAAAAATTTGAACCGCAGGTTCTGGATGATAAAATCTGCTCTGAGAGCACGTTAAAAAAAACAAGGCAATTGCTGGAAGGAGTGGTGGAGAACGGCACAGCCGTGCATTTAAAAACATCTTCATATTCATTTGCCGGAAAAACCGGCACGGCAAGGATTGCAGACGATAATCGCGGCTATTATAATCAGGTCTATCAGTCTTCGTTTGTTGGATATTTTCCGGCTGACCACCCGATCTACTCCTGCATTGTAGTAGTCAGCGCCCCAAAGTCCGGAGTTTATTATGGCGGCTACGTTGCAGCACCAGTGTTCAGGGAAATTGCTGATAAGATTTTTTCAAACTACATCGAAATGCATGATGCTGCGAACAAGCGCGACAAGTTTTATGCTGATGTGCTGCCGAAGGCAAAAAGCGGCTACCGGAACGATGTCAGCACCCTGTATGAGCAAATCGGGGTTTCCTGCAATTACAGTCAAAATGACGAATGGGTTACACCGGAACAAAAAGACAACTCATTCGAACTGAAACAAAGAAATGTAGCCAAGGGTATCGTTCCGGATGTGCGTGGTATGGGGCTGCGCGATGCCCTTTTCCTGCTTGAGAACCAGGGAATTCAAGTCAGGTTTTCTGGGGTTGGAAAGGTGAGGTCTCAATCAATCAAGTACGGAACAAAAGCATACAAAGGCATGGAAATCTTTCTTGAACTGGGCTGATGAAAAAACTGAAGGATATATTATATAAGGTTAGTCTTCTTGAAGTGTCCGGCTCCACAGACCGGAGTATTGCGAAAATCGCATTCGACTCGCGCAATGTCTCGAAAAACTCGCTTTTCATTGCCGTTAAAGGGACGCAGGCTGACGGGCATGAATACATTGATCAAGCGGTTAAAAAAGGTGCGGCAGCAATTATATGCGAAGCGTTGCCTCGCGTCCTTGCAAAAGGGATCACCTATGTGAAAGTGAAAGACAGCTCTGTTGCGCTCGGAATTATAGCACATAATTTTTTTGATGAACCTTCGGCAAAATTGAAAGTGGTGGCCGTTACCGGCACCAATGGCAAAACAACCACGGTAACGCTGCTATACCGGATGATGCGCCAGCTTGGCTGCAAAGCCGGGCTTCTCTCAACGGTGCAAAACCAAATCAATGATGTGGCGCTGCCAGCAACGCATACCACCCCGGATGCCATTCAGTTGAACAGCCTGCTTGCGCAAATGGCAAAGGAAGGCTGCGAATACTGTTTTATGGAGGCAAGTTCGCATGCCATCGTGCAAAATCGAATCAGCGGCTTGCAGTTTGCCGGAGCTGTCTTTACCAATATTACGCATGACCATCTCGACTATCATAAAACATTTAAAGAATACATAGAAGCCAAAAAGAAATTGTTTGACGGATTGCCTTCCAATGCGTTTGCCCTCATCAACATTGATGACCGCAACGCAAGGGTGATGGTGCAGAATACAAAGGCGAAGGTTTGCACCTACAGCCTGAAGCGGGTTTCTGATTTCAGGCTGAAAGTTCTGGAAAGCAGTTTTAACGGACTGGTGCTGAGGATGGATAACGAGGAAGTATATACCCGTCTTATCGGAGAGTTCAACGCATACAATATTTTATGCGTGTATGCTGTCGCAACGCTGCTCGGCATTGAAAAGATGCAGGCGTTGAAAGCGATAAGCAAACTGAATGCCGCAGAGGGAAGATTTGATTACTACGTTTCGCCCAAAAAGAAAATCATCGGAATCGTTGATTATGCGCATACCCCCGATGCCCTGAAGAATGTTCTTTCGTCTATCAATGCCATCCGCACCGGCAATGAGCAGGTGATCACTGTTGTCGGCTGCGGTGGAAACCGGGACAGGGAAAAGCGCCCTGTGATGGCGCGCATAGCCTGCGAAATGAGCAGCAGGATCGTGCTCACGTCAGACAATCCCCGGAATGAAAAACCCGAAGAAATTCTGAGGCAGATGCAAAAAGGCGTGGCGCTGCAGTTCAAAAGGAAGGCTCTCTCAATCATTGACAGGAAAGAAGCTATCAAAACGGCTTGTTCGCTGGCTCATCCGGGAGACATCATTTTGCTGGCCGGCAAGGGGCACGAAAAATACCAGGAAGTAGCAGGAAAGAAATACCCGTTTGACGATAAAAAGATTTTAAGGAAGATACTTAATGATTTTGACGACTGATGCTGTATCATCTATTTGAATATTTGAATTTATATTATGATATACCCGGGGCGGGCTTGTTCCACTATATCTCTTTTCGCTCTGCAATTGCAATCATGCTTTCGCTGACCATTTCCATGGTGTTTGGAAGCAGGCTTGTGAAAATGCTGAAACGGTTTCAGATCGGAGAGATCGTGCGTGACCTGGGTTTGCACGGACAGAAGGAAAAGGAAGGAACGCCAACAATGGGTGGTTTGATCATGCTGGGCGCTATCGTCATTCCGACACTTTTGTTTGCAAGGCTTGATAATATCTACGTTTTGCTGATGCTGCTTACAACCGTGTGGATGGGTTTCATCGGATTTCTGGATGATTATATCAAGGTTTTTAAAAAAGATAAAAAAGGTCTGGCAGGCAGGTTCAAAATTGTCGGTCAGGTGGTGCTGGGCGTGATTGTGGGCGCCACGCTGTTTTTCAGCGAGGATGTCGTCATCAGTGAAAAAGTTTCTGAGGACGTCATCCTGCAGGCGAATGCTTTCGATCCTGATGCGATCCGAAAGGTGAGAGACCAGTATTATGTTGACATCAAAGGAACGCTCACCACCATTCCGTTCGTCAAGGAGCATGAAGTGGATTATTCGCGGATACTCTCCGTCCTCATAGATGATTATCCACGTTGGGGATGGCTGGTGTTCATCCCGATAGTGATATTCATCGTCACTGCGGTTTCCAACGGGGCAAACCTCACCGATGGGCTGGATGGCTTGGCAACAGGCACTTCTGCCATCATCGGGGCAACGCTGGGCGTATTTGCATATATATCCGGCAATATTATTTTTTCGGATTACCTGAATGTGATGTACATCCCTGACTCGGGCGAGCTGGTGGTGTATTCAGCGGCATTCATTGGCGCCTGCGTGGGATTCCTTTGGTACAACTCATATCCTGCTCAGGTTTTCATGGGCGATACCGGCAGCCTCGCCATAGGCGGCATCATCGCTTCGCTTGCCATCATCCTTCGGAAGGAGTTATTGATACCGATTCTGTGCGGAATCTTTTTGGTTGAAAATCTTTCGGTCGTGATGCAGGTAAGCTACTTCAAATGGACAAAAAAGAAATATGGGGAAGGCAGGCGCATTTTTAAGATGTCGCCCCTGCACCATCATTATCAGAAGCTGGGCATGAACGAATCGAAGATTGCAACGCGCTTTTGGATTGTGGGGATTATGCTGGCGGTGTTTACGGTGGTGACGTTGAAGATACGGTAAACAGAGTTATGAGATGTGAGACATGAGACATGAGATTTGAGATAAGAGATTAATAAATGCACAATTATAAAGAACTAAGCATTTGGAGGCGATCGGTGGCAATTGCTGTTGAGGTCTACAAGATCACCGTGGTCTTTCCTGTTTCGGAGAAATATGGATTGACTTCTCAGGTGAATCGCGCTGCGGTATCTATTGCCTCCAATATTGCAGAGGGTGTGGGAAGAAACACAAATAATGAATTTATTCATTTTTTGGGTGTTGCGAACGGTTCATCATTTGAATTGGCTACACAACTCATAATATCTGCAGAACTGCATTTGGTGACTTACGATCGGATAAATAAGATTTTGGAAGAATTAGATCAAGTGCAAAAGATGGTGTATTCGTTCATTAAAAAACTAAGGAAAGAAAAAAAATAGTCTATCGTCTCATGTCTAATGTCTCACGTCTTATAACAGTTCTTGGCGCGGCAGAAAGCGGTGTTGGCGCGGCTATTCTTGCGCAAAAGCAAGGCTATGATGTGTTTGTGTCTGATTTTGGCAAGGTGAAGGATAAGTATAAATCGGTATTGGAGAAGAACAAAATAAAATGGGAAGAGGAAGGACACAGTGAAGATAAAATTCTTGCTTCGGATGAAATCATCAAAAGTCCCGGTATTCCCGAGAAGGCGCCAATCATGAAACTGGTTCGCAAGAAAAAAATCCCGGTTATCTCCGAGATCGAGTTTGCATATCGCTTTACCGATGCAAAGATTGTGGCTATCACCGGAAGCAATGGCAAGTCAACCACTACCAGCCTCACGTATCACATTTTCAAAAATGCCGGATTGAATGTCGGATTGGCAGGCAACATCGGCAAAAGCTTCGCATGGCAGGTGGCGGAACAAAAGCATGATTGCTACGTGCTGGAGATCAGCAATTTCCAATTGGACGACATTGTGGATTTCAAACCGCACGTCAGCGTACTCCTGAACATTACGCCTGATCATCTCGACCGCTACGAATACAAGTTTGAAAATTATATCAATTCAAAATTCAGGATAGCTGAGAACCAAATCAGGGAAGATTATTTCATCTATTGCGCGGATGACGAGGTGGTGATGGATCATTTAAAAAAAAAGCCTGTGATGGCGACATCGTTGCCGTTCAGTTTAAAAAAAAAGCCCGGCAGCCTGGGCTATTCGGAAAATAAAAAATTATTTGTTAACCATAAAAACACATTCAAAATGCTTATCAGCGATCTGTCCTTAGTGGGAACCCACAATGTTTACAACTCGCTCGCGGCTTGCCTCGCAGCGAAAACCTTCGATATTCGCAATGAAACAATCCGGGAAAGCCTGATGGATTTCAAAGGGCTTGACCACCGGCTCGAATTTGTTTCGAAGATCGGAGGCGTTGAATTCATTAACGATTCCAAAGCCACCAATGTGAATTCCACTTGGTATGCCCTTGAATCAATGACCAAGCCGGTGATATGGATCGCAGGCGGTGTTGACAAGGGAAACGATTACAGCGTGCTTCTTAACCTCGTTAGGAAGAAAGTAAAAGCCATCGTTTGCCTGGGCGTTGAGAATCTTCGCATCCACGAAGCTTTCTCAAAATATGTTGATCTGATTGTGAACACTATGAGCGCGAAGGAATGTGTCAAGATTGCTCACTATCTCTCTGACAAAGGCGATGTGGTGTTGCTTTCGCCATGCTGCGCCAGTTTTGACCTGTTCCAGAATTACGAAGACAGGGGAACTCAGTTCAGGGATGCCGTAAGGAATCTGTAGGACTAAACGGGATAACATCTATTTGATCTATGCTATCGCTTTTCAAACAGCTTAGGGGAGATAAAAACATCTGGCTCGTGGTTTTTCTGCTATCGGTGTTTTCATTGCTGGCTGTTTACAGTTCCACCGGGACGCTGGCATATAAGTATCAGCACGGGAACACTGAATACTATTTGTTCAAGCATCTTTCTATCCTCATGATCGGACTGGTGTTGATGTACTTCGCCCATTTGGTTGACTACCGATATTACTCGCGGATAGCGCAGCTCTTGCTATACATATCAATTCCTTTGCTCCTGATTACTTTGCTGACCGGAACAACGCTTAACGAAGCGCCCCGGTGGCTCACCCTTCCCGTTATCAACCTCACCTTTCAAACTTCCGATCTTGCCAAGCTCGCGCTGATTATGTTTTTGGCGCGGGTGATTTCGAGGAAGCAGGATATCATTCACGATTTTAAAAAAGCTTTTTTGCCGATAATCCTTCCGGTAATTATCGTTTGCATGCTTATCGCCCCTGCCAATCTGTCCACCGCCATGATGCTTTTCACTACTTGCATTCTTATCATGTTCATTGGGAGGGTAAGGGTAGTTCACATAGCCGCCACTGCGGGGATGATGATATTCATTCTTTTGTTGATGGTTTTGGTTTTAAAATATACGCCCGGAAGCGACAGGGTGGATACGTGGATAAGCAGGATTGAAAGTTTTTGGGGCAAAGATTCCGAGCCATACCAGGTGACGCAGTCAAAAATTGCCATAGCAAAGGGCGGAATTATCGGTGAAGGACCCGGCAACAGTCATCAGAGAAATTTTCTCCCGCATCCATATTCTGATTTTATCTATGCAATTATTATTGAAGAGTATGGGATGATTGGAGGAACAATCATTATTTTTTTATATCTCCTGTTTCTGTTCCGATCCATAAAAATTGTTGCTAAAACGCCTAACGCGTTCGGAAGCTTGCTGGCTGTCGGTCTCAGCACCAGCCTGGTGCTGCAGGCAATGATCAATATGGCCGTAACGGTGAACCTTGTTCCGGTTACAGGACAAACGCTGCCATTGGTGAGCATGGGAGGCACTTCGCTATTCTTCACCAGCATTTCAGTAGGAATCATCCTGAGCGTGAGCCGCGACATTGAGCTTACAAAAGGCGTGAGGAAGGAAAATCAGAAAAATCTGGAAGGGGAAAAGGAAAAAACACCACCAGTTGAAGTCACCAACCAGGGTATTGATTAGCGGTGGCGGCACAGGAGGGCATGTCTTTCCTGCAATAGCTATCGCCAATGCGTTAAGGAAAATAGAACCTTCGGTGGTGATACACTTCATTGGCGCAAAGGGCAGGCTCGAGATGCAGAAAGTTCCGGAAGCCGGTTACAATATTGACGGCTTGTGGATCAGCGGATTTCAGCGAGATAATATTTTAAAAAATCTGCTGCTTCCGGTAAAGATTGTTTCGAGTTTGGTTAGCGCCACCAGAATTATAACTCGATTTAAGCCTGATGTGATGGTGGGAGTGGGCGGCTACGCAAGCGGCCCGGCCATGTATGTCGCTGCAAGGAAAGGGGTGCCGGTACTGATCCAGGAGCAAAATTCATTTCCGGGCATGACCAACAAGATGATGATGAAAAAAGTCCATCGTTTTTGCGTAGCGTATGACGGGATGGAAAAGTTTTTTCCCGAAGAGAAATTAATTAAAACAGGGAACCCTGTGAGGGAGAATATTTCAAATCTGAAGTCTGATAAAAAGAAAAGTCTCATGCGCTTTAATTTATCTGATTCGGGGAAAACTATTCTTGTTGTCGGGGGAAGCCTCGGTTCAAAAACCATTAACGAAAGCATGAGAGATGGCGTGCAGGACATAATCAGGGAAGGCATCCAACTGATCTGGCAGACGGGAAAGGTTTATTATGGCAATGTGATGGCCACGGTCCCTCGGCATCCCGGCATTAAAATTTTTGATTTCATTAAGGAGATGGATCTGGCTTATGATGCCGCTGATGTTATCATTTCCCGGGCGGGAGCCATTGCGATCTCGGAATTGTGCGTGGTGAAGAAGCCGGTGATCCTTGTTCCTTCGCCCAATGTTGCCGAAGATCATCAGACCAAAAATGCGCTGGCTCTTGCGGAAAAAAATGCTGCATGGATGGTGAAGGATTCGGATGCCCGGCAAATTTTAGTTAAGAAAGCGATTGAATTGGTAAAGAATCGCGCAGAGCAACAACGGTTAAGCGATAATATCGCCCGCCTTGCGTTGCCCGATGCTGCAGACCGGATTGCCAGGGAAATTCTGTTGCTTGCAAGATGAACGGGTTGAAGAACATCAGGAAAGCGTATTTCCTCGGCATAGGCGGTATCGGCATGAGCGCATTGGCAAGACATTTCAACACTCAGGGTGTGAAGGTTTACGGGTATGACAAAGTGGAAACAGTGCTAACTAAGCAGTTGGAAAACGAAGGCATGATTATCAATTATGAAGATGTGATTGAAAATATTCCCGCAGGGGTTGACCTAGCGGTTTATACTCCGGCAATTTCAAAAGATCACAGGCAGTTCAATTACTTCATGGAACAGAAGCTTCCGTTGAAAAAAAGGTCTGAAGTGTTGCAGGAGCTGACGCGCGATAAGTTCACGATAGCCGTCAGCGGTTCGCATGGCAAGACATCGGTGACAACATTGATTGCGCATGTGTTGAAACACGCTGGCCACGACTGTACCGCTTTTCTCGGAGGCATTTCGGTTAACTATAATACCAATTATATAAGCGGCAAGAACAATGTTGTTGTGGTGGAAGCGGATGAGTTCGATCGCTCATTCCTCAGGCTGAATCCGGATATTGCGGTAATCACTGCGATTGATACCGACCATCTTGATATTTACGGAAGCCTTGAAAATATTCAGCAGGCTTTCTTCGAGTTCATTCAAAAGGTCAAGCCGGGTGGTTCAATAGTTGCACAAAGCAAAGTGGATATATCTAAAAAATCAGATCGAAAACTCATACGGTATGGCTTTTCCGATTCCTCTGCTGATTACTATGTTTCCGGCTTAACCATTGATGAAGGACGTTGCGCTTTTGATATCTCAGGAGTTGACGGTTGCGCAGGAATGCTGTTGCCAGCCGGAGGAAGGCATAACGTGGAGAATACTTTGGCGGCTTATTGTGTCGCCCGCCAGTTTGAGATTGACAAAGAGAAAATCAAAAAAGCTATCGCTGAATTCAGGGGCGTCAGGCGGAGGTTTGAACATATAATTAAAACAAGCAAGCTGATTTTTATTGATGACTACGCCCATCATCCCGAGGAAATCAGGGCGCTGCTTGAAGCGGTGATGACGCTATATCCCGGGAAAAAGATAACAGCGGTGTTTCAGCCTCACTTGTACTCCCGTACCAAAGATCTGTGCGTTGGGTTTGCAGCATCGCTGGACAAAGCCGATGAAGTCATATTGCTCGACATCTATCCGGCTCGGGAAAAGCCGATGCATGGTGTAAGTTCCGGGCTGATCGCAGACAGTATGAAAAACCGGAATATCAGGCTGATGCCGAAGGATGAATTGCTGTCCTATTTAAAAAATAGGACACCTGAAGTTTTGCTGACTATCGGAGCGGGAGACATAGATGCTTTGGTCAAGCCGATTAAAGAAATATTTTCAAAATGAAATAGCGGCAGGTTACAGCCAATGCAGGATAAATAGACCTGAAATAAAATTATAATAAATTGAAATCAGATAAAACAGCAGCGCAGGGCAAGCAAATTTTAAGAAAAATCGGATGGATAATTTCAGTGCTGATTTTTCTGATTGCCATGGGAGCTTCAATCGGAGCGGCAAACCTCAGGGAGTTCAGCAATTTGCGTATTAGAATTGACCATGACCGCGGGCTGTTTTTTGTGCTTGAGGCCGACATTGCGAGTGCCGTCAATGACTACAGCAACGGTGGATTGGAGGATATCCCCCTTAAAAAAGTTGATTTTGCTGCAATTGAAGAGAAGCTGGAATCAATTCCATTCATTCAAAAGGCTGAAGTCTATTCCAGCGCGAAGGGGGTGATTGATGTGGAAATAGAACAGAGAGAACCGCTGGTGCGGGTTGTTAACAATTCAGGTGTTAGTTATTATTTGGATGTAAACGGATTCAAAATTCCCACCACATCTAAATTTACCCCAAGGCTGGTTGTAGCCACCGGAAATATCGAAGGCGCGGACGATTCGATGGTTTTAGGGCAACTGATCAGGCTGTGCAGGTTTATTTCCAGTGATGAATTCTGGAAGGCGCAGTTCGAGCAAATCAATGTAACGGATAAGGGAGAATTTGAATTAGTGCCAAAAATCGGCAACCATATTATTGCGATGGGCAAGGCGGATGACCTGGAGGGCAAGTTTGGCAAGCTTACCGTCTTTTACAAAGAGG
>CAZCXH010000162.1:0-11717 GCA_964502525.1 uncultured Chitinophagaceae bacterium
TGTTCATTTCTCAATTCTTAAACCGTTGGCTGAAGCCAACGGCAATGAAAGGGTTTGATAATCAGACTGATTTAAATGCGTGTTGTCCTGTTTGTACGCTTGCGCATGATTTGAGTTGAATTACTTTTGCACATCGCATGAAATTAGAGCATCGCTCACAGCAGGTTGTTCCCTTCGGTCGTTTTATCATCAGGGTTGCGCGGTATGCGCTATTCTCGGCAGTTCTGATCATTATTTCAGTTGGTATCGGCATGGTTGGCTATCATCATATTGGTCAATTAGACTGGATAGACAGTTTCTACATGTCATGCATGGTTTTGGCGGGTATGGGAGAGGTTGAAGATATGGTTTCGAATGGCGGTAAATTATTCTCATCATTCTATGCCTTGTACTGCGGCATTGCATTTATGAGCATCTCAGCAGTGTTTTTTGCTCCTTTCATTCACAGGCTCCTCCATATCTTGCATGTTGAGAGTGAGAATTGATTGCGAAAGATGAACAACAAGGAAAAGTCTCCACATATTCTGAATACTTCCTCCCAACTATTGGGATTGTGTTTCATCGTATTGACTGCGTTGAAAATTCAGGACAAAAGGCAGGAGACCATCATTGATGAAATCACCGCCATAGCTTCTATCCTGTTCATGATAAGCAGCATCCTTTCTTTTCTCTCCATTCGCGATAAAACCGCCAGGGGTGAAACCTTTGAAGCGGTAGCGGATTTTATTTTTTTGATTGGATTGATTATCATGTTCCTCTTAACGATGCTGATTACATTCAATATTTCGCCAGATTGATGATTACGAATATTACGAATCCTTGTTTTTTAGAACTTCGTTTTGTTCTATTTTTTTTCACGGTAAAAAACGACAGATAAGGATAGGTTAAGAAAATACAGTTCAGATGCCTACCCGTTCTCACTCGCCCATCTTCACAATCATCTCATAGTCTTCCTTGCCAAGCGGCATCACCGATAGGCGGGGCTGCCTTACGAGATAAACGCCCGAGAGGTTTTTATTGGCTTTAATCTGTTCTAATGTGACAGGATTCTTCAAGGCTTTATCAGGAGCCAGGTCAACAGCCACCCAAGGTTCGCCTTTTGCAGCGGTGGGGTCAGGTTGATGCTCTTTCGCAACTTTTGCAATGCCTATCACCGCTTTGTCTGTCTGGCTGTGATAAAACAGCACTTTATCACCTCGTTTCATTGATTTAAGGTTGTTGCGAGCTTTGAAATTTCTCACTCCTGTCCAAACGGTTGACTGGTCGCGCACCAACTCTTTCCATCCGTACTCTTCCGGATCTGATTTAATGAGCCAATAACCCATGGTTAGTGATTGGTTAATTGGAGATTGGTAATTCTGTCAATGTGAACCGATACTCCGGGTTGAAATGATGGAATTATACCGAAACAAGTCAGGTTTTCGAAAATTGAACCGTAGAATGTTCGGTATTGACCGAGAGTACGACTCGTTCCTTCGGAAACTCGACTACTCTCGGTATATCAACCTTCCAGCTTATCATGGGGTGTTCCTTCAGCGCCTTCATCTGAATCAGCCTTGGCTTTTTTAGGGCGGCCGCGCTTAGCCTTTGGCTTTTCTTCCAAGGTTTCTTCTGCCGGGTTATCTGCTTGCGCTTCCGCTGCGGCAACCGGTTCTTCGGGTTTCACTTCCTCGGGCTTTGCTTCCTCGGATTTTGCTTCCAGGGGTTTCACTTCCACGGGGGCTTCAACCGGAATCTTAGGTTTAGGCGTACGTTCCTGCTGCTCAAGGTTCTCTTTCAGATTTGCAAGTTCCTGAATATCCCCCAGCGTAGATTTCTCAACCTTGCTTCTAACGGCTTTGACTGCCTTTTCAGTTTCTTGCTTTTCTTCAGTTAGCTTTTGATCATCCCCTTTTTTCAGGTCATCGAGATATTTTGTGTGCGAGAGGATAATGCGCTTGTCCTTGCGGTCAAATTCAATAATTTTAAAACGAAGGGTTTCATCCAATACAGCCAGTTTGCCATCTTCTTTCTTGAGGTGGCGCTTGGGGACAAATCCTTCAAGCCCGTACTGCAACAAAACAATGGCTCCGCTGTCTTCCCTTTTGACAATGGGCGCTTCATGTACGGAACCGACCGGAAATACCGATTCGAACGTATCCCACGGGTCTTCCTCCAACTGCTTGTGACCAAGGGTCATTTTACGGTCGGTGAGGTTGATTTCAAGCACCATCACCTCAATCTCGTTTCCAATCTTCGTGTATTCGGAAGGATGGTTAAAACGCTTTATCCAGGAAAGATCCGAGATATGCACCATGCCCCCGATTCCTTCCTCCAGTTCCACGAACACTCCGTAGGGCGTGATGTTCTGCACGGTGCCTTTGTGGCGGGAGCCAACCGGATATTTTTCCGAAATCTTTTCCCAAGGGTCAGGAAGCAGGCGCTTGACGCTCAAAGACATTTTATGTTCAGCGCGGTCGAGTGTCATGACCATGGCTTCATGAATATCATTGATCTTAAAAAATTCCTTCGAATTGATAGGTTGGTTTGACCATGACACTTCTGATACGTGAACAAGGCCTTCCACCCCGGGCACAATCTCAATGAAGGCGCCATAATCTTCAATATTTACAACTTTACCCTTCAGCTTCGAACCAACAGCCACCGATGGATCAAGTGTTTCCCATGGATGCGGCTGCAATTGCTTATAGCCGAGAGAAATGCGCTTCTTTTCATCATCAAATGAAAGCACCACCACATTCAGCTTTTGGTTGAGCTGCAGCATATCGCTCGGATGATTAATCCTACCCCAGGATATATCAGTGATGTAGAGCAAGCCGTCAACACCGCCCAGATCAATGAACGCACCGAAGTCGGTGATGTTTTTCACCGTGCCTTCGAGCACCTGGCCGATGTCAAGCTTTGACATGATGTCCACCCGCTGGCTTTCGAGATCGCTTTCAATAAGCGCTTTATGGGAAACCACCGCATTCTTAATAGCTTCGTTAATTTTCACCACTTTAAACTCCATTTTCTTGCCTACATAAGAATCGTAGTCTGTGATAGGCTTCACATCAATCTGCGAGCCGGGCAAAAACGTTTCCAGCCCGAACACGTTCACAATAAGGCCTCCTTTGGTTTTGCTCACAATGGTACCCATCACCACTTCACCGGTGGCGTGGGCATTCACGATGTTTTCCCAGGCGCGCATCAGCTTGGCATTTTTCCGGGATAGCACCAGGTGTCCTTTTGAGTCTTCCTTGTCAACAACAAACACTTCAACTTCGTCACCCACCTTTAAATCTTCTATATCCCTGAATTCTGATATTGACACGAGTCCGTCAGATTTGAATCCCACATTCAGCACAACATCCGTTTTGGTGAGGCCCACGATGGTGCCTTTAATAATTTCATTATCGTTGATTGTTTGAAGGGTGCCTTCGTACTCTTTTTCCAGGGATTGCTTCTTCTCGTCAGAATAAACAGCTACGCTTCTTTTGCCGAGGTCCCAGTCAAAATCATCATGTCGGGTGCGGGAAGGTGATTTAGGTTCAGAGGAGGTGTTTGCGGCTTGTTCAGCCTCGAGGGTTGGTTTTTCCTGTTCAGTGTTTGCCAAGCGAATTTTTTTTGTTGTTAATAAAATTTGAATTCAGGTTCAGGCATGAATTCCTGCCTATCCTTTTGATCATAAGTAAACCTTTTATGATTTTAAAAAAAGGAAAGCAAAAGTAATACTTTCGGCTAAACTGTCAAAGCGGTAGGGCAGTCTTTTTACCCCATAAAAAAACCGCCTCAAATTGCTTCGGGGCGGTTTTTTTATGGAGTTCAGGAATTACTGCTTTATGAACTTCGTCATTGTTCTTACCCCATCCCTGCCGGTAATAACAAGGTGATACATACCTGCTGAAAGCGCCTCGGTGTTCAATGATATTACCGGAACACCGGCAACAGCCCGGGTGCTGACCTGTTTTCCGCTCATGTCAATAACTTCCAGTTTTTCCGCTTCCAACCCTTTAAAATCAACTCTTAGCTCATCAGTTGATGGATTTGGAAATACGGAAATCATATCTTGATGAACATCATTTAAAATACCCGTGGTTTTCCTGACATCAAAAGCCATGCTGCCTGCAAAGAAACCCACCCCGAATGAGTCGAGAAGAACCTGGTTTGCGTCATATATATATGCCATCGAGCTTACCGGTATGAAATCAGAGTCAGTAACCGTAACTGAGGCATACAGGTAGTTGTTAACCGGGTCAACATCCATCCCATAAAATTGCTTATTCACCGATGCGGAATCCGAAATCTGAAGCAACTGCGGATCAAATGCATACATCTTGGCAGACGCGTAATGCTGATACCAAATATTGCTGGCAAACAGCGTTGAGGTGCCGCAGCCCGTGGTAACATTTGCGAGGTTGGCAGTGGTGACGCCACCGGTTAGAATATTATAAACAGAAACCGAGCTTCCGGTGAAATCTTTGTTGTTCAGCGTGTAAAGTTTGTCACCGTCAAGCATCAGATTATCCGGGTTCAAACCGTCAGGGCCCAGGTCAACCTCGGTGTAAGCGCGGGTATTAAGGTCAACGATACCAATAAGCCCTTTCGGATTGGGTGGCCACTCAAAGCCGTTATTAATAACGAAATATGCCTTGTCATTGACTATCCTGATATCCTGCGCAGCATATTGAGGCCCGTTGGCGGCATCAAGTTCATAATCAAAACTCAAATCGGAAATATTGTAAACCTGGAAGTAAGAGGGCAGTCCGCCCACTTCACCGCGGGTCACAAGCACCTTGTCGTTCCACACGGCTATGCCGCGGATGCCCTTCACGGTTTGGATGGCAAGACGCTGCAGGGAATTACGGTCATATTTTATCAAAAACGTGTCTGCTGCGGCAACGATGTAATGCTCGTTCACCAGCACTTCGGTGGTGAACCGCGCACCTTCGATGGTGTCGAAAACCGAATATGCCCCGGTAACCGGATCATACGCAGCAAGATGGGCTGGCTGCACCTGCGCCATGCCTCCATAATAATCGTAAAATCCTTCGTTGGCAATGATCACCCTGTGCACATAATCGCCTGCAAGGGTGATGGTTGAAAAACTGAGCATGACGCTCCAGCCTGCAATGAGGCTTCTGAAAAATTTTGTTCCCATGGTTTTTGTTTTTTGGGGTACTGCCTTGCGGCAGACAAAGGTTAAAAAATATGATTCAAAAACCGGGAGGGCGAATGACGATTTACGAATGACGATTTACGAATGAAGAATGAAAATCACCTTACGGCTATTCCTCATTCGCACTTCGCAATTCGTAATTTGTTCCCCGCTTTTCTTCCCGAAAGCTTAGAATTTAAAGATACGGGCAGGTCTTCTGGCTTGCTCTTTCATCGCTACAGTCTTCCCACCCCGCTCTGCGGGGCAGTGACAAGAATTTCGCAATTATAGATAGATGATTGAAAATTTGAAGCAATCGTCAATCATCAATCCAAAGCTTACAGCAGCGGGAACTGCTCCGGATTCGCACCGGATTCCCTTTTTAAGGCTTTCACTTGCGTTCGAGCCGCCCCTATCATCAAAGAGCTTCAGCGCAAATGTAGCAAGTAATTGGGAAATTCAAAATGCACCGGTTGAATTCCTGCACGTCTGGCGGGCATTGGCATAAAAGTTACTACAACTTTAATTATAATAATTACTAATTAATAAAACACCCCAACAAAAATACCGGCAAAATTGTTTTCCCAAAAATGCTATCTTGTGGCAAAGAATTTTATCCATGAAATATTTAGTGATCGTAATGCTGCTTGTTTCCACCCTTTCGTCCTGCAAGGAAGAAGATGAACCGCCACAGGTCACCCTGCCGAACCCGTTTTTTGTAAAACCCGGTGATGCGCCACTGATCGTGGCTCATGGCGGAGCCAAACATATGAATCCGGAGAATACCATGCTTGCATTTGACTATGCCGTAGGCGCAGATTGCGATGTGCTGGAAATGGATGTCGCAATTACAAAAGATACTGTGCTCGTTCTGATCCATGATCTTACGATTGACGCCACTTCAGACGGCACGGGCAATGTTGTTGACTATACGTTTGACGAGCTGCAGCAATTCAACTTCGGTTATGATTTTGAGGCGCTCGATGGCACCTATCCCTACCGCAACACGCAGGTGAAAATTCCCAGCCTCGGGGAACTTTTTATCAAATATCCCAATGAATACATGATAATTGAAATTAAGGATTTGGGTGCAAACGGCTTCCTGGCCGCAGGACAGTTGAGCGACCTCATCCGGAAACATAACATGACTGAAAAGGTGGTGGTATTTTCATTTTCCGATGATGTGATGAACCACTTCCACAGCATCAATACGGATGGCGTTTACACCGGTGCCGCGCTGGGTGATGGCTTTTCATTTGTGGGGGCTGCGCAGACCAACCCTGACACGGTGCTGCATCTGCGATATGATCTGTGCGCCTTTCCGACCTCCATGCTTGGAATCAACCTTGATTCGGATACCATCATCAAGGCCGCACACAATAGCAATGTTGCCATCCACTACTGGACGATCAACGACAAGGATGAAATGAAGGAACTCATCCATAAAGGCGTTGACGGCATCATCACCGACCGCCCCGATCTGATGAAGGAGGCGCTGGCGGAACTGGGATTTTAAACTACTGCTGTGTCAGGTTCAATGCTGCGGGTGGTTGTTTACAGTTTACATGTTCACTGTTTACCGTTTACTGTTTAAAAAATCGTAAACCGTAAACATGTAAACTGTAAACAGAAATAACCTGACATGAAAAGCTTGACAATGCGCTACACGGGTAGCCACCGAAAGCAGAACTCCTTATTTAGTACCTTACTTCTGGAATCTTGTCATTTTCGCGCAAAATATTTTTAGTTCTCCAGTTCTCCAATGAAAAATCGCTTGTTCAGCTTTCTGAAATTTCACCTTTTTGGTTCCGGCTTGTCCGGCTTAGGATACCATGATTTGGCCGTTTTTGAAGAAACGGATTCACGTTAGCTTTTTTTTCTTTCTTCTCATAACTATCTGATTTTCAGTTTCCACCTATTTCATTTTAAGAATCCTCTATAAGTTTTCTTGACAATCTCTTTTCTTCTCCGCTATTTGCATTAAAACCTATTACTCATGGAAAAGAAATTCATTTCTGACTGTTGTGCTTTTTCCAAAGCATTGGTCGCAGTTTTATTGATGGGCATATTATCGAATATGCTCCCTGTCCTGGCGCAGGAGCCTTGCGCCAACCCAAGTTCATGCGAGTCTCCGGACAATGGCAGCGGCACTGCCGTGTTGCCGCCTCAATGTACTGGGGGGCTTAAAGGGAAAATGCAAATTGTTGACGGCCTGCCGCTAACCTCACCCATTGAGATTGATGCAAAGCTTTTTGGAGGCGCGCCAATCAGCCGCGGCCCCGGAGGTCTTCTCGGTGGCGATCAGATCATTGCCACTGAGATGCTCGCCATGGATCTCAAAGGAACGGGTCCCTTGTCTGGGTTGAACCGCTCTGTCAACGTCCCGGTGCAGGAAATGATTTTCACCGGACCTTATACCCCCGGGACACTCACTCAAAGTTTCCCAACGGAAATGGTTCAGTTACAGGGGCAGCTTCCTTCCGGTGACCCTGATTTTGATTTACTGAGAATCACGGGCGGAAGCGGGTTCGGCATGCCCAGCCCCGGTCACACAACCCTCACCCATCAGCCCGGTGGGCAATGGGCGGTAGAAAGTTTTTTTGATATTACATACAGGATTGATTTCGTTGGCGCTCCCGGAGGACAGCTTGCGGGGATGTCAGGATCAACGATCGGCACGGCACGTTTCAAAACAGGCACCATTCCTGTTCCCTGCAATGATGATGGCGACCCATGCACCGATGATATTTGCATCGAAGGGGTTTGTCAGCATATTCCGAAGGATTGCAGCGATGGCGATCTGTGCACTGCTGACGAATGTATTGGCGGCAACTGCGTTTACACGCTCACGGTGATTTGCGATGACGGCAACCCATGCACAATGGACGCTTGCGAAAACGGAATTTGCGATTTCACTCCAAGCTATCTTTCAGCCGCAGTTACGGGCACGCCACCCACATCTTGCGGTGAATGCGATGGCTCCGCAACAGTAACTGTAACCGGAGGAACACCACCTTATTCTTATTTGTGGTCAACAGGGGAAACGGCACAGAGCATTGGCGAAGGAACCGTAAACGGAACAGAAATCTGCATTGATGCCGGTGATACTACCGCATCATATATCACTGCGGCAGGCGACACATTTGTTAAAGATAAATTTTTCTCCGGTGGCACGATCTTCAACAAGGTGGTTCCGATAGCCGGCACCAATGATGATGAAATGTACCAGAATGAAAGGTTTGTCGGCAATGGCGGTTTTTTCAGCTATAATATCCCTGTAATAAACGGCAACTATGCCGTTGAGCTTCACTTTGCCGAGATTTTCTTTGGCCTTCCGGGATCCGGCTCAAGCGGAGGAGCGGGCAGCAGGAAATTTGATGTAACCATCGAAGGCGCCCTTGCCCTGGATGACTATGATATCTTCTTCGAGGCTGGCGGACCTGCAATCGCCATTGTGGAAACAATCAACGTTTCCGTTAACGATGGCGTGCTGAATATTTTATTTGATGGCATTATCAATAACGCAAAGATCAACGGGCTTTGCGTGAGGCCGGTTCTGTCGCCCGGGCTTTGCCCTTCAACCTATTCGGTGACCGTGACGGACGCCAAAGGCTGCACAGCGACAGATGAAATCTTATTCTCCGGCATCACCTGCGATGATGGCAATCACTGCACCGCAGATACCTGCATCAATGGCGCTTGCCAGCACACCCCTATCAGTTGCTTTGATAATGACGCCTGCACGGATGATTTCTGCAACCCCGCTGTCGGCTGCCATTATCTTCCCGTTGAGTGCGGAGACAACAATCGCTGCACGGATGATTTCTGCGACTCCAACATCGGGTGCCATTATCTTCCGTTTGACTGCAGCGATAATGACGGGTGCACCAACGACCATTGCGATGCCGAACTGGGATGCTACTACTCTCTGGTTGATTGCAATGATAACAATGAGTGCACGGAAGACTTCTGCAGCGCTGAAATCGGTTGCCACTATGTTGGCGTCAACTGCGATGACAGCGAATTCTGCACCGATGATTTCTGCAACCCGGCAATAGGGTGCCACTACCTTCCGCATGACTGCACCGATAATGACGTCTGCACGGAAGACAGATGTGAAAATGGCGGATGCGCGCATGCTGTCATTCCCGGCTGTGATGATCCGTGCTTCGGAGTCAATTGCAACGACAATGACGCCTGCACAGACGATTCGTGCATTGAAGGAGATTGCGATAACAAGCAGATTGATTGCAATGATGATGATCCCTGCACCGATGATTCATGCGATGACGGTCTGTGCGTGCATGCTCCAAAGAATTGCAGCGACAACAACGCCTGCACCACCGATGGCTGCAATAACGGTGTTTGCACTCACGTTGCGATGGTTTGCAACGATAATGATGCCTGCACGGATGACGCCTGTGTTAACGGCTCATGTGTTTTCACAGGGAAGAATTGCAACGACAACAATGCATGCACCAATGATGCGTGCGCGGGCGGGAATTGCGTCAACACGCTGATTGACTGCAACGACAATAATCCCTGCACTACGGATGCATGTGTCTCATTCAGATGCGCGAATGTTCCGATTAACTGCAGTGATAACAACCCATGCACCACGGATGCCTGCAATAACGGACTGTGCGTGAACACTGCGATCGTCTGCAGCGATAATGATACCTGCACCCAGGATGCCTGCGTGAACGGAATATGCGTTTACACGGACATCTGCCAGCCCTGCACGCTGGAAGTTGTTTCTTTCACATTGGTTAATTCATCAACTGATTTGGATATCGGCCCGCTGAATGATGGAGATGTTGTTAATCTGTTCTATACTCCCAATGTCAATGTTCGCGCGAACCTGTGTGTTGAACCCATCGGCAGCGTCAAGTTCAATTTGAACGGACCAACAGCCAAAGTGGAAAACACTGCGCCATACGCCATCGCAGGAGACAGTCCTGCCGGCAATTATAATAAATGGAATATTTCAACCGGCACCCATACCATCGAAGCTATTCCCTTTTCCGGCAGCGGGGCGTCAGGAACCATGGGAACCGGCAAATTGATTACCATTCACGTCATCAATGAAGAAATCACCTGCTCGACCAACGCTGAATGTGACGACAGCAATCTCTGCACCGATGACGCGTGTGTCACGGGCCAATGTTTCAACACCCCTCTGGATTGCAACGATAATGATGCATGCACCCATGATGGCTGCCTGGGTGGAATATGCCAAAACACCGGTGTTGTGTGCGATGACGGCAACCTGTGCACGATTGACGATTGCAACGGCATCTCGGGATGCTCATTTGCAGCAATTCCCGGATGCTGCCTGACCGCTGAGGAATGTGATGACAGCGACCATTGCACTGCAGATGATTGCGTGGCTAACTTCTGCGTTAATACTCCCGGTGGAGGCTCTGAGCCATCCTACCTGCATGTGGTGAATACATCCAAGAGCTGGAGAAAGCTGAAACTCGGCTATTCATCAACAAGTTTGTTTTCGCCAAAAAATGATGTGAAAGCCGGAGGCAACACGATGATGTGCGTAACCTTGCGCGGAACCGCTTCCACCGAGTGGAGCAAGATACAGATCCGTCCGCAGGGAAGCGTGAGCAGCCCGGTATCGCTGGGAGCGTACGGATTGGGTGAATCCTTCATGGAGATATGCATTCCGCTAACGGCTTTCGGTTCGGTTGATTTCACCAAGCTTACGCTGATTGAAATCCCCTACAGCAAGGGAGCAGCGGCATTTGAGATTGACATTCAGAAAATAGAATTCAGAGGAGGAGCAACGCCCTTCCTGTGGTTTGGCGATCCAAAAACCGATAACATCCATGACGGTCAAAGCGGAGGCACAAGCTCGCTGTATGCGGAATTGGTGGAAGGTGGACCGTGCGGGGCTGAAAAGATGACGCATGAGGAATCAGCTTCATTCAACAACAAGATGCATATGAATGCTTATCCTAACCCATTCAGCGACAAGCTTAATATTGAATTTACCTTAACTGAAGGTTCAAAAGCTGCGCTTGAAATATACAACGCGGCAGGGCAAAAGCTGGCGACCTTGTTTGACGGCTATGCAGGCGCTTCAGAATTGGTGAAAGTGGAATATAATGCCGGTGAAGTTGCGGGAGGAATGGTCATCTACCGCCTTCAAACAGAACAGGGCGCGTGGTTCAGCAAGGCTATGCTGGTGAAGTAACAAAACCACCCACCCACCCAGACGCCAAGTCCGCAAGGCAGCGAATACCTGCGTTCTTGGCGTCTTTGTTTTGTGCCGAATGCGCATAATGGACTTGACAAGCCGGATTGTCCGTATTAATTTGCGGCTGTGTGCTAAAAAAGCAGTGGCTTTTCCTGATTCAATAATTATACTGTGCGCGGGATAAAATCTTAGAAGCTGTTTAAATTTACAAAATATCATAATCCGAATAAGAAATGGAATGCTGATAACGCAAATTGGCTGATAACGTGAGTTCGGGATAAGGATTTACTTTTTTCTTATCAATAAAAGGTCGCTGGGGCTTTGCACAATATCCGAAGTTAATTTTCTACCAAAAGATCGTTCCTGACG
>CAZCXH010000163.1:0-11527 GCA_964502525.1 uncultured Chitinophagaceae bacterium
GATGTGTATTTCGGGGCAATGCTCGGAACAGCCGTTACCACTTTGATTTGGTGGTGGTTTTCTGTAAAATCCATTTTGCCCGATTTGGATGGAAAGCCTCTTTCCTCTATTTTGAGAGGCGCATGACTAAATTCTATTCGTTCCGAAATTTTCAACCCTACGCTATAATAACTCTGCTTGGCGCCCTGCTGTTTATTCCATTTCTCGGGAGAGTGCATTTATTCGATTGGGACGAAATCAACTTTGCAGAATCAGCAAGGGAGATGCTCGTAACCGGAAATTATACCCGCGTGATGATTGATTACGTGCCATTCTGGGAAAAGCCCCCCCTGTTTTTCTGGCTGCAGGCAATTGCCATGAAAATGTTCGGCATCAATGAATTTGCCGCGCGTTTTCCGAATGCAATTTGCGGCATCATAACGCTGTGCCTCATTTTTTTTCTTGGACGAAAATATTTCGATGCAACGTTCGGATGGTTGTGGGCGCTGGCTTACATTGGTTCATTCCTTCCGCATTTCTACTTCAAGTCGGGAATCATAGATCCGTGGTTCAATCTGTTTATTTTTTCAGGAATCGCATCTCTGATAGCAGCGTCTTCGAAAAAAGTCCCTTCCGCAATGCACTTCGCATTATCCGGATTGTTTGCCGGATTGGCAATTCTGACCAAGGGACCAGCCGGCCTGCTGATTATTCTTCTGGCTGGCGGGATTTGTCTTTTTTCAAGCGCGAAGCGGATTGGTGCTAAATCCGCGGGATATTTCCTCTTTAGTACTCTGGCAATATCTTCAATATGGATTGGAGCCGAAGTGATTCAGCATGGAACCGGACTGTTGCGTGACTTTATTGAATATCAGGTTCGTTTATTCTCCACGACAGGAGCCGGTCACAGCGGACCGTTTTATTATCACGCAATAGTGTTGCTGATTGGATGTTTTCCGGCTTCCCTGCTTGCAATTAACGGTTTTTTAAAAAAACATGGCGCAGACCCGGTTCAGCTAAACTTCAGGCTTTGGATGATCATTCTGTTTATGGTTGTCCTGATTTTATTTTCAATCGCCAAAACAAAAATCATCCATTATTCTTCGCTGTGCTATCTGCCGCTTACATTTCTTGCAGCATGGGAAATTTATTTCAGAATTAAAACGGGATATAAAATTTCAAAAGTGTTAAACGCCATCCTGCTTGCGCTCGGATTTGCGATAGGTTCTGTGGCAGTGTTGATTCCATGTTTCGGAAACCAAACCGAATTAATTATTCCATACATAAAGGATTCATTCGCGAAAGCCAGTCTTGATGCAGAAGTTGATTGGCCTCCTCACCTGATGTTTATTGGAATCACGTATGCCATAACGACTGTCGCTTCATTCATCCTGCTAAATAAAAATTTCAAACAAGGTATTGCGCTGCATTTTGCAAGCACCTGCATTTTCATTCAAGCCGTCATGTTTTCATTCGCCCCGCGCATCGAACGTTACAACCAAGGAGCCGCCATTGACTTTTACAAATCGCTGCAGGGCAAAGACGTTTACGTTGAAGCGCTCGGCTTCAAAAGCTTCGCTCATTTGTTTTACACCCAAAAGCAGCCGCAGGAAAACCCGAAAAGCCATGACAAAGAATGGCTGCTGCATGGCGATATTGACAAGCCGGTTTATTTCGTGTGTAAGATTAACAAGGCGCAGGAATATGCTTCATTTCCTCAACTGGAAGAAATCGAGCGAAAAAATGGATTTGTATTTTTCAAGCGCGAACCGGGGCGGTAAAACCTGAATTTTATTTTCCCTCGCTCCTCTTCCCCCGTTCCCCATCCCGGGTTGCATAGATTTCAAATTTCCCCAACCCCATTCTTTGCAAAAAGTGCATCAAGCTCACTTTTAGCACACCCAACCCATATTTCATGCTGCGGCTGAAATTGATGGACGATGCTTCTTCGAAATATTTTGTCGGGCAGGTGACTTCTGCAATTTGAAATCCAGCGTAAAAAATTTGCGACAGCATCTGATTGTCGAAAACGAAATCATCCGAGTTTGCATCAATATTGATGCGCTCTATCACCTTCCTTGAAAAAGCCCGATAGCCGGTATGGTACTCCGACAGTTTCTGCCCGATAAGAATATTCTGTGATAGTGTAAGCATCCGGTTGAAAACATATTTATAAAAAGGCATTCCTCCCTTGCGCGCTCCTCCGCCAAGAATCCGCGATCCCAATACCACCGGGTAAACATCATTTGCAATGATGGAAGCCATGGCTGCAATAAGCTTTGGAGTGTACTGATAATCCGGATGAAGCATTATCACTATATCAGCGCCCAGCTCAAGCGCCTTTTTATAGCACGTTTTCTGATTGCCTCCGTAACCCTTGTTCTTTTCATGCCGGATGATGTGCCTTATGCCGATTTTTTGACCAACCTCAACGGTTCTATCCTTGCTGTTGTCATCCACCAGCACCACCTCGTCCACAATTTCCTTTGGGATTTCGCTGCATGTCTTTTCCAATGTAAGTTCCGCATTGTACGCGGGCAGCACCACTACTATTTTTTTTCCGAGTAGCATTTAGAAAGTCGTCAAAAATATGAAATCGGTTTTCAATAATAATATGCTCGCAAATTAAAAAGCATTACCTCCCCCCTCTAAAATCGTTATCTTTGCAAACGATCTGTAAACCATTAGCAATGCTGAAATTCAACACCATTGAAGAAGCCATTGAAGACATCCGCAAAGGCAAGCTGGTGATTGTTGTGGATGACGAAGACCGCGAGAACGAAGGCGACTTCATCACAGCCGCGCGCAACGCCACACCGGAGGTCATCAACTTCATGTCGAAGCATGGACGCGGATTGATTTGCGCTCCGATAGTTGAAGAGCGCTGCGAAGAGTTGGGGTTGGATCTGATGGTGGGCGAAAACACGTCATTGCATCACACGCCATTTACCGTTACCATTGACTGGCGCGGACCGGGAATGTCAACCGGCATCTCCGCCAGCGACCGATCGAAAACGGTGATGGCGCTGATTAATCCGGAAACGAAACCGCACGATCTTGCCAAGCCCGGCCATATCTTCCCGCTGAAAGCCAGAAAAGGCGGTGTGCTGAGGCGCGCGGGACATACCGAAGCAACCATTGATTTGGCTCGTCTTGCCGGATTTGACCCCGTTGGCATTCTCGTGGAAATCATGAACGATGACGGCTCGATGGCCCGCCTGCCGGAATTGTTTCAGATAGCAAAACTGTTTGATCTTAAAATCATCTCCATCGAGGATTTGATTGAATACCGCATGTCGAAGGAGCGGCTGATCAAGCGTGAAACAGAAGTGAACCTGCCGACCAAATATGGAGATTTTAAACTAATTGCATATTCGCAGCTTACCACCGATGAGGTTCATATGGCGCTGGTGAAAGGCGAATGGAAAAAAGACGAGCCGGTGCTGACCCGCGTTCACTCATCATGCGTCACGGGCGATATTCTCGGCTCGCTGCGCTGCGATTGCGGGGAGCAGCTTCATGCCGCGCTGAAGATGGTGGAACAGGAAGGCAAAGGCATAGTGCTTTACATGAAGCAGGAAGGCAGGGGTATTGGATTACTGAATAAATTAAAAGCATATAAACTTCAGGAGGAAGGGAAAGATACGGTTGACGCCAACCTGGCCCTGGGCTACGACATGGACTCCCGCGACTATGGCGTGGGCGCGCAAATACTCCGCGATCTGGGCATCACGAAAATGCGGCTCATCACCAACAACCCGCGCAAACGCACCGGCTTGATCGGTTACGGATTGGAAATTGTAGATAATGTTCCTTTAGAGATAAACCCTAATCCGCATAATGAACATTACCTCCTCACGAAGCGCGACAGGCTGGGGCATGAAATTCTGCGAGATATAATGCGGTGATCATTCTTCCGCGCTGTTCAAATCAACTTTTTTCCTGCCTTTCTTCTTTTCGCTGGTGATATGCTTTTTCTTATGGCGCCTTTCAATGGAAGCTTTGGTGGGTTCTGTGGGTTTTCTGAGCTTCGGCCGCTTCAGCGCTTTTTCAATCATCCGGTAAAAGCGTTCTTTGGAGGCTTCCTTATTCTTTAACTGCGATCTGAACAGTTCGGTAACAATACGCAGGTCGCCCTCAGATGACAGCTTATGCCCCAGCCTCTCCTTGATTAACAACTTCTCATCCAAATCAAGAATGTTGGAATTTCTAACGTTAAATACCAGCTCGACTTTCGTGGCAACCTTGTTAACATGCTGCCCCCCCTTCCCGCCACTGCGTGAAGTGCGGAATTTGAATTCCCTTTCAAAGTTTCTTTTCTTTAATCCTGCCATACAACTTTCTTTTCCGCAAAATAAGCTTTGCGCGATGAATTATAAAACGATTTGTCATCTTTAATGCTGAAACAAACTATCTTTTGAAAGCATGAATGACTCTTCCATCCCGTTGGCAGAAAGGATGCGCCCCGCATCGCTGAATGATTTTGCCGGTCAGGACCATCTCGTTGGCGATGAGAAGATTCTGCGAATTGTAATCAGATCAGGTAATATTCCCTCGATGATTTTCTGGGGACCTCCAGGAGTCGGAAAAACAACGCTTGCAAACATCATCGCAAAGGAAACGGGTAAAACCTTTATCACGCTGAGCGCCATCAGCTCGGGCGTGAAAGAGGTGCGCGAGGTGATTGACCTTGCAAAGAAAAATGGCAACATCCTTTTGTTCATTGATGAAATCCACCGCTTCAACAAGGCGCAGCAGGACAGCCTCCTGGGTGCAGTAGAAAAAGGCTGGGTGACGCTGATTGGCGCGACAACAGAAAATCCATCGTTTGAAGTGATTTCAGCTTTGCTCTCTCGCTGCCAGGTTTACATTCTCAAAGAACTGAGCAAGGATGATTTGCTGAAGTTGCTCGATCATGCCATCAAAACGGATGAAATTTTAAAATCACGCGAAATCCAGTTGCAGGAAACGGAAGCGCTCCTTCGCCTGTCCGGTGGCGATGCCCGCAAGCTGCTGAACCTGCTGGAGATTACAGTCAACTCAGTCACGAAAGGCAAAGTGCTGATTACTGATGATCTTGTGATCAAGAACGCGCAGAAGAAAATGGCGCTCTACGACAAAGGAGGTGAACAGCACTATGACATCATCTCGGCTTTCATCAAATCCATGCGCGGCAGCGACCCGAACGCAGCGGTGTATTGGCTGGCACGCATGATCGAAGGCGGTGAAGACCCGCTGTTTATCGCAAGGCGCATGTTGATTCTCGCCAGCGAAGACATCGGCAACGCCAACCCCAATGCGCTCGTGCTTGCCGGCAGTTGTTTCCAGGCGGTGAATGTCATCGGATATCCCGAGTGCAATCTGATTCTCTCGCAAACGGCCATCTATCTTGCAACTTCTCCAAAAAGCAATTCAGCAACCACTGCGATTGGCAACGCGACTGCGCTTGTCAAAGAAACGGGCGACCAGCCCGTGCCGCTTCACATCCGCAACGCACCCACCGGACTGATGAAGCAATTGGGTTACGGCAGAGGATACAAATACGCACACGAATACGAAGGCAACTTCACGCAGGAAGAATTCCTTCCCGAAAAAATCCGCAACACGGTTCTATACCAGCCGGGTGATAATCCAAAGGAAAATGAGATACGAAAAAGATTGAAGGAGTGGTGGGAGGAGAAATATGGGTATTGACGATTCGGAGATTTGGTGAGCCTTTCATCGCTGAACGTATTACCCGGCAATTTTTTACAAGCTGCCTCTGACCGCTCTTCTCCACGTTCAGCTTGCCTTTGCTGTCGCTGATCACATTGACGTAAGGTGCCTTTTCTTATAAGATTTATAATATTTTTATCCAATGCGGATGCTGACGATGTTGTCTTTTTCCAATTCCCTGCATGTCATGCTTCAGATAATCGTGGACATGTCCGCTATCTTTTGCTTGTTCGACACGTTCCATTTATCCCTGATTTGTCCAACTTCAGCAACTGTCTGAAAAATTCTTGTGTATTCATCTGTCAAACTTGAACAAAACTTGACCTATTTTCACAGCATTAACAGTAGAACCAATGAAGTACTATGTAATTGTCCTAATTGCTGCTGCCTGCCTGCTGATGGCGAGATGCGGAGTAAAGCGGGAATTGCGGAATGATTTCGCCACTGCAATGTCACGCCTCCCAAGCAAAATTCCTGCCGAAGATCAGGCGAAGCTGGAAGATGCTTACTACAGAGGCTATCATCTTTATAAAGAAACGTGCTCCGGATGCCATGGGGTAGGAGGAAAGGACACAATTCCACATTTTACTTTCGCGCAGTTGGATAACTATCAGGATTCAGCGAAAAGAGGCGACCCTGAAAACCACGCTGTGATGAAAAAACTCAGCCCGGAACAGGTGAGCGATGTGCTGTCGTTTTTGTTTTATCGAACGCTTTCCAGACAGGCGGTGATTAAGGAAGGGAAATAATACGTATTTTGCATGATGATAAAAACAAATACGCTGTCAGCAACTATTCTCACAACTCCCGGTATAGACAGGCAAAGTAAAAAAGGAAAGGCGCATCCGCATCATTGAAGGAGGGGCCTCCTCCGAGGCCGGTTTGCTAAACAACCGGCTTGGCAGACTGCATTTCTACAACCTTAGCCAGGGTTTGAATCGCCTGGGCATGCCGGGCCACGTAAGGATTGTTTGTATCCCATACATAGCCGGCTAATACCGAGCATATCATGTTTTTGTTCTCCTGTCCGGGATTGGATGCAAAAAATATCTTCTGCACCGTTCCGTCATACCAGCCTTGCACATAACTGCGGAATACCTCCACGCCCCGAAGGATTACTTCAGCGTACTCTTTTTCCCAGTTCACCGGAGTTCCTTTCAGTTGGCGGCTGGCGAGTTTGCCGGCTGCCGCTCCCGATTCGGTGGCGAAGGTTACTCCTGACGAGAAAACCGGATCGAGAAATTCCGTAGCATTGCCGGTAAGAACATAACCATCGCCATACAGTTGCTTGATGGAGATGGAATATCCTGCAATGGTGATAGGATCAAAAAGCATTTTTACATTTTGAAATCTGTTTTGGGTGTGATGCTCGGCAGCGAGCATGGCTCTTAATTTTTCTTCCGGTGCGCCTTCAAACTCTTCAAAAAACCTGGGGTTTCCTACGAATCCCACCGATGTATTGCCGTTGGAAAAGGGAATAATCCAAATCCAGACGTCCTGGCGGTGAGCCACAATCACGATCCTGTCGCTGTCAGGCCCGGCAGGGCGGTTGACATCTTTCACATGGGTAAACAGGGTGTCTCTCGGGGGCAGGCTCGAAGGACGATTCAGGTTCAGCAGGCGCGGAATAACACGTCCGTACCCACTGGCATCAATGACGAACCGCGCATGGATTTGTTTCTGGTTGCCTTGCTTGTCGGTCACGGTGGTGACCGAATTGGAGCCGTTGAATTTAATGCCGGTTACTGTAGTTTCAAATTCAACGGGCACGCCCATCTTCTGCACCTCATCGGCAAGCACCTGGTCGAAATGGTCGCGCGGTATCTGCCACGTCCATTGCCAGCCTTTGGTGAATTGTTCCGAAAATTCAAATTCGCAACGCTTATCGCCTTTCAGGAAAATGGCGCCTCTTTTTTCCTGGTAGCCTTGTTTTTTAAGCACTTCTAAAAATCCGGCTTCCGCAAAATTGTCCATGCAGCGGGGCAGCAAACTCTCCCCGATAACAAAACGCGGAAATTTTTGTTTCTCCACGATTTTAACTTTTAAGCCGTTTTTATTGACGATGGATGCCGCAACCGTTCCGGAAGGACCTGCCCCAATCACCAGCACATCGGTAGTTTCGTTTTTCATGTTTTACGGGATTTGGTTAAAGATAATTTTATAAAGCGGGAAATAAAGTTAGAGGACATAAATATTTCTGTTGATGACTTTAATCTAAGAGAATCATACTTTTTGCGTCCGCAATCGGGATATGTCTTGTTTCCTTCGTTTCCAGCAGAGTAAAAAAACCACACTAACATTGAATTGATGAATTCTTCATCAAGGTCTGATTCATAATATTCAATCCCTTCGAAAATAGCGGGAAGACAGGAGCAGGGTAATTAAGCAGAAGGCTGAAATCTTTCCGCCAGGATTCATGGCTGATGAATTTCGTTAGAAAAAACGAACTGAAAACCAAGAAATAGTAAACATCAAACTGTCCGCAAAATCGGAATTTGACGCCTGCCCTACAATGACTTTTATCACCGGGCATTGTCCGGTTGCTAACCTTGTGATGATTTCACGCTGGATTTGAACAACCTTAGTTGAGGCGCAGATTGAAGCGCGCTTTAATCATGAATCTTTACGCTATTGCAACCTTTGGCGTCCAATAAGGTCGCAGCATTATCTCCGGTATTTCCCTGACCTCCCCAGAGGAACTTACAGCTATTCACTACCAGAGAACGACAACGTGATTGAAACTAAGAAATGGTAACATGAGGCAATCTTGTAAGAATCGGCAGGTTTATTAGAAATTAGAAGTAGCTCATCCTTCTGGGTGACAGGTAAGTATCTTTCTTCATGAACTCATACGCTATCATGATCTCATGAGTCCCTGATGAATAATCGTTCAGTTCTGAAAGCGTGATGTCATAAGCGTATCCGATCCTGATCCCTTTTGAGAAATTATATTCTGTCATTAAGACGACAGCATCACCGGTTCTGTAGCTTGCCCCAACCCAAAGCGCTTCTTTGAACAGGAAGGCTGCACTGATATCTGCCTGAAATGGAGCGTTCTTTACATACTTGCAGAGCAGCGAAGGCTTGAACTTCACGTTTTCTCCGAGATTGAACACCGCCCCCATGGTGTAGAAATAGTGCTTCCATTGGCGGGCAACCATGTTGGTTCCTTCCGCTTTAAAGTGGTCGCCCAGGCTCATGTTCAGAAAGTGAGGCACTGATAATCCGGCATAAAACCTTTCGCTGTAATAGTAAATGCCAGCTCCGAAATTGGGGCTTATTACGTTCTTTTTTGCTGAGGTGAATACAGCATCCGTCACATCGCTCAATACGAGATCGTTCCAATTTGCCCTGAAATTGTTCAGGGTAACATTCAGCCCTAAAGCCAGCCGGCTTCTGTTCTTGAACTGAAAACGGTAGGCATAGTTCCCTGTCAGAGTAATGGTATTGAAGATGCTGTGGTTATCGCTTACCAGCGACATGCCCAACCCGATATTTTCATTGGCTAAAGGAGCATGGCCTGAGAGGACTGCTGTTTTGGGAGCGCCTGCAAGCCCCGTCCATTGATGGCGGTAAAGCGCCATAACGGTGGTTCTTTCACGGCTTCCTGCGTATGCAGGATTGATCGCTAAACCGTTAAACATGTACATGCTATACATCGCGTCCTGTTGGGCTTTTGCCGGGGTATGGACGCTTAAGAGAGATGATAAACAAACGACTGCGGATAACAACTTCTTCATAACTCCTCCTTTTCTTTCGCGCTGAATAGTTCAGCTTTATAAACAATGAGGGTAATGTAACGCAGCAAAAAGTGATAAGCAAATTTATTTTTGCAAAAAACCGGTAACATGCAGAAAGTCGAACAGAGGAAGGGGGATTGGCACCCGCTCACAGAACCGCACATGACAGTTTCTCCGCCTAAAGCTGACTGTTGGGCAGTTCTAATAATTCTACCACTTACTCCCTCTCCTTCTGGAGCCTTCTGGAGAGGGAAGGGTGAGGCGATAAAAAGAGCAATTTTTAGAACTGCCCTGTTGTTAATCTTAAATTGTGTAGCCTGCCTATGGGTGCTGCCTGTCCGGCACTTGCTTCCACCATTTCATCAATCGGCAGTCGAGCCATTGAAACAGGTGCTTCAAGTCATTTCTGCCATACCGCTTAAAGTGGTGCTTGCAACCATCTCGGCACGTACATCAACTCCACTTCTCCTCTATTCCAACTATAAATCAGTCTGGTTATCCAACCCTTTCATTGCCGTTGGCTTCAGCCAACGGTTTAAGAATTGAGAAATGAACAGGCTTCAGTCAAATTTTTTTTTGTTTTGGCAAGGTTGGGCTAAAGCCCATCATTCCCGCTCTTTTCATCTCCGTTGGCTGAAGCCAACGGCAATGAAGCTATCCAACATTTTAATGCGTGTTGCCCTGGAATCATCCTGAGCAACTCCATTAATCTTTTATATTTGCCCGTTTTCCGCAACTAAGGAATAACGCAATGCGCTACGCCCCCATTGACCCGAATTTATTCATCGCCAATAGAAAAAATTTTGTCAAACAACTTCCCAAAGGCGCGCTGGCAATCTTCAACTCAAACGACCTGATGCCCAAAAGCGGTGACGCCACCTTCCCCTTCCGCCAGCACCCCGATATGTTTTACCTAACGGGCATTGACCAGGAGCAGACATCGCTTATCTTGTTTCCCGACTGCCCGGTGGAGAAATACCGCGAAGTGCTTTTCGTGAGAAAAACCAGCGAGCTGATTATGATTTGGGAAGGCGAGAAGTTCACGCAGGAACAGGCAAGCAAAATTTCCGGGATAAAAAATGTGTTGTGGAAAGGCGAATTTGAAGGCGTTCTGAAGACGGTGATGTACCTTACCAACACCTGTTATCTCAACACCAACGAGAATGACCGCGCCACGGCCACTGTTCCCGATTATGATTTGATTTTTGCAAAACAGTTGAAGGAAAAATACCCGCTGCATCGCTTTGAGCGGTCGGCTCCGGTCATGTCATCGCTGCGCGCCATCAAGTCTGATGCTGAAATTGATTTAATTGAAAAGGCAATCAGCATTACCGGGAAAGCCTTTCGCAGGATTTTGAAATTCGTGAAGCCCGGAGTGCTGGAATATGAAATTGAAGCTGAGATTACGCATGAGTTTGCAAAGCATGGAACCGGTCATGCTTACGGGCCGATTATTGCATCCGGCAAAAGCTCCAACATTCTTCATTACGTCACCAACAACAAGCGATGCGAGGATGGCGATGTGTTGCTGATGGATTTCGCTGCCGAATATGCCAACTATGCTTCCGACCTCACGCGCACCATTCCCGTGAACGGAAAATTTTCAAAGCGGCAAATGGAAGTTTACAATTCCGTGCTGCGAATTCAACGCGAAGCGATGAAGATGATGAAGCCCGGAATCAGACTGGATGATTTTAATAAGGATGTTGGAAAAGTGGTGACGGAAGAGCTTTTAAAACTCAAGTTGCTGAAAAGCGAGGATGTAAAAAAAGAAGACCCGGAAAAACCCCAATGGAAAAAGTATATGCCGCACGGCACTTCGCACTTTCTGGGATTGGACGTGCACGACATAGGGAACCGCTACGAACCAATCAAACCCGGAATGGTGTTCACCTGCGAACCGGGAATTTACATTAAAGAGGAAGGATTCGGCATCCGGCTGGAAAACGATATTCTCGTTACAAAAACCGGAACCGTTGATTTGATGAAAGATATTCCGGTTGAAGCGGAGGAGATTGAGGAGCTAATGAATTGATGCGCTGATTAGCCGATGTGCCAATGAGAATTCGGTGATTTGATGATTCGATAGTTCG